>NZ_JAMQQF010000159.1 GCF_023716945.1 Frankia sp. AiPs1 | reverse complement strand
CGTGGGCCCCATCGGCCGTCACTGGGGCGTCGCAGCGCCCGGTCGGTGGGAGGTCGTGCACGAAGCGGCGGACCGGCCGGCCGCGCTGGTGACCGATCCGGCGGGGCGGCTGTGGGCACCGGACGCCCCGGCCTGGCTCGCGATGGACAGCGATGGACTGGCGGCGCCCGACAGCGATCTCCTCCAGGAGAACGGGCCGCTGTACCAGTACCCGATCCTTGGCTATCCGGTGGGCGCGTTCCCGCTCGATCTTCCCCGCCTGCCGGACGGCCGTCTCGGCGTGGCGTTCGGGGATGGCACGGTGCGTCCCCTGGCGGAGGTGGGGGCGAACGTGGTCGCCGCCGCCGCGCAGGACGCACGACGCGAGCCGTTCGGGACGGTGGTGCTGTGGACGACGCCGCCGGCCGGCGAGGCCGAGTTCGAGGCCTTCGCCCGCGACACCGAGCTGCTCGCGGCCGCCTTCGGCACTCCGGTCGTCCGGGCCCGCCGCGGGGTCGACCCGTTCGCGAGGCATGCCGCGCCGGGGAGCTGGATGCCGGCGGCGAATGCCGCCGGCGAGAGTGCCCAGGCCGACCCCCCGGAGCTGGAGATCATGGCTCCGGGCGATGGGGCGGGGCTCCCGGGCTATCTGACCCTCGCTGACGACGGTCGGCTCGTCGCCACCAACGATCGCGACATCATGGCGTACGAGGGCGGCGCCCTGCTGTTCGGCGCCTACAGCGATGATGAGCAGGTCCGGGCGGTCCTGGAGGGCTGGCACAGCCCGCTGCTCAGCATGCCGGCGGTCGCCGGCGCCCTGCCGCTGGTGGTGGTGAACACGCTGGCGACGGGCGAGCCGTCGTGGCAGTCCGACCGGCCGGTGCCGCTGACGGCGCAGGAGGTGGTCGACGCCCTGAACGGGGCCTTCAGGCAGGCGGACGGATCCCCGCGGCCGGCCTCGCCGATCCGCCTGGTCTCCACCCGGATGGCACAGAACGAGGGTCCCCTTGAGGCACTGGCGGAGGAGATCTCGGCGCTGCTCGGCGGCCAGCCGGTGTACGTCGGCCATGACGCCACCCATGTTCCGGAGTTGGAGGACGTCGCCGCGCCGAGGTGGGTTCCCGTCGTCGCGTCGACCGGGGCCGCGTCCGCCGAGGGGCCCGACGCGCCGACGTTGGAGCACGTCCGGGACAGCCTGACGGGTGCGCTGGTTGCCCTCGATCACGAATTCGAGCCCTCGGGGTCGGAGACGTCGGAGTGGTATCTGGCGGGGGCGTCGGTCGCGGATCTCCTGGTGGTGCCGTTGATCGACGAGCAGGGGATCTTCGGCGTCGACCTGACCGGTCGGTTGTCCGACGACCGGCCGCCGCCCGGGGTCAGCCTGCCCGGCGAGCCCGACACTCTCGCCGCACCGCGATCCGAGGCGCCGGCATCGCCGAACAGGCCACAGCGGCGTCCCGGCGGGTTCGTGGTGGTGGCCGACGGTGATCTGGATGTCGTGCTGGGCCAGCATTCTTCGCTCGGTGGGGTGCGGATTCCGCCGGATCAGTTGGCCGCGATCGTGTTGGCGCACGCGCCGCGGGGCTTCGCCGGGCCGGTCCATCTGGGCGTCGGCGTCCTGGAACAGGCTCCAGGAGCGAACGTGCCCAGGCCCGGGAACCTGGGGTACGCCGCGTCGTTGCGCGCCGAGCTCGGCGTACCCGTGTACGCGACCCACCAGCGGGAGCCGGAGTACACCGAGGACGGTGTCTGGCACGAGGCCCCACCGCCCCCACAGGGTGAGATAGTCGCCGTCGGTTCCCACGTCGCCCTGAATTTCGCCGGGCCGGCCGTGGTCGGCGCCCCGCTGGTCGAGGAGGGGGAGCAGGCCGCGCAGAACGGATCTCTGCCCGTCGTCGTCGCCACCACGACCGACGGCCGGGCGGCCGTGCTCACCGAGCGCGGGTTCGAGCCGACGACACCGAGCCGCCTCGCCCGCCACATCCAGCTCACCCTGGCCAGGGAGGCGGCGCGCGGCCTTCCCAGCAGATTCGTCACGATCGTCCCCGAGGAGACCAGCGGCGAACCCCGTCAGGCTGGCTACGAGGACCGGCTGAGCCGCTTTCTGCGCGAGGTGCACTTCCAGCTTCAGCTCGTACCGCCCGAGGTGGGAACCGAGCTGGTCCGGGAAACGCCGCCGTATGCGGGGCCGGGGAATGTCCTGCGGTTGGGGTCGGCCGGGCACGGGCGGGTGGTGCCGGTGCCGAGTGCCGTTCCAAATGATGAGGAGGGTCTGCTCACGGCCCTTCTACAGAGTGCGGCCTCGCAGCAACCAGGGTCCGAGCTGGCGGACCTGTACACGCTGCTGCGCTCGGCGCCGGGACCGGTCGCCCGGACGGTTCGGGCGGAGCTTGCTGGAGTCGTGCCGGCGGCGCTGGCTGCTGGTGGCGGTGGGTTCGGTGCCGGTCCGGCGACCAACACCGTTGTTGATCTGCTGTCCGACGACGAGATGGAGCTGCTGGTCGACGTCCTGGAGGGCGACGGCCGGGAGCTGCGCGACATCGTCGGGGAGGCGCTGGCCACGGGGCCGGATCACCCGATGTGGGATCGGGTGGCGGGTTTGTCGTCCGGGTCGCCGCGGGGGCGCCGCCGGGCCGAGGTGGCGGCGGCGGTGCGGGACATGGCGCGGGGGTTGGGGCGGGTGCCGTCGGCGGGGGAGATGCTGGCGACGGCGTTGCGGGGGATCGGGCCGTATGAAGGCGGCCTGCTGGCGGTGTTCGGCCGGGACGCGGTTTCCGAGCTGCTGGGTGTCACAGTGCAGTGGGTGTCCGCCGGGCCCACCGGTTCCGGTTCCAGCGCGGCCGGGGACGGGCCGGCGGATGCGGTGCGGGTGTACGAGCATCCCGACTGGGACACGGCGTTGAACCGGTATCACGCGGTGGAGTCGCTGGGACAGGACTCGACGCTCCCGCCGCTGGGGGACACGAATCCACCCGCATCGGAGGCCGCCGTTCAGGACGCGGTGGACGGGGCCCGGCGGATTCTGCGGGAGCGACTGACCCGCTTGTGGACCCCGCCGCCCTACCCCACGCCGGTGGACCCGCCCAGCACCTCGACCGACCCGTCGGACCCGGCTCGACTCCCCGACGGGATCCGGCCAGCGGACTCCGCGGCTCGCCCGGACCCTGCGGCCGGACGGCTGGATCCGTCCGCCGGTCCAGTGATCGGCTCGGTGCGGGTCGACGGTCGCGATTTCCAGGTTCTGGAGGTTCCTGGCGACGGTCGCTGCTATTTCATCTCGGTGATCGTCGGTGCCCGGGACCAGGCATCGGACTCACCGGTGGCCGCCATGACGGTGGCGGACCTGGTCTCCCGCGTGGACGCATGGTTCACCGGGCCCGCGGGGCAGGAGCTGCGCAACGCCCTCGACCGGCCGGAGCTGGGTGGGGGCCCGGCGTCGATGGTGCGCGAGCTGTCCCGCGGCCTGGGCCTGGACGGGCTGCGGTTCGTGGTGGGCGAGTCCGCGCCGCAGTGGGGTCGCGGTGAGGCGGGCCATCTCCTTCGCGAGTTGGAGCGGGACGTGGCCGCCGATCCGACCGGTGCGCAGTGGAATCGTCTGCTGCGGATCTCGCCGGCGCTGGCGGGCATCGGCCGGCGGGGACAGCTCGCCGGATCGAGCGTGAGTGATCTTGTCGCGCGGTCGGTCCGGGATCCCGCCTGGTGGCACACGCCGTTCTTCGACCGGGTCCCGGAGATCGTCGCGGTGGCGACCGACCTGGACGTGGTGACCGTGCGGACCGGGCGTGCCGGCCAGGTGGAGACGAACCATCTGCATCCCTCGTCGGCGGGGACCCCGCGGGCCAGCGTGTACGTGCGGTACAACGGCATCGATCACCACCAGGCCATGGTGGGTGCCCCGGTCGCGGCGCCGGCCGGTTCGATCCGGCCGGCCGAGGCCGCCGCCGACTCCGATTCCGACTCCGATTCCGACGCCGACGCCGACGAAGTCGTGACGGAGATCGCCGATCTCGCGGTTCGGTTTGATCCGGAGCGGGGGCTGGTGGTCGCGGAGGGGATGGAGGGGTTGGCGGAAGGGCTGGTGGGCCAGCCGCATGTGACGTCGCTGTTCCTGCGGCGGACGAGGCTCGGCGAGCTGGGTGTTGCGCCGCGGGCAGGTGGCCGGCTGACTCCGGTGACGAGTGAGGTGCTGGAGCGGATGTTGACGGCGGCGGGTTGGCGGGGCGGTCCGGTGCAGGTGTGGGCACCAAGCGAGTCGGCGCCGAATGCCGATGCTTCCGACGATGCTTTGGACGAGTCCGAGGAGACCCAGGCGCTGACCTCGCAGCTACAGCGCCTGGCCAGGGACCTGAGAACGGAGATCTGGCTACCGAGGGACGGTGTCCCACAACGGGTGGTGAACGGCCAGCTCACGGCATCGGCTGATCACAGGCCCTGGATCGCGGTGCTACCGTACGTTAATCCCGGCAACCGTCGGCTTACCCCACCGCAATGGCTGGAATCCGCGCCGGATGGTTTCCTGACCCCGGGTGACGTGCGAGGGCCGGTGATCCTGGCCAACGGTGCCGCGTCGTTGACGTTGCCGGACTATCTTGATCAGTTGCCGTTTCTGCGGGCCCTGGATCAGTGGAACACCGGGATTGTCGAGCTGGTGCTTCCTGCACTCGAGGGCGGCATCGGGGTCATCGGAAGGTACGGAGAGGCGCGCATATTCTGGGAGGACCAGGAGGGTAGACGTGACGACGACAGCGACAGCGAGGACGCGGAAAGGTCCGATTACGGCGACCCGAGATCCTGGTTCTTTGCATTCCTGCGATCGGCCGGCTGGCAGCGCGATTACGATCAGCGGGCGGTAAGGCTGTGGACGGCGGGTGGTCCGGGCCGATCGGAGCGGATTCTGCGCCGGGTCATCCGCACCGAGGTACTGGTGCTCGACGAGAACAGTCACGGCGCGTTCGACGCCGCGGGCGGCGGCCCGCGGGCGATCGGCGCCGACGGGGAGCCGACGCAGTGGCGGATCTCCGGCCCCTACGTGGATCTCGGCGTGCACAGATGGGAGTCGGTCGACGGGAGGGCCGTCCCGCGGTCGGGCGCCGTCATGTTCCCTGGCGCCGAGACCCTCGATGGCACCGGTGAGCCCTTCGACGTGACCCGGGACGTCGATCCGCTCGCGGAGCCGGAAGCCGACGGGGGCCCGGCCGGAGAGGGGCGCGGGACCGGGGAGGTCCTGCAGGCACCGACCGACGGCACGGTGCCCGTGGTTACCGACGCGCTGGGGCACGTGTCGCCGCCGCAGGCCCCGGTGTGGTTGAGGATGGTCGCCGGTGGTCTGGCGTCCCCCGACGAGCAGATGGTCCGGTCGAACATCGAACGCTACACGGCCGCTTCGCTGGGATATTCGTCCGGCGCGTTTCCGCTTGATCTCCCCCTGTTGCCGGATGGTCGTCTCGGTGTGACGTTCGGGAACGGCGACGTGCGTTCGGTCGAGGAGATCGGCATGCAGGCGGTGGTCGACGCCGCGAGGGCGGCGGGAGGCGGACCGATCGGGACGGTGGTGCTCTGGACGGTTCCACCCGTCGAGGAATCGGCGTACCGGGTCTTCCAGAGCGAGATCGGACGACTCGCCGAGGCCTTCGGTCGACCGGTGGCGCATGTCCCTCGTGGGACGGACCCGTTCGCGCCGCACGAGGTGCCGGGCGGTCCACCACTGCGGAGACGAAACAGGGCGGCGCGACCTCCTGGGAACGGCCCTGAGCGGCCGGGGCTGACGATTGTCATGCCGCCCGCGCCCGACGTGTCCGAGGAGTTGCCGGGCTTCCTGCGGGTCGCTGCTGACGGCCAGCTCGTCGAGGACTCCTCGGATCGCGGCGTGGTGTGGTACGAGGCCGGTGCTCTGATCTTCGGAACGAATGCCCGCGGCGAGTACGCATGGACCCTGGCGGAATGGCATGAATCGCTGGAGGCGATGCCGGTCTCGGCCGGCGCTCTGCCGCTGCTGGTGGTGCACACGGTGCCGTCGGGCGAGGTGTCCTGGCGGATGGACGACTTGGTGCCGCTCCAGGCCGACGAGGTCGTGGCCTTTCTGCGCGCGTCCTTCAAGGAGCCTGGCCAGGATTTCCGTCCGGACTCGCCGGTCCGGCTGGTCGCGACCCGCATGGACCAGAACGAGGCGCCGCTGCGCCTTCTTGGTGAGCAGATCTCCGCGGCGCTCGGTGGTCAGCCGGTGTACATCGGCCACGACGCGACCTACCGGCCGGACCGGCGGGATCTCGTCGCTCCCCGGTGGGAGCGGGTGGGTGGGAGTGGGCCCGGATCGTCGTCACCGAATCCGCCACCGTCGAGGTATGTCCGGGACAGTGCGACGGGTGTCCTGGTGCCTCTCGACCACACCTTCGAGCTGGCGGAGTACGACGCGTCGGAGTGGTATCTGGCCGGGGCGTCGATCGCGGATCTCCTGGTCGTCCCGTTGATCGACGACCAGGGGGTCTACGGAGTCGATCTGACCGGCCGGCCGACCGACGATCAACCTCCGCGGATTCCGGGCGGGTTTCTGGTGCTGGCCGAGGGCCGGGCCGAGGCCGTGCTCGGTCACCATGCGTCGGTGGGCCCGTTGCGTGTTCCGCCCGAGCAGTTGGCCGCGGTCGTGCTGGCCCACGCGCCGCGCGGCTTCGCCGGTCAGGTCTACCTCGGTGCCGGGGGCCTGTCGGAGCCACCCGGTGCGCGGTCACCCCGACCGCGCAGCACCGGCTACGCCGCGCTGCTGCGCGCCGAGCTTGGTCTGCCGGTGAACTCCACTCATTGGGACCACCCGGACCTCAGCGGCCGCAGCGGCTGGCAGCGGGCCGCTCGCCTGCGCTGGGTTCCGCTGGTCTCAGGCTCCGTCGCGGGTGGGATGAACCTCTGGTCGACGCAGGTGAACTCGGCCACGTCGGTCGTGGCCCGCGATCTGCGCCGACAGATCGACGAAGCGCGGGCCCGCGGCGAGTTCCCGGTGCTCGTCGGCAGCATGGAGGACGGCCGGCTGGCACTGCGCGGCAGCTCGGACGGCTTCGAGCCGGTCACCCCGCGAGCACTGGCGCGCCTGCTCCGGGCCGAGATGGAACGGATCGGGTTTGATTTCCAGGAGACCATCTCCATCATTGCGGTCCCGCCCGGTGACTCCCGAACGGAGGACTACGAGGCGCGGGTCGACCGGTTCATCGGCGAGGTGACCCACCATCTGCTGGACCTTCCCATCGAGCGGCCCGGGGAGCTGGCGCGGGAGGCTCCGCCCTATCAGGGACCGGGGACCATCCTCCGGTTGGGGCCGGCCGGGCATGGGCGAGTGGTGCCGGTGTCGAACGGCATTCCGCATGACGAGGAGGGTCTGATCGCCGCGGTTCTGCACGGCGCGGCGACGCAGCACCCCCAGTCCGATCTGGCCGAGTTGCATCGGCTGCTGGTGGCCGCGCCGGGGCCGGTGGCCGATGCGATCAGCACGGAGCTCGGGATCTTCCTGCTCGGCTCGCCCGTGGCGGGCTCGGGCGGGCCGCAGGGGCGGACCGGTGCCGATGTGGTGGCTGATCTCCTCGACGACGACGAGGTGGGTCTGCTGGTTCCCGGTCAGGATCGGGACACAGCGGCGCCGCGGGACGTGGTGCGCCGGGCCCTGGCGCAGGCCCCGGATCATCCGATGTGGGACCAGGTGGCGGCGCTGCCGTCGGTGTCCCCGCGGGGGCGGCGTCGGCTCGCGGCGGTCGCGGCGGTGCGCAGTCAGGCGCCGTCGCTGGGGCGGGTGCCGTCGGCGGCGGAAACGCTGGCCCTGGCGTTGCAACAGGGCAGGCCGTACGACGGCGGGCTGGTCGCGCTGTTCGACCCGGAGGCGGTGCCGAGACTGTTGGGCGTCCGGGTGAACCGGGTCTCCGATGCCGGTGCCGAGCAGGACGCCGCGGCCGGGACGGTGTGGGTGTACGAGCACCCCGACCCGGACACGACGCTGAACCTCTATCACGCGGTTGAGCCGCTGGGGCGGGACTCTACCGTCGAGCCGGTGCGGTATCCGATGCCGCGGGAGCCGGCGCCGGAGACTGTCCGCCAGTCGGTCGAGCGGGCCCGGCGGATTGTTCGGGACCGCCTGGCCCGGGTGTGGGCGCCTCCCTCCTACACCCCGTCCCCTCACACCCCGTCCCCTCACACCCCGTCCGCGGAGTCGACCGGTCCCGTGCCGACGTCCCAGGCCGCTCGACCACCCGCGCCGGCGGTCGCGTCCGCCGCCGCGGCCGGGCGGCCAGGCCCGGTGACGGGTTCTCCGGCGCCGAGCTCTCCGGCGGCTGGTCCGGTGGTGGCTGGTCCGGTGGTGGGTGGTGTCCGGGCCGAGGGCCGGGATTTCCAGGTTCTTCAGGTTCCCAGGAACGGCCTGTGTTACTTCGCGTCGGTGATCGTGGGTGCTCAGGATCAGGCGCCGGGTTCGCCGATCGCGGGGATGACGCTGGACCAGCTCCGTGACCATGCGGCCGCGTGGTTCACCGGGCCGGCGGGATCGCAGATGCGTGACAGTCTTGACCTGCCGGAGAGAGGCGGCGGCCCCGGGTTGATGGTGCGGGAGCTGGCCCGCAACCTGGGCCTTAACGGGCTGCGCGCGGTCCTGACGCGGTCGGCCCCGAACCTGGGCCGGGGTGAGCCGGCCCATCTGCTCGCCGAACTGGAGACGGCGGTCAACCAGAATCCGACGGGTGTCGAGTGGAACAACCTCCTGCGGAGGTCGCCGCTGCTGAGACGGCTGGGGCGGCCGAGCGAGTTCGTCGGGATGCGGGTGAGTGACCTGGTCGCCCGTGCGATCCGTGATCCCGCCTGGTGGCACACGCCGTTCTTCGACGCGGTTCCGCAGATCGTGGCCCAGGCGACCGACCTGGACGTGGTGGTCGTGACGACGGGAGCGGGCCGCCTGGCGCGGAGCAATCATCTTCACCCGTCGCTGCCGGACGGGCAGCCGCGGGCGAGCGTGCGCGTGCAGTACAACGGGATTGATCACTACCAGGCCCTGGCGAACGGTCCGGCCACGGGAACCGGCCCGGCCGAGGTCCGGGGCGGTGACCCGTCGAGCCCGGGAACGACGGCGCCGATCGCGGACTTCGCCGTTCGGGTCGATCGGGACCGTGGGCTGGTGGTCGCGGAGGGGATGGAGGCACTGGCGGCCGGGTTGGTGGGCCAGCCGCACGTGACGTCGGTGTTCCTGCCGCGGACGCAGGACGGCGTGCTGGCGGTCGTTGCGCGCACCGGCGGTGAGCCGGTGCCGCTGACCTCGGATGTGCTGCGTGGGATGCTGGCGGCGGCGGGCTGGCGGGGCGGGCCGGTGCAGGTGTGGGCGTCGGACGGGGCGCCGATGGGGTCGCCGCACTGGTGGGCCGACCTGGCCGAGGCGACGCCGCGGACCGAGGCGTTGCGCAGGCAGGCGCAGGATCTGGTCCTGGAACTGCGCACGGAGCTCTGGCTGCCGACGGTGGGCGCCGAGCAGGGGGTGGACGGCGGCCGGCTGTTCTCCCGCGCCGGGCTGGGGCCCGGCTGGCAGTCGGTGCGGCCCTCCAGAAGCGCGGGGCGAGGCGCGGTGACACCGCCGCTGTGGCTGGCGGCCACGCCGTCTGGCCACCTGGAGCCGGGTGCTGTGTCGGAGCCGGTGGTCTGGGCCACCGGGATGGCGTCGGCGACGCTGCCGTCCTACCTGGATGCGCTTCCTGCTCTACAGCAGGTGGCTCGGAGGAGGGACGGCCTCTTCGAGATGATTCTGCCACGTGAGGGCGACGGCATCGCAGTGGTGAGCGGCGGCCAGGTGACACGTTTCCAGGACGAGGGCATGGCGGGTTTCAGCAACCGGTACCCCTCTCCCACCTTTGCGGACTACCTGGCGCTGGGGGGCTGGTCGAGAGACTCTCGGAGGTACGTGGACCTTCGGGTCTGGAGCCCCGGGGGGCCGGGTCGATCGGACCAGATGCTGCGCCGTTTCGCCGCGGAGGCAGAGGTGGAGGTGCTGGTCTCCGGCGAGGCCAGTCGAACTCGCCTCGGCCCGTCGGGTCCGCGGGCGGTGGACATCCAGGACCGGCCGACGTGGTGGGAGGTACTGGGGCCGCTGGCGGAGCGGGGAATGAGCAGATGGGTGTCCGAGGACGGCGTGGCGCGGCTGCGTCCCGACGACTCGGTGGTTCGTACGAGCACGGGTCTGACCGGGGCGGACGCCGCCGCCTACCCGTCCGCTGTCCTGCGTAGCGAGCAGCTCGCCGCGCGGCCCGAGGTCTACGAGGTGCGGGGGTTCACCGTCCGGCGCGGTGACACCGGCGCACCCGAGTTCGTGATCGAGCGACTGGACGGGACGTCTCACGCCCTGACGCCGACGCAGCTGCCCGCCTATCTGGCCGGTCACGGGTGGCGGCCGGGCCAGCCCCTGGCGGTGGCCGAGAACCGGCCGGACGACGAGTCCCACGACCTGCTCACCTGGCAGGCCTGGCAGCAGGTCGGCGCCGCCGCGGAGGTCTTCGTGTTCGTGCCGCCCGCTGGGGTCGCCGTCGAGCGGGTCGGCGACTACCTGGCCGTCGAGTACGTCAACCAGCCCTGGGAGATGGCGTATGCGCCCGCCGGTCGGCCGGTCCCGTTGGTGACCGACCCGGTCGGTCGGCTGTGGCCGGCGAACGCCCCCACGTGGCTGCGGATGACCGACAACGGGCTGGCTGCCCCCACCACCGACATGGCGGAGTTCCGATCCCAGTACGGGTACGGGATCGGCGAGCAGATGTACCCGTCCGAGGCCTTCCTGCTTGATCTGCCGCTGTTGCCGGACGGCCGTCTCGGCGTGGGATTCGGGGACGGCAGTGCCCGCGGGATCGACGAGGTCGGGGTGGACGCGGTCGTCACCGCGGCCCAGGCGGCCCGGCACCGGCCGTTCGAGGTGGTGGTGCTGCGCACGGAGCCGCCGACGGACGAGGACCAGTACCGGGTCTTCGTCCGGGACGCGGAGCGGCTGGCCGCCGCGTTCGGCCTGCGGTTCGTCCTGATCCGTCCGAACGCCAGGTTCGACATCCTGTCCCTGTCGCAATCGGTCAATATGATGTTGCAGAACGCGGTCCCGGAGCACGGTCGGTACGCCACCGGGAACCTTGAGCTGATCGTGCCGCCCCGCCCGCAGGACGGGCCCGCGGATCAGCGGTAGGGCCTCGCTGAACCGTCCGGCCCCCGCCCGCCGTGTTCCCGACAGGGGCTGCGCCGGCCGTCGTGGCCGCGGCGGCCGGCGCGGTCCGGCGAGCACGGTTCACGCAGGCGGGGAGGCGAGATGACCGACGTGGGAAGCGTGGACGCCGCCGAGGCCGGTGAGGTGACGGTGGCCGCCGAGGCGACGGTGATCAGCGTTCAGGACGACGCGGCGATGATCGACGCCTGGCATCGGGCGCTGCTCGGTCTCGCCGGCTACCTGCCGGACGCTCTGGTCAGCCAGGCGCGGGACTGGCTCGCCGCGGGGCGGCGCCTCGACCTGGCGCGGGCGGTCGCGTTCACGGTGAGCGCCGGCCAGCTCAGCCTCGGCGGCGAGGAGATCCTGCTGGCCCGGGAGGAGCTGACCGCCGCCAGAAGAGGGGACGGCACGGGCAATGATGCGGGCGATGGCGATGGCGATGGCGATGGCGACGGCGACGGCGTGGTCGACGGTGACGGCGATGCCGAGGGAGTGCTGGACGCGCTGCCGACCGGCGAACGGGTGCCGAGTGCCTGGACCTTCCGTTCCGCCGCAGCGGGGGAGCGTGGGCCGGCGGCGGCGCTGCCGCTCGACCTGACCGGGCCGGACCCGGCGGTCCCGCTGGACGACGTCGACACCGCCGCCGTCGAGGCGGTCCGGGCCGAGCC
>NZ_JAMQQF010000158.1 GCF_023716945.1 Frankia sp. AiPs1 | reverse complement strand
GGCGAGTGGGGCGGGGCCGACCGCCGCGGCTGGCGGGCCCGCCCGGCCCACGTTCGCGGGCGGTATCGGTCGGCGGGACCTGCTACGTCGCCTGATGGCGGTGCTCGCGGCACCGGCCGGCGCCGCGATCTACGTGCTCTGGTCGGCCCGGACCTACGGCGACGGCCTGGCGCCGTTCACCCTCCAGCGCGACGAGGCCCGCCACGGCAGCACCGGTAACCCGGTGGCGGTGCTGTGGCACGCCGCCCGCGGGGCCTTCTCCGGCGAGCTGGGCACCGGACTGCACGTGCCGTGGCTGCTGCTCGCCCTGGTAGCGCTGGTGGTGATGGCCCGGCGGTTGCCGGTCTCCTACGTCCTGTGGAGTGCGCTGGTACTCGCGGCCGTGCTGACCGGCAGCAACCTCGACTCGGCGGAACGCTACGTCTACGGCGCCTTCCCGTTCCTCCTGGTCGCGGCGCTGGTCACCGCCCGCCGGGAGGTCTTCACGTTCGCCCTCGTCGCCTCGACCGCCGCGATGACGCTCTACGCCACGCTGGCCTTCGCCCTCTCCTACGTCCCCTGAGGCCCGCCCACCCTTTCTCGATCACGGTGTTCCGCGCAATCTCCTGTCGCTCCCGGACTCCGGCCGTTGCCCGACACCCGCCTCGTTGATCAAGGTGTTCCGCGGAACCGCGCCGCGCGCCCGGACGAGCAAGTTCCTCTCCACTCCGGGTCGTGGACGATCCTGGTCGAGTATCGGTTCTGGTGTCGTGTCCACCCCACCGTCGAGTCTCAGCCCACAAGCTCACCGGCGACGGCCGGGTGCAGTGCAGGGGAGGCATTGCGGTGCGATGTGTACGGTCTCGGGACCCAGAGCATGCAAAAGGTGCCGCAATCGGTCGGGTCGGGTCGGGTCGGAACTCGGGTTGGGTGGGCGCGGGTTGAGCCGGGTTCGGGCAAGCTTGTCTGGTGACTGGGACCGGGTCCTGGCGCGCGGTGTCGGCGATCAAGGTGTTCCGCGGAACCGCGCCGCGCTGTCGGGCGGACCCCGTTGAACAGGGAGCTTCTGCGGAGCACCCATTGCTCGCCCAACGACATGCGCTCCGAGTAGGAACCCGCAACAATCGGGCCCGCGCCGCGCCGCGGACGTTTGCCGGAGGTAGCCGGACAGTTAACGTAGTGGGACCGCGCGGTGGTCCTGCCCCCGGCCGCGACGGAGTATCTCCTGCGCGCATCTCACCGCCCGCCGCCTCCCGATCGTCCGCCACGGTCCCACCGTTCGCCGTCCCACCGTTCGCCGTCCCACCGTTCGCCGTCCCACCGTTCGCCACGTCGAGGTCAGGTCGCTTTGGCTGGAGTCGAGCTGGAATACCAGAAGCTGTACATGCCGCCGGGTACCGATCGCCGGGCGGCCGTGCAGATCCTGACGATGCACGCCGAGTTCGGCGACTGGGAGCTGGACCGCCTGCGGCTGTTCCCGGACGGGTCGCGCCGCGCCGTCCTGCGCCGCCGCCGGCGCCCGGGCGGCCTGCCCGGCTACCTGCCCACCTGACACCGCCGGCTGCCCCGCCGAACACGCCGACACGCCGACGCCGTCCGGGGCCGGTCAGCAGCAGCGGGGGCCGGTCAGCGGCCGACCTCCCGACGGACCTGGGCGGGAGTGCGCACCTCCACGGCGTCCGGGGTGATCCCGCGGGTCTGCAGATGGCGTCCCGACAGCGCCCAGCCGGCCAGAACCGCCGGTGGGCCCGGCCGGTCGGCGCCGTCCGGGTCGGCGCGGTCCGGATCGGCGCGGTCCGGGCCGGCGGGCTGGTCGAGGGACCAGACGTCGGCGCGGAACCACAGGTCACGCCATCGGGCGTCCTCGTCGGCCCGCAACTGGACGAAACGGCGATGCAGGACCTGCCGGGCGACCTGCGCCGCGGTACCCGGGCTGTGCTCGAAGCCACCCGAGGGCTCCGTCCGGTCGGCCATCCACCGGCCGCCATCCGAGCTGACCTGCACCAGGTAGGCGAAGGTAGCCGACAGGCGGTCCGCCTCGGCCTCGGCGGGCGGGCGGAGGCCGAAAGCGGACAGTGCGTCGTCGGTCACATCCACCATGATGTCACGCAGCGACCTCACCAATTACACGATGCGTGACGCTTCGCGCGGGAACGACCGGGAAAGTCCCCGCGATTCCCTCGGCCGGACCGGATGCGGGGTCGCTCGATGCACGCGAGGCACCAGACCTCGTCGCCCACCTGGCAGCTCCCGTAGGGCTCCGGGATCGGAGCCCCGCGCGACGGCGTCCGCGGGCCCGATGCGGCCGGTACCGCCGCCCCCACACCCACACCCACACCCACACCCAGAAATACGTCAATCATTAGTCGGATAATGCTATGGTTCCTCCGAGCTGCAAGTGACGGACGTCACTGAGCTACCTTGCCCGATCGTCCGAACCGGTGGAGCGAGCGTGGTAAATCATCTGAACTTCGTCCTCCTGGGTCTGGGGAACGGCGCCGTGTTCGCCGCCCTGGCGTTGGCACTCGTCGTGACCTACCGAAGCTCGGGGGTACTCAACTTCGGCACGGGCGCCCTGTCGTTGCACGCGGCGTACACCTACGCCCTGTTGCGCGACGGGAAGATCCTGGTGCCGGTTCCCGGGCTGCCGGAGACGATCGGACTGTCCGGGCCGGTCGGGCTCTGGCCGGCGATCGTCATCACGGTCCTGTACGAGGCCGTGCTCGGGGTGCTCCTCTACCTGCTGGTGTTCCGCCCGCTGCGGGCGCACCTGGCCGTGGCCAAGGCGGTCGCCTCGCTCGGGATCATGGGCCTGTTCACCGGCATCATCACCATGCAGGTGGGTGGCGACCAGATCCTGGTCGAGCCGATCCTGCCTCGCCACACCTGGCACGCGGGCGGCCTGCGGCTGCTCTCCGACCGGTTCTGGTTCGTCGCCATCATCGTGCTGATCGCCGCCGCGCTGGCCGCGATCTATCGCTTCACCAGGTTCGGCACCGCCACCCGCGCCGCCGCCGAGACCGAGGTCGGCGCGCTCGTCAGCGGCCTGTCACCGGACCTGCTCGCGCTGGCCAACTGGGCGATCAGCGCCGCCGTCGCGGGCATCGCCGGCATCCTGATCGCCCCGCTGGTCCCGCTGGTGCCCGGGACGTACACGCTGTTCATCGTCCCGGCCCTGGCCGCCGCCGTGCTCGGGCGGTTCTCGCTGCTCGCGCCCGCCGTCCTCGGCGGCATCGGCATCGGCGCGCTGCAGTCCGAGGCGGTCTACCTGCAGACCCGGGCCGACTGGTTCCCCAGCAGCGGCGTCGCCGAGCTGATCCCGCTGGTGATCGTGCTCGCCGTGCTGGTCATCCAGGGCCGGCCGCTGCCGACCCGCGGCATGCTCCTGGAGCGGACGCTGGGCCGCGCGCCGCGCCCGCACTCGGCCTGGAAGCCCGCCGTCGTGCTCGTGCCACTCGCCGTCGTGGCGATCTACGTGGCGAACGACAGCTACCGCGGCGCGCTGATGGAGACGTTCATCGCTGGTGTGCTCGCGCTCTCGCTGGTGGTGGTGACCGGCTACGTCGGCCAGATCTCACTTGCCCAGCTCACGCTGGCCGGCGCCGCCGGATTCCTGCTCTCGACCGTCAGCCATGCCTGGCACATCCCGTTCCCGATCTCGCCGATCCTGGCCGCGCTCGGCGCCGCCGCCATCGGCGTGCTGGCCGGCCTGCCGGCGCTGCGGATCCGCGGCATGCTGGTCGCGGTGGTCACGCTGACGCTGGCCGTCGCGCTGGAGGCGATCTGGTTCCGCAACAACGACCTCAACGGCGGCACCGGCGGCGCCCCGATCGCCAACCCGTCGCTCTTCGGCCTCGACCTGGGGATCGGCACCGGCAAGGCGTTCCCGCGCCCGGAGTTCGGGCTGCTGTGCCTGGCCGTGCTGGCCGCGGTCGCCATCGGCGTCGCCCACCTGCGGCGCAGCAGGCTCGGCTCGGCGATGCTGGCGGTCCGCGCGGACGAGCGGTCGGCCGCGGCGGCCGGGATCAGCGTCGTGCGGGTGAAGCTGCTCGGCTTCGCGATCGCGTCGTTCATCGCCGGCCTCGCCGGCTGCCTGACGGCCTACAAGCAGACCACCGTCACGTTCACCTCGTTCAGCGCACTGCTCGGCCTGAGCGTCTTCACCACCGTCTTCCTGGCCGGGATCACCTCGGTGTCCGGCGGGCTGCTCGCCGGGGCGCTCGGGATCGGCGGCGTGTTCTACGTCTTCCTCTCCCGGACGATCGACATCGGCGAGTGGTATGGCATCGTCAGCGGCCTCGGTCTCATCGGCGTCGTGATCCGCAGCCCGGACGGTATCGTCGGCCCGGCGCACCTGGCCGCCGAGAAACGGCGCCGACGCCGGCTGTCCACCGGCCCGGCCGCCCCGGCACCCGCGCCGACATCCGCCGCGGCGGGCGCGCCCCCGATCGCGGAGCGCCGTCCCGCCGGTGCGCGGCTGTCGATCTCCGGCGTCGGCGTCACCTACGGCGGCGTGACGGCCCTGTCCGACGTGACGATCGACGTGGCGCCCGGGACGATCGTCGGCGTGATCGGCCCGAACGGCGCCGGCAAGACCACGATGATGGACGCGGCCTGCGGGTTCACCGCGGCGGCCGGCGAGATCACGCTGGCCGGGCAGCGGCTCGACGGCCTGCCGCCGCACCGCCGGGCCCGCCACGGGCTCGCGCGCACCTTCCAGGGACTCGACCTCTACGAGGACCTCACCGTCGAGGAAAACCTGATGGCCGGCCAGCACGCCGCCCGGCCAGGTGCGCCGTCGCTGGACGAGCTGCTGACCTCGCTCGGCCTGTGGGAGGAGCGCGGCCGGGGTGTCGGCGAGCTCTCGCAGGGCCAACGCCAGCTCGTCTCGATCGCCCGCGCGCTGGCCAGCGGACCGCGGGTGCTACTGCTGGACGAACCGGCCGCCGGGCTCGACCCGACACACAGCGCATGGCTGGCAGTGCGGCTGCGGGCGGTGCGCGACCGCGGCGTGACGATCGTGCTCGTCGACCACGACATGCGCTTCGTCCTCGACCTGTGCGACACCATCCACGTCCTCGACTTCGGCCGGCAGATCGCCGACGGACCCCCGCCGGAGATCCGGGCCAATCCCAAGGTCGCCAAGGCCTACCTCGGCTCGACCCACGCGGCGCCCTCCACCCACCCGGCGACCTCGAACCACCCGGCGACCTCCACCCACACGGCGACGGAGATGGCGTCATGAGCGTGGCGCTGACCTGCGAGGGACTCTGCGTCGGCTACCAGCGCACCACCGTCGCCCGCGGCATCGGCATCGCCCTCGGCCGCAACGAGATCCTGGCCGTACTGGGGCCGAACGGCGCCGGCAAGACCACGCTGTTGCTGACCCTCGCGGGGTTCCTCCCGCCGACCGCCGGCTCGATCACCGTCGACGGCAGGGACGTCCGGACCGGCTCGGCCCGCCGCATGAACCGCGCGGGCGTGGTGCTGGTGCCGGACAGTCGGGCGCTGTTCACGAACCTGAGCACCCTGCAGAACATCGCGATCGCCGCCCGCAGGGGCGGCGCGACGGTGAGCGGCGTCCTCGACCTGTTCCCGCAGCTCCGTATCCGGGCCAAGGTCAGGGCCGGGATGCTCTCGGGCGGCGAGCAGCAGATGCTCGCGGTCGCCCGGGCGCTGGTGCAGGGGCCGCGGGTACTGCTCATCGACGAGATGAGCATGGGCCTGGCCCCGATCATCGTCGAGCAGCTCATGCCGCTGGTCCGCACGGTCGCCGACGAGACCGGCACCGCGATCGTCCTCGTCGAGCAGCACGTCCACCTCGCGCTCGACGTCGCCGACACGGCCATGGTCCTCGTGCACGGCGACGTCTCCCTCGCCGGCAGGGCCGCGCAGCTCCGCGACGACCCGAGCGCGCTCGAGGTCGCCTACCTCGGCTCGGCCGGCTCGGCCGGCTCGGCCGACACGGCCGACACGGCCGACACGGCCGACACGGCGGTGGAACCGACAAGCGCCGGATGACCTTCGAAACGGACAGTCGTCAAACCAGCGGAGATCGGGCCGGCGACGCACGAACGGTGCAGGCCGCACGTCCCCGCGCAACCGGCAGGAGGGTCCTATGGGCCTGTTACGGACGGTTCGCCGCAGCGGCTGGCTGATCAGTGGCGTGCTGGCACTGTCGCTGGCCGTCCCGGCCTGCGGCGGCGCTGACAGCGGCGGCGGTGACAGCGGCGGCGGATCTCACGGCGCCGCCGGCGCAACCCCGGCCGCCGAGGTCCTCGGCACGCCGAAGCCGGCCACCGGCGCACCCGTGACGATCGGGTTCATCAGCGCGTCGGCCTCGGACAGCCTGCTGTCCGCGCAGTTCCAGCGGGTCGAGCAGGGCCTGCAGGTGGCCCTGAAGTACGCCAACCAGTACCGCGGCGGTATCGCCGGCCGCCCGATCGCCCTGTTCGTCTGCCAGGGCGGCGAGACGCCGGCCGGCACCCAGGACTGCGCCAACCAGATGGTCAACCGAAATGTCTCGGCCGTCATCAGCACGTTCACCGCGCAGGGCGCATCGGTGGTGCCGGTGCTGACCAAGGCGAAGATTCCGTACATGTCGCTGAGCGGCACCTCGACCGAGGAGCTCACCAGGCCGGGCGCGTTCTCGCTGACCGGCGGGTTCTCGGTGGGGCTGGCCGCATTCGCCGCCTACGCCCACGACCATGGCGTCAGGAAGATGGCGATGCTTGCCATCGACGGGCCGGCCGTCCTGCAGGCGGTCAACGGCATCGGCGGCATCGTCTTCAGAAACGCCGGCGTCGGGTTCCAGACCGTCGCGGTACCGGTCGGGACCGCCGACATGACGCCGCAGATGCAGGCGGCGGTCTCCGGTGGCGCGGACGCGGTCAGCATGGTCGGCGACCTGACGTTCTGCACGTCCTGGCTGCAGGCCTACCAGACGCTCGGCCTCGACCTCCCGCGTTACATCATCAACACCTGCATCGATCCGACCACCCTGAAGGCCTACCGGCCGATCCTCGCCGGCTCGGTCATGACCGCGTCCGCGAGCACCGACGCGGCGACCGCGGACGCGACCCTCTACGGCGCGATCACCAGGACCTACGACCCGAAGATCGACCCGGACCCGGCCGTGAGCGTCGGCCAGTCCTCCGGTGCGATCACGCTGCTGTCCTTCGTCAACCTGTTCACCGGCTTCACCGGCGACCCGACGCCCGCCGTCATCACCGCGCGGCTGCGGGCCGCGAAGAACGTCCCCCTCTTCCTCGGCGACGGGACGACCTACACCTGCGACGGCAGGGCCGTCCCGATCCTGCCCAACGTCTGCTCGGCCGAGGCCCAGATCGGCACGGTCACCGGCGACGGGACGGTCAAGGACGCCACGGTGATCGAGACGACCAGGCTGTTCAAGCCCTGACGCACCGGCAGCGGGGGCCGGGGTGCTCAGCCGGCGAGCAGGTGCCAGGCGGGCGGCTCGCCGTCGACCTCGCGGACGAGGCCCCGCCGTTCCAGGGCACGCAGGTGGGCGAGCGCCTCGGCGAGGGCGGCGCGCTTCATGAAGCCCTCGATCCGATCCCAGGGGCGGGACCAGGTCATCTGGCGGCAGACGTCCCAGGCGGTCGCGGTGCCGTCGGTGCCGCGCAGGGCGGTGAGGACCTCGCCAAACCGCTCGTCGTGGTGGTCGCGTAGCGCGGCGAGCCGGCCGGTCAGGTCCGGGAACCGGTGCTCGTGCGCCGGCAGCACCTCGGTGGCCGGGAAGGCGCCGGCGTCGTCGAGCCGGCCGAGCGAGGCCAGGTAGTCGCCGAGCGGGTCCGCGTCCCCGACCGGCGAGAACGGAATGTTCGGGGTGATCCGCGGCAGCACGTGGTCGCCGGAGAGCAGGACCCGGTTGGCCGGCTCCCAGAAGCACAGGTGCCCGGGCGAGTGCCCGGGGGTCCAGACCGCCCGCAGGTCCCAGCCGGGGATGTCGGGTCGGTCGCCGTCCGCCAGCAGCACGTCGGGCAGCGCCGGCGCGGGCAGCGGTCCCGGTGGCAGCGCCACCCGGTTGAGCGCTTCGATCTCGCCGGCCGGCGCGCCGGCGCGCGTCAGCAGCTGGTTCATCCCGGCGAGCATCTCGGCCGGCTCGGCCGGGAACTGGTCGAGCAGCGCGGCGTCCGCGGGGTGCAGCGCCACCCAGGCCCCGGATTCCGCCCGGATCCGGCCGGCGAGGCCATAGTGGTCCGGATGCATGTGGGTGGGCATGACGCCACGGATGTCGCCGATCCGGTAGCCGGCGACGGCGAGACCCGCGCCGAGCGCGTCGAACGCCTCGGCGGTGTCCCAGCCCGAGTCGACGAGGTAACCGCCGGCGTCGGTCTCGAACAGGTACACGAACACGTGCCGCAGGCCGGCGGTCGGCAGCGGCACCGGAATGCTCCACAGCCCGGGTCGCAGCCGCTCGACGGGGGGCAGCGCCACGCCGGCGGGCTGCGCGTTGCCGGCGGGCTGGGCGTTGCTGGAGGGCTGGGCGTTGCCGGGCGGCTGCGTCAGCGAGGTCATCGGTTCCGGCCTGCCGCGGGCGGCAGGGGGACGTGCGGGAAGAGCTCGTGGAACGCGCCGATGCGGATGCGTTCGCTGGCGACCGGGTCGACGCCGTCGAACAGCTCGTGCAGGGTCTTCTGGGTGTGGCCGAAGGTGCCCTCGAAGTGCGGGTAGTCACTGCCCCACAGGACGTTGCGCCAGCCCATCGCCACGTGCGCGGCGACGGCCGACCCGTCGTGCTGGAACGACGCGTAGACCTGGTCGAACAGGTACTCCGACGGCGGCCTGGACAGCACCGGGCGCACGGCGGCGCTGTGCTGGCGGTAGCCCTCGTCCATCCGGTCGGCGATGAACGGGCCCCAGGTGGCGCCGCCCTCGGAGACGAGGACGCGCAGCTCGGGGTGGCGGTCGAGGGCACCGGCGGCGATGAGCTGGGTGACGGCGCGCTGGCCGCCGTAGGTCGTCTCGACGTAGTTGAGCACGGCGCCGCCGCGGCCACGGTAGTGGACGCCGGTGCGCTCGGTCGGATCGTGGGGCTCGGTACCGATGTGGAAGGCGATGACCATGCCGGTCTCGGCGAACGCCGCCCACATCGGGTCCCACTCCTCGTCGTTCCAGATCGGCCGGCCCAGCGGCGGGCGGGTCGGCAGGAAGCCGGCGGCGAACCCGTCCGCGCTGGCCCGCCGGATCTCGGCGACCGCGTCGTCGACGTCGAGCAGCGGGATCGACGCCGCGCAGACGAACCGCGACGAGGAGCGCTGGAAGTCCAGCGCGAACTCGTTGAGCGCCCGGACGCCGTGCCGGACGACCTTCGGCGTGCGGATGTTGAAGGTCCAGATGCCGAGCGACGGGTAGATGACCTCGGCCCAGATGCCCTCGTCGTCGAGGTCTCGCAGGCGGTGCGCCGCATCGTTGCCACCCAGGGCGCGGCGCAGGAAGTCGTCCTCGGTGGAGTCGACCGGCCGGGCGTTGATCCCGAGGCCCTTCTTCTTCGGCGTGCCCGGGGTCGGCTGCGGCACCTCCCGGCGGAACTCCTGGCCGTCGATGTAGATCGTCTCGAACGCGCCGCCGGGGTCCTTCACGCTGCGCGGCAGCAGCTCCTTCACGTCCGCCGGCAGGGACGAGAACAGATCCGGCGGCTCGATGATGTGCGAGTCACCGGAGTTCGCCCAGATCTTGCCCTCGGTCACGTCTGTCATGGTTCCCGCCTCCTCCATGATCGCTTTCTCCTCTCCGGGCCGCGCCGACCGTCGACGGGGCCCGTCCGTCAGACCGAGCGGTCGACGCCCGCCCAGAGCTGCGCCCGGATGGCGGCCCTGGACAGCTTTCCGGTCTCGGTGCGGCGCAGGTGCGCGCGGAACTCGACGACCCGCGGGCACTTGTAGCTGGCGAGCCTCGACCGGCAGTAGGCGATGAGCTCCGCGGCCAGCTCGTCGTCCGCCCGGACGCCCGGCTCGGGCTGGACGACGGCGCGGACCTGCTCGCCCCACTCCGGGTCGGGGGTGCCGACGACGGCGACGTCGGCGACGGCGCGATGACCGAGCAGTGCCGCCTCGACCTCCGCCGGGTAGACGTTCGTGCCACCAGTGATGATCATGTCCTTGGCCCGGTCGGACAGGAAGAGGAAGCCGTCGGCGTCCAGGTGGCCGACGTCGCCGATGGTGAACGCGGAGCCGCGGTGCACCTGCTCGGTCTGCTCCGGGTCGTCGCGGTAGGCGAACGTCCGCGCGCCGACGTCGATGTAGACGGTGCCGCGCTCGCCGGGGCCGAGATCGTGGCCCTCGGCGTCGAGGATGCGGACCCGCACGCCGCGCACGGGCCGGCCGACGGTACCGGGCCGGGCCAGCCAGTGGTGCGGCTTGGCGATGGTGGCGGCGCCCTCGGTGCCGCCGTAGGTCTCCCAGATGATCGGGCCCCACCAGGCGAACATCTGCTCCTTCACCGCCGATGGGCAGGGCGCCGCCGAGTGCACGACCACCTGGAGGCTGGACAGGTCGTAGCGGTCCCGGACGTCGTCGGGCAGGCGCAGCAGCCGGACGAACTGGGTGGGCACCATGTAGCCGGTGGTGATCCGGTGCTTCTCGATCAGCCGGAGCGTTTCCTCCGCGTCGAACCTTTTCATGATCACCAGCGCCTGGCCCACCTGCAGTGCGCCCAGGAAGAAGCCCTGGCAGCCGCCGTGGTGCATGCCCGCGGAGACCAGGTGGGCGCCTTGGAGCGGGAGGAACTGGAACGCCCGACCGAACTGCTTCATCGAGTCGGCCAGGTCCGCCGGGTCGATGTCCGGCATCGGCGTGTTCCGGGCGATCGCCTTGGGCCTGCCGGTCGTCCCCGAGGTGTAGATCAGCGGCATGCCGGCACGGCGGTCGGCGGGCTTCGTCGTCGGGTGGCCGGCGAGGAGATCCTCCTGACGGCGGTAGCCGGGCAACTCGCCGCCGACGCTGACCAGCAGCGGCGCCGAGACCACCCGACCGGCGCGCTCGGCGTACTCGGTCGAGACGACCAGGGCCCTGGCCCCGGCGTGCGCGATGATCGTCTCGAGCTCGGCCGCGGCCGCCATCGGGTTGAGCGTGGCGAGCCGCCAGCCGGTCTCACTGGCCGCCAGCATCCAGACGATCATGTCGACGCCGTTGGGCAGGACGGCGGCCACGACGTCGCCGTGGGTGAGGCCCGCGGCCCGCCCGGCGTGCACCACCTGGTGCGCCCGACCGGCGAGCTGCGCGTAGGACAGCACCTCACCGGTGGGGCACGCGGCGATCGCCGGCTGGTCGGGATGGTTCTCGGCGATGTGCCACACGCCCAGCGGGCGATCCCAGGGATGCTTCATCGGCCCACGCTTCCCGTCCCGGGTGCCAGCCTCTGACGCCCGGCTCTAAAAGAGGCTTATATTTACTCTACTAAACGGTGAGCGGTTCGCGTCAACACCGCCCGCGAGCCACCCGGCCGGCCGGGCCCGCCCGGCGGCCGTACCGGGGCGCAACCAGCGACGAGTTGCCAGGAGGCAGGCATGGCGATCGCCATCAGCGAGGAGCACCGGGAGCTGGCCCGCGCGACGCGGGCCCTGCTGGCCTCGCACGAGGCACGTGCCGCGAACCGCGCGTTACTGGAGGCCGACCAGGAACCGCTGCCGGAGTTCTGGACGGAGTTCGCCGACCTCGGGCTGCTCGGCCTGCACCTGCCCGAGGAGCACGGCGGCGGTGGCGGCGGACTTCCGGAACTGGTGGTCGTCGTCGAGGAGCTGGGGCGCGCGGCCGCACCGGGGCCGGCCGTCCCCACCATGGCCGCCGCCGCGGTGATCGCGACGGCCGGGACGCCGGCCCAGCAGGCCAGGTTCCTGCCCGGTCTGGCCGCGGGC
>NZ_JAMQQF010000157.1 GCF_023716945.1 Frankia sp. AiPs1 | reverse complement strand
TCGCCGATCCCGACGTCCGGGCCGATCGCGACGTCCGGGCTGATCGCGGTGGCCTGGCCGCCTGGGCCGCCGATGCGGGCGGCCTCACCCGCGGGCGCGGGGGAGGGGATCGTGGGTGGAGTGTCGGGATTGACGCCGGTGGGGCCAAGGATCGCGTCGAGGGCTCGGGGCCACGCGGGCGGCCGCGGCGGCGTCGTCCGATCGATCTCCAGCCACGCGTCGCGCCGGTTCGACGGGCCGAGGCGGACGTCCGCGTGCGTGGGCACGGCGGCCGGGAGGATCGGGGCGGGAGAGTAGTCGGCGAGCTGACGGCGGGGGGCGCCGCGGCGCTCGGCGGCGAGCGCGGCGAGATAGTCCAACAGCCGAAGCGACCGGCTGCGCACCAGGTCACGGGCGGACAACGGACATCGGCTCCTCGGACGGACGGCGGGGTCAGGGCGCGGCGGCCGCGGCCAGTTGTGGTCCGCGCCTCCGCTTGAGCCGACACTACGGCCTGCGTCCGACAACATCGCCGGTTTCCCGACCGCCTAACGTCGCCGCACCCCGCCGAGCCGTCCAGATCCCCAGGCCGAACCCCGCCTCCGCGGAGGGAATCGGTGCCCGGGAGGATGGCCGCCCTGAACAGGACATCCGCATCTACATCCACTCGGGGTCGTGGGCGATCACCGGCAACGGCCGGTCACGGGGCGCGGGAGTTGTTGCGGTGCGATGCGCACGTTCTGCGTGCTCAGACCGTGCATTGCGGACCGCGCTCGGCCCCGCCCCTGTCGGGTTCACTCGGCTGAATCTGCAGTCAGCGGTGATCAGACGGTGCTCGCGTCCGTCGAAGGGGCGAACGTGCTGCGAGTGCTCGATCCGCGGTCCACCTGCCGGAAGGCCGCTCTGTGCGCCAGGGGCGGGTTGATGCCTGCGGGTGTCCTGCCTCGGGGCCCGGGCTGAGTGCCCGCGGGATCCAGGATGGTCCGGACGGGGCTGAGGGACGCCGGACTCCATGGGTGGGGAGGTCCGGGCACGGCGCGGCGGTCGGTCCCCACCGACACGCTCGCCATCGCGTCGGTGGCCGCCGCGCCGTACCTGGTTGGCTCCGACCCGATCCCTCCGCGGGTCGCAGCCGTCTGCGTCGGGTGACGTCGCATCCTCGGCCGTGGGTCCGGGGCGGACCCCGGCGGTGCGACGATCCCGAGCCCGGTGTCAGCCTGTCGCGCCCCCGTCCGGGTTCCGACCGACAGGCGGTGTGAGGCCGGCGGTGACCGTCCGAGTGGGCCACCGCGGTGGGCGTCGCCCGCCGATCCGGCCGTGCCCGATGACGTGCACCGTGACCTCCCCATGCGCCCCGTGGTCGGCGTGAGCGTGGTTTGAGCTTCCCGGATCGGGTAACGGCGGGGCAGGGGCGACCGGACCGTGTTCGAGCGCCAAAGGGCCGCCGCCACACCGGTCCAACCGGCCCCCGTGGAGGGGTCCGAGGTCCTGGTGGCGGACGGTGGCCTGCGGGTCGACGTCGCCCGGACGGGTGGTGAGCCGACGGCACCGTGGGGTGTGATCCGGGCGGCCTGTTGAAGCGGAGGCCGCGGCCGGCCGGGGAGAACGCCCGTGTCCGGCAGATGCCAGCCGGATCGCCCCACGCCGTCGCCGTCATGTTCCTGACATGTCTCGGTGACACCCGGCGGACCGCGAATCGGGCAGCTTTTACAGCGAAATGGTCTCCGGGCAGGTATTCCGCGCACGGCCCGATCGGACGGAGGCAACGGCGGCGGACAGGAAGGTCCGCCCACGGGGCGGTCGGAGAACGCGACGGCCGGTGGACAAGGCGGTGCGCGGACGGGGCGACAGGCGGGCGTGGGCTGCCTCGACGGAGGCTGGTGGTGCTGGCATCCGATCCCGTGACGGGCGACGTGAGCAGGGCGATCGTGCTCCCACCCGCCCGGGGGGCCGGGCCGGGTTCATGCAGGTCCCACCAGTCGGACGGGGCCCGGCCGCGCGCAGACGGCCGCCGGCGCCGGGTCGGGCGGCCGGTTCTCCGGCGGGCACCGAGGTGTCCGCCGGGGACAAGTACGGGGTGGGTTCGGCCGGCGTTTCGCCGGTTTCCGGACGATGAAGCGCATGTTTCGGCCCGCTGGTGGCCGGGTTGACCCGGCGATGCCCCCGTGACGGCTGGTTTGGCCCGGTAGTCTCGGTCTGGAAGAACTGGGATGATCGGCGGCGTCCGTCGCCGCCCCGCCCGGGGTATGTATGGAGCGAAGTCGCGAAGAGACGAAACGCCGAGCGAGACGTGAGGGCCGGGCAACGGTGGGTGCGCCACTGCTTGTGGATAATGCCGATCTGTCGGTGAAGACCCTGGGGGCCTGCCGGATAGAATCCCCTCTTATGCCCCTGTTGGGGGAACGGCCGACGACACAGCATTACATCGACGAGGCGGACAAGGTCCTCTACGACGACACCACGTCGATGATCGCCGCCCGGCAGGTCGACCTTGCCGAACTACCGGGGTTCGAGCCGGCCGGCCCGCGTCGGAAGATCTACTTCGACCCGTCCAAGACCCGGGTCGGCATCGTCACCTGTGGCGGTCTGTGCCCCGGGCTGAACAACGTCATCCGCGGGCTGGTCCTGGAGCTGACCTCGCACTACCGGGTCCGGCGGATCTTCGGATTCCGCAACGGCTACCAGGGCTTCATCGCCCGCTACGGCTACGACACCGTCGATCTGACCCCGGAGAGCGTCGCGAACATCGACGACGACGGCGGGACGATTCTCGGCAGCTCTCGCGGCCAGCAGGATCCCGGCGAGATCGTCGACTGCCTCTCCCGGATGAACATCAACATCTTGTTCGTCATCGGCGGGGACGGCACTCTGCGGGGCGCCAAGGAGATTTCCCGGGTGGCCACCGAACGCGGCGAGAAGATCGCCGTCGTCGGCATCCCGAAGACGATCGATAACGATATCCCCTACATCGATCAGAGCTTTGGCTTCCAGACCGCCTTCGGCAAGGCTGCCGAGTCGATCCGTGTTGCGCATGCCGAGGCGACGTCCGCACCGGGTGGCATGGGCGTGGTCCGCCTGATGGGCCGGCATTCCGGCTTCATCGCCTGTTACGCGACCCTGGCGAAGAGCAACGCCGACGTCGTGCTCATCCCGGAACTGCCGTTCAAGCTGGAGGGTGAGGGCGGCCTGCTGAACTACCTGCGCCGCCGCGTGGTCGAGCGCGGGCACGCCGTCGTCGTCGTCGCGGAGGGCGCCGGCCAGGAGCTCATCACCGACCAGCCGGAGGGCTCCGACGCGTCGGGCAACCGCAAGCTGCACGACGTCGGTCCGGTGCTGTCCCGCCGGATCACCGAGCACTTCGCCAACGAGGGCGTCGAACTGAACCTGAAGTACATCGACCCCAGCTACGCGATCCGCAGCGTCCCGGCCAACCCGTACGACAACGTCTACACGATCCGGCTCGCCCACGCCGCCGTGCACGCCGCGATGTCCGGGCGCACCGAGATGGTCGTCGGCCGGTGGCGCCGCCGCTTCATCCACATCCCGATCGGCCTCGCCGTCAGCCAGCGTAACCAGGTCGACCCCGCCGGCGACCTGTGGATGTCCGTCCTCGAGGCCACCGGCCAGCCCCCCCACTTCGAGTAGGCCAGTCCTCTTGTTTCTGACATCGAAGCCACGTCTGGGGAACCGCGGACGGGGCTGATCGCCTGCGCTCTCGTGCGTCTGCGCCGTCCGGCCGGACGCGCCCGGGCTGAC
The DNA here is from genome assembly GCF_023716945.1 of Frankia sp. AiPs1. GTDB lineage: Bacteria > Actinomycetota > Actinomycetes > Frankiales > Frankiaceae > Frankia. Next base: position 8,138 of record NZ_JAMQQF010000157.1, on the reverse strand, counting down.
GCCGGTTGCCCGTTTCTGACAGCGCGGTTATGTTCAGGATGCTCTATTCCTCTCCCCGACGGGGGCGTACCCCGCCGGCCGGCCCCGGGCTGTGTACCGCCGAGGACCTCTGCGGGCCTCTGACGATCCGCGTGCCACGGGGCGGCGACGGCGCCGCCGCCGCACGAGGACGCTGATGCAGAGCCGCGATCACGAGGAGCCAGATGGACACGACCCCCACCTCCTGGGACGAGACCACCGATGTCGTCGTGGTGGGTACCGGCGCCGCCGGACTCACCGCCGCGGTCCGGGCCGCCGACGCCGGGGCGCGCGTGCTGGTGCTGGAGAAGACCGCCGTCGTCGGGGGCAGCACCTCGGTCTCGGCGGGGATCGTGTGGGTTCCCCTCAACAAGCACCAGGCCGAGTTCGACATCTCCGACAGTCGCGAGGAGGCGCTCGCCTACATCCGGCGCCTGTCCGGCCGGGTGGCCGACCCCGAGCTGCTCGAACTGTGCGTGGACCGGGGCGCCGAGATGCTCGAGTACATCGAGACGCACACCCCGCTGAAGATGACGACCATGGCGAAGTACCCGGACTACTACGCCGCGTACGACATCCCGGGGAAGAAGTACGGCGGGCGCTCCTGCGAGCCGCTCCCCTTCCCCGTCGGGGAGCTGCTGCCGGACTGGGCCGCCCGCATCCAGACCAAGGTGGCGGTGCGCGGTCAGGTGGCCCGCAACATGCTCGCCGAGGATATCGGGCAGCTCGAACGCACCCCGGAGGAGCTGGAGCGGCGCAACCGCGAGGACGTTCGCACGAAGGGCAGCGCCATCGTCGCGGGCCTGCTGCGCGGGGTCCTCGACCGCGGCATCGAGGTGCGCATGCAGACCCGCGCCGAGCAGCTCCTCGGCGAGGACGGCGCCGTGCGCGGGATCCGGGTCACCGGCGCGGACGGCACGACGTCCACCATCGAGACCAGGCGCGGCGTCGTGCTCGCCAGCGGCGGGTTCGAGTGGAACCGCGAGCTGGTGTCCGCGTTCATCGGCTTCGAGCTGTACCCGATCAGCCCCCAGCACGCGACCGGCGACGGGCAGATCATGGGCATGGAGGCCGGGGCGCTGCTCGGCAACATGCACTCGTTCTGGGGTTCCGGCGCGATGATGGACCCGACCGACCTCACCCTCGGTGTCCCGCTGCCGACCTTCGACGACGCCCGCGCGGCCGGCGGCACCATCATCGTCAACTCGCACGGCGACCGGTTCGTCAACGAGGCCCAGCCGTACCACGACTTCGCACACGCCTTCGGTGAGTTCGACGCGACGACCATCGACTTCCCGAACGAGGTCGCGTGGATGGTCTTCGACGAGGGCGTGCGCTCGCGCAAGCAGATCCTGTCGTTCAAGCCCGGCGATCCCATCCCCGACTGGGTCGCGACCGGCGAGACCATCGCCGAACTCGCCGAGAAGCTGGGCGTCGACGCCGACCACCTCACCGAGACCGTCGCCGAGTTCAACAAGTACGCCGCCGACGGCGTCGACCCGCGCTTCGACCGGCCGCGCGGCATGACCGGCTCCAAGATCCGTCCCGTCGACCGCGCCCCGTACTACGCCGTGCGCATCTACCCCGGAACGCTGGGCACCAACGGCGGCCTGCGCACGGACGTCAACGGCCAGGTGCGCCGCGCCCGCGGCGGGGTCATCGAGGGCCTGTACGCGGCGGGCAACGCCGCGGCGAGCCCGCTCGGCTGGGGCTACCCGGGCGGCGGTACCACGCTGTGGACGGGCATGACCATGGCCTACGTGGCCGGCGAGCAGGTCGCCTTCAGTCGGACCCCCGTCGGCGTGGCCTGAATCGGCGTGGCCTGAATCGACATGGCTTGAATCGGCTGATCTGAACCGACTGGCCTGACATCGAGCCCCGGGAGGCCGGGTCCGCACCGCGGGCCCGGCCTCGCTGCGTGCCGGGTCAGTTCGCCTTGGGGTCGCCCGTCGGGGGATCGTTCATCGAGTCGGCGTCGAAGAAGGTGCGCAGGCTGCGGATGAGACCGGCGTCGTCGAACACGAAGTGCGTCGTGACGACGTTCTCGAGCCCGCCGCGGGCACCGGCGTCGATGACCGACAGCGTCGTGGCCACCGCCTCGTTGCCCACCACCGCGACCCGGTCGAGCCGGAACGAGACCGACCAGTCCGGGGGTATCCCCTCGACGAAGAACCGGCGCAGGGCCTCGGCGCCGCGGGCGACGACGTACCCGGCCGGATCCTCCACGAGACAGTCGTCGCTGAACAGCGCCTCGCGGCCCGCGACGTCACCCGCTGCGTAGCTGGCGTAGTACGCGGCGATCCGCGCACGGGCGTCCGCCGGGCTGATGGTGGCCGGTACCGACGACACGAGCTTGGCCAGCAGCCGACCCGTGGATCCCTGGGCGGTCATGCGGCCACCGCCGACGGTTCCGCGACCGTGATCGTGTCATCGTTGATCCACGCCATGCGCACCTGCCCATCCCTTCGACGCGTTCACCCTGAACGTCCCCGCTCGCGCGGCATCTCCACCTTGCACCACCGGCGCCGCACGGGCACGCCAGACGGTGCTGGGACGATGCCGGCCCGATCCCGGATCGTCGTCGAACTGCACACCTCACCGCCCTGCGGGCGCGCTGTCTCGCGGGCGGTGTTGCGCTGGGCACGCGGCCAACGGCGACCGGCGGTGCTTGGACGGCGGACTCGCGCAGCCCGCACTCACCTCACAATGGAATTCCTCACGGCTCGATGTACTTGTCCACCCACGCCGTCGGCTTCTTGTCGCCGAAAATACTCCGGTCCTGCTCCTCCTCCTTCTCGCGTATCCTCTCTTTCGTGGCCTCCCACTCCTCCGGCGAGATCTCGCGAGCTTCTCGCATCGCCTCATTGAACTCTCGGCGCCGACGAGCCTCGACGTCATCGTTGGTCTCTTCATCGGCCATCCGACTGTCCCTCCTGGTCTCTCCTGATGTACAAGGTGGCGGGGCCCGTTGCATCCGGGTTGATGTCCGACTTGGCCTGGAATCGTTCGTATGCTCGCGGATCCAAAATTTCTAGGCTACCTCCAAACTCCTTGACTGCCATCTGTCTCGGAGCACTGTTTGTGTCGTAAAGATATGCGCTGTCGGCCTTCTCGGCGTAACGCTCGAACCCTTGGGAGAAGCCGCGGTGCGCATCGAGTTGATGCTTGATCGGCACGTAGCGTCCCGACTGCTCGCCCCGGGTCGCGGCCCGTTGCACGGCGAGTTCCACATCGGCGCTCACGCCGAAGACGTGTACCTCGTACCCTTGCCCTTTGGCGTCGTCCATCAGCTTGAGGGTCTTGTCCGGGTTGCCGAGCGTACTGTCGTAGATGATGTTCAGGCGGCGCTCCATAGCCTGTCCCAGCACCGTCTTGGCCAGGCTGCTGCTCTCCTCGTGAACCACCTCGGCGGCGCGAAAGTCTCCGGCCTGGACGATCTCACCGAACTCAGGAATCTTCGTCTTCAGACTGTCAGGATCAAGGTGCACCGCGTCGTCACCCCTGATCGTTCCCAGATGGAGCAAGGCATCCAGCAGATGTCCCTTGCCGGAGGCGCCACCGCCGCCCATGAGATAGAGGACGGGGCGGCCATCCTCGGGGGGCTTGGTCTCACCGATCACCTCCTTGCACAGATTCTCGCGAAAGGTGGCACGCGCGGGAGTGCTGAATGTGTCTGTTCGGGTGAGTAACGGATGACCGTGGGGAAGGGTCTTCGGTGTGTCAGGGACGGCCCAGCTATCCAGGTCCGGCGCAGAAGCGGTTGCCTCCGAACGTGGCTCCGGCAGACGTGAACCGCGGCTGTCAACGGGGGTCTCCAGCGCCGCCTGGTCGGCGGGCGTACCCGGACCCGGGTGCCGGCCGTGGGCACTGTCGAGGAGATCCAGCTTTTTCTCGATGGGTGACCGGTCTGCGTCGGGCGACTGGTCGGCTGCGCGCGGCTCGTCGGTAGAGGGCGGCCGGTCGGTGGAATGCCGCCCCTCGGATGGCGTCAGCGAGTCGAGAGTGTTCGCGGTGGAGCGGGACTCTCGCGCTGAGGCCGAATCGTCCAGCAGGTCAAGTTTGTGAGCAACCTGGGCGGCCCGGGACTGCTCGGGGTGAACCGGCGCCGAGTCGGAGTCCGTGAGTTCCCTCGGTGCGGCAGCCATGTCCGGGCCGCGGAAGTCCGCCGGGGTCATTGCGACCGCCTGGATCGTCCGTGTGACATGGCCAGTGAAGAATCGCTGGGTGGACGGGCCGCGGCCAGAAGACCACCTGTGATTCGGCACCGTCGAGCGTAACGTCCCGGGCTGTCGTCCTGCTGGGTCGACCTCAGGAACGGACGGTCGTCGGCGGTTTCTGCGCCCGAAGATTCGCCGCGCCAGCGCCGTTCCTTCTCGAACGTTCGGTCCGCCTGATTCTCCGTGCCTTTCGGCGGTGGTTCCCTGTCTGCCATCCATTCGGCGTCGGGCGGGCCGCCGGCGGTGGCCGTCCGCGTCGACCGGTCGTAAAATCTTTCTACCTGCCGGGGTCCGTCCTGGCCGCGGGCGCGAATCTCGGCACCGTTGTCGATCTGCTCATTGTCAGTTTCGACGCGATGAAACTCGGCGAGAGTCGTCATGGTGCGTTCGCCGAGGAGTGGCGTGGAGTCATGCATTCCCCCGGGGCGGTCGTCAGCCCATTGGTGCAACAAGCCGACGGTAACTCTTCTCCCGGTGTGAAGAAACTGTTCTCGTCATCTGCGTGACCACGAATCTGGCCGAGATTCTCGGCGCCTACACCGTGTGACTCGGTCGGCGTCTGCCGTACGGAGATTCACGTGCATTCGGTGACGGCATCAGCCGTCAGCATTGGAAGGTGCAAGCCGTCGTCCGGCCACTTGTCCTCGATGGACGGCAGCGCGGAAGTTCCTGCTGACCGAGGTTATCGACCTCTGCCGCCAGTACGCGCGCGGAACGCCGCGAACCCGCCGGATAGACCCGGTACGAACATGTGCGCGCCGCCGCCCGGCAGGCGTCCACGGCAGCCGGGCCGCGGACCGGTGGATCCCTTGCCGTTACTTTCTGTGATCGTCACGGGGGTGGGCACCCGGATCGCCGGCTGAGATGGGGATACCCGGGCCGAGGCGGACAGGTGAATGGCGGACCGACGGGGGAGGGGCGGTCTGATCAGGGGCGGGCCAGCCGGGCGACGAGGCCGGCGCGTACGGCGGGCCATTCGGCGCGGACGATCGAGTAGTAGGCGGAGTCGCGGGCCGTGCCGTCGAAGGCGAGCACGTGGGCGCGGCGGACGCCCTCGAAACGGGCGCCGAGCCGTTCGATCGCCGCGCGGGAGCGGGCGTTGCGTGCATCGGTCTTCAGGCAGACCCGCAGCGTCGCCCAGGTGTCGAAGGCGTGGCCGAGTAGCAGGAGCTTCGTCTCGGTGTTGACGGCGGTGCGTTGGGCCGACGCCGCCAGCCACGTCGAACCGATCTCGGCCACCGACGGTGGGGCCTCCGGCGAGTCGGACGCGGTCGAGGCCTCACGAGGCGGCGTGGCCGCTGTCGGGGTGGCCGCCGTCGGTGTGCCCATCACCACCGTGATCGTGGTCGCCGTGGTGGTCGTGGTCGTTGAGCTGTGGACTGCCGTTCCGGAGCCCGACGCGGCCGACCAGTGGAAGGTGGTGCGGTGGCCTGCCGCGTCCGAGGGGCCTGATCCGGTGGGGCTCGCCGTCGGCCGCCAGAAGCCGAGGTCGAGGAAGCGGGTAGCGCCCACGATCCGGCCGGCGCTGCCAGAATCGGTGTTGGCGGAATTCGTGCTGCCGGAATCAGCGCCGCCGGGACCGGTGGACCGCTCTCGGAGCACGAACGGGACGGCCAGGCCACGCTCGCGTTCCGCGATGGCCGTCGCCACGTACCGGGCCATCGCCTCCGGGGTCGCCGGGACGTCGGTGAAACCGTAGGTCCGCCGGTTCTCGGTGGCGGCGCGGACCAGACCGTCGATGTGGCCGGCGTCCATCGGTTCCAGCCGTACGCGGCTGCCAGCGAATGTCGGCATGGTCCAGGCGGGGGGTGTCCCAGGCATGGGGCCAGCATGGCGGGAGTCGGTCCGAGCCCACCACCGGTTTTCGGACGTTCCGGCTCGGGCGTTCCGGGTTCCCGGTGTTCTCAGCGCAGGCCGGAGCGGACGAAGGCGTCGATGACCTGGCGCTGCATGGCGAGGTACAGCGCGAACACGGGCAGGCAGGCCAGGCCCGAGGCGGCCATCACCGCGCCCCAGTCGTCGCCCTCGTCGGTGAGGAAGCCGCGGATGCCGAGCTGGATCACCGAGTTCGCCCGCTGAAGCACGAGCGCGGGCCAGAAGTACTCGTTCCAGGCGGAGATGAACAGCAGGATCGACAGCGACGCCAACGCCGGGCGCAGGTTCGGCACGACCACCGTCCACAGCGTCGTCCACGACCCCCGCCCGTCGATGCGGGCCGCGTCGAGCAGCTCCCGCGGAAACGCCTGCATGTGCTGGCGGAGCATGAGCACGGCCAGCGCCGAGCACAGGTTCGGCACGATGACGCCCGCGAGCGTGTTCAGTAGACCCAGGTTCGACAGCACCAGATAGTTGGAGATCATCGTCACCTGGAACGGGATGAGCCAGGTCGCCACGAATGCCATGAACAGCACCGTCCGGCCACGGAACTCCCAGGCGGCGAAGGCGTACCCGGCGAGCAGGCAGATGACGAGCTGGCCGGCGGCGGTGACGGCGGCGATGACGAAGGTGTTGCCGAGCAGGCCGACGACGTCCAGGCTGTCGAAGACCTGCCGGTAGTTGCCGAGGCTCAGCGGCCAGGGCAGCAACGACTGGTCGAAGGTGTCGCCACGGCGGCGGAACGAGCTCGCGAACATCCAGTACACCGGGAAGAGGCTGATCAGGCTCAGGAAGGCGAGCATGGAGTGGCTGGAGGCGGCCCGCAGGCGGGATGTCCGCACGCTGCTCATCGTGTGTTCGTGTCCTCGGCTCGGCGGGGCAGACGGGTGTCGGTCGGGGCAGACGGGAGTCGGTCGGGGCGGCGCGGCCCCGGTCAGTTGTCGGCGAAGCTGTAGCGGTCGGCGAGTTTCACCAGGAACGCGGCGACGACGGCGAAGACGGCGAAGAACGCGATGCCGGCGGCCGAGGCGAGACCGGAGTCGAGGCTGCGGAAGCCGTACTCCCAGAGCAGGTAGTAGATGTTCGTGGAGGAGTCCGCCGGGCCGCCCTGGGTGAGCACGTCGAGGAGCGGGAACGTCCACTGGCCGGAGAGCAGCACCGTCATGAGCAGCATGAACAGCAGCGTCGAGCGCAGCAGCGGCAGCGTCACCCAACGGGTCACCTGCCAGCGGGAGGCGCCGTCCATCTCGGCCGCCTCGGCGTAGTCGGCGCTGATGCCGGTCAGGCCGGCGGAGATGACGAGGGTGGCGAAACCGAGGATCTGCCAGGCGCAGATCCCGAGGATGGCGAGCAGCGCCGTCCGCTCCTCCCGCAGCCAGTTGTAGGAGCCGAGTCCGAGCGTGTGGTTGACGATTCCCTTGGGGTCCAGCAGCCAGCGCCACACCGCGGCCGTGGCAACCGGCGCCATGAGCATCGGCAGGAAGATCAGTGCACGGTATGTCGCCCGGGATCGGTCGCCCAGGTTTCGGATTCCCAGGGCGATGGCGGTCGGCAGGATGATCGAGAAGGGGATCAGGCCGAGCATGTACCAGAGCGTGTTCTCGGCGGCGCCGCGCAACTGGGGGAGGGTGAACACCCGCCGGTAGTTCTCGAGTCCGACATAGGTCTTCGGCGAGGTGGGCAGCAGGTTCCAGCGGAAGAACGACAGCTGGACGGCCTCGACGATCGGCTTGTAGGTCCACAGCACCAGGCAGGCCAGGCCGGGCAGCAGGTAGAGATAGGGCGGCAGGGCGCCCAGCGCGCGGCGGGCCAGCGGCGGGCGGGCCGCCTGGATCCGCTGGGCCGGGATCGCCACCGCGGCCCCACCGCCGCCGGAGATCCTCGCGGCGCCGGACGGCGCGACTTCGACAAACACGGTCTGGAACTTCCTCTCCGGCAGGCGGACGCCACCCCCGTGGGGGGGGGGGGGGGGGGGGGGGGGGGGGGGGGGGGGGGGGGGGGGGGGGGGGGGGGGGGGGGGGGGGGGGG
>NZ_JAMQQF010000156.1 GCF_023716945.1 Frankia sp. AiPs1 | reverse complement strand
CCCCCGGCCGACGGCCCGCTCGGGCCCCGGCCGCTCACCCGCGGTGCGTCGGACCGCGCCGCGCCGGGCCGCCCGCCTGCAATCGGTTCATCGTCGAACACAAGACCCCTCCCAGCGGACCGCCACGCGCATCGGCACTACCGGCCGACCACACTGACGTCCCGCGATACCGCGCCACCCCCTGGCGCGACAGGACCCACCAACCCCGCGCGGATCACGCCTGGCCGCAGCCCCGCTGATAGACGCTCAGCGGCGGGATAATGTTGCGCCATCCGCACAGGATTACCGTTACGTGAGCGTTCCTCGGGAACACTGCGTACACAGATTATGCGGAGGCACCGAATACGGTTCCGGCGGCCCGGCTCGTCGGGCTGCCATTGTGACAGTGACGTGAGAGTCATTCGATGGGCGGACCGGCAAAATTACCCGACGCGGGTCGGGACGTTGTCCGGCCGGTTGTCTCGCGATGAGATGGCCGGCCGCGAGATGGCCCGCGGTGAGACAGCCCGCAGCAAGACCGCCCGCAGCGAGACGGCCCGCAGCGAGACGGCCCGCGCGGCGCCGATCAGTTCCGGACGATGAGCACGATCGCCACGCCGACCCCCAGCGTGATCACCGCTGCGCGCAGGAGGACCGGGCGCAGCCGCCGGGCGATCCGGGCGCCGAGCAGGCCGCCGAGCAGCGAGGCGACGACGAGGATGCCCGCGTATCCCCAGGCGACCTTCGCGGTGACGAGGAAGACGATCACGCCCACCGCGTTCACGCCGAAGGCGAGCAGCGTCTTGAGCGCGTTGGTGCGTTGGAGGTCGTCGACGAGCAGGATCCCCAGCACGCCGAGCAACAGCACCCCAAGCCCGGCGCCGAAGTAGGAGCCGTACACGCCGGCCACGAAGATCCCGATGCGGGTGGGCCAGGTGACCGTGTTCCCCGCCCCGCCGATCCCCACGGCCAAGACAGCCGAGATCGGTGGGGCAGCCGATGCCGCTGGCGCGGTCGAAACCGGTGGCACGGCCGAAACCGGTGGCGCGGCCGAGGCCAGGGCCGCCGCCGCCCGCCGCCGCGCCACGACGGCGCCCAGCCGGTTCTGCGCCGCCAGCAGCAGGCAGGACACCAGAACGAGATAGGGGACCAGGGCCCGAAAGCTGTCCGACGGGGTGGCCAGCAGCACGACCGCGCCGACGATCCCGCCGAGCATCGCGGGCGGTCCGAGCGCCCGCAGCCGGTCGACCTGGTCGGCGAGTTCGCGGCGGTAACCCAGCGCACCGCCGGCGTAGCCGGTGAGCAGGCCCACCGAGGAGGTGATGTTCGCGGTCAGCGCCGGCAGCCCGGTGGTGAGCAGGGCCGGAAAGGCGATCAGCGTGCCCCCGCCGGCGATGGCGTTGACCGCTCCCGCCAGCAGGCCCGCCCCGGCCACCAGCAGGGCATCGGCTGGACCCACGCGTCCTCCTCGTCACACGCCGTCGCGCCGGGGATGCACCCGGCCGGGCGTGCGCACCGCAATGCCCGCCCGCCTGCCGGCCGGCTCCCCGGGCAACCCGCTGACCTGCGGGTCAGCGCGTTCGAGCGATCTGCCCGAGCATCCAACTCCGGCGGCGAACATGGGAGGAAGTGTGACGAGATCGGCGTGCGGCGACCGCAGCGCCCGAAGCGGATCTACAGATCGAACTCCTCGGGACTGATCCCGACCGCGAAGCACGCCTCGCGCACGACGGCCTGCTCGCTCTTGTCGAACGTGCCGTCCGCCCCGCCGATGACGATCCCGATCTGGATGACGGCGCGCGCCTCGGCCGGCTTCTTCTTCGTCTTGCCGATGTCCTGCAGGACGGAGACCTTGCCGAACTCGAAGTCCGCCTGGAGCTTGCCGACGTAGTCGTTGAAGCGCCGCTGGAGGTCGTCGGCCGGGAAGTTGTTGAGCACGTCGTTGGATATGATCAACGATGCGACCCGCTGCCGTTCGGCCGGGTCGATCGTCCCGTCCGCCGCCGCGACCAACGCGCAGATCGCCATGCTGGCGTCGCGGAAGGCGCCGCTTTTCAGGTCGTTCTTCTTCGCGGCGAGCTGGCCCTGCATCGTCTGGGCGGACTGCCGAAGCTGGTTCCAGATGGGCACCTGGGCTCCCTTGCGCGGGTGTGGGGTCGACGGAGGCGTCTTCTCGCTGGTTGCAACGCACGATGGCCGACCCATGCTCCCACCAAGTACCCCCGGCTACCCGCTACCGCATCAGCCTCCGGTGGCGGAGGCGGGCGATGCGGGGAGGCGGTTGAGGCGGTCCACCGCGGCCTGCGCCGTGCCGATCGTCGAGAAGTCGACCGCGACGAACGTCGGCGTCCGCCCCTGCTCCGCGCGGCAGCGTTCGGCTCTGCCGACGATGGTGTCGGCGGCGTTGGAGGTCAGCGCGGCCCGCCGGCTGGGCGCGGCGTCGGTGAGCCAGTGGTTCATCAGCACCAGCCCCGCGCCGGCCGCGCCCCGGTTGCGCACGCAGCCGCGGAGATCCTCGGGCCGCTTCGCGTCGAACGGCGTGTCGGCGGCGTACCGGTAGAAGCCGCGCAGGAACGTGCCCGGCAGGTCCTGGCGCTCGGTGAAGACCATCAGCCGCCGACCCGAGTCGATCATGGTGCGCAACGTCGGCCAGCGCCCGTGGGGATCCTCGGGCGGCGTCGCGACCATGCCGGCGAGCCCCGCCGCAGCGACCCCGCCGGCGATCTCGCTGGCCGGCACGTCGTCATCCTGAATGATCAGTGTCACCACCTCGGTCGGGTTGCGGGCCATCCAGTCCCGCACCCGGCCGAGCTCGGTGACGAAGTCCAGCGAGCCGAGCTGGCACAGGTTGTGGCACAGCCAGACGCCGGGCCGCGTCGACACCGCGCCCCGGGTCAGCGGTGCCAGCGCGGCCCGGGTCGCCGGCGCCACGGTGGCCAGATACGCCTCGACCTGCACGGGCGGCGTCCAGTGATGGACGTCGATCAGCAGCGTCCGCACGCCGGAGTCGAGCTGGTGGACGATCGTCGGATCCTGGGACGGGCCGAGGAACCGGTCCTCGCTGTTCGCCATCGCGTTGTGGGTCGCCAGGTAGGTCACCTGGTCGTAGCGCCGGTCGCACAGCGACTGGCTGCTCTCGCACAGCTCGCGCGGCTCGGCGGCGGAGCCGGGGAACGCGGTCCAGGTCACGGTGACCATCACCGGCACGGCCAGGACGAATGCGGTGGCGACCCGGCGGCGGCGACCGGTCCGGCTCCACCGGGCCGACACCGCGACCAGCAACGACAGGCCGGCGGCGGCGACGCCGACGACGAGCGTCCAGGCCACGACCCGCAGGTAGTCGCCCTCCACCGTCCCGTATGCGGACCGGGAGAAGTCGACGAGCACCTTGCTTGCCCCGGGGGGCAACGGCGAGTGCGGGCCGGCGAGCGAGGTCAGCGGATTGGGCAGAGTCAGGCGCAGCACCGCCCCGAGCAGGGCCGCCCCGAGCCCGACCGCGATCACCGCCCCGGCCGCCGCACGGACCCGCGACACCCCCCGCCGCCCGGCCAGCACGACGATGCCGGCCAACGCACCCGCCATGATCAGGCTGAGCAGCACGGTCGCCCAGATCAGGGTGGCGGCGACGTCATGCAGGCGGTCGATCGCGGTGATCGCCGGGGAGTCCCGCAGATCCGACAGGCGCAGGCCGAGGTCGAGGGTGGAGCCGTGCAGCGACGCCTGGAGTCGGGCGGTGGCCCGCTCGTCGCCCTGGAAGACCTGCGGGCCGATCAGGGCCAGTGCCCCGGCCACGTCCCCGGAGCGCAGCAGCGCCCGCAGCTCGGGGCCGACCCGCGCGCGGGTCGCTGGATCCACCCGGTCGAGCACGAGCGGCAGGATCCGGTCGGTGTCCTGCGGGGTCAGCTCGATGCTGGGCAGCGACGCCGGGGGGCGGCCCGCCGCGATGTCGTCCAGCGCGGTCAGCACGCCGTGGGTGAAGTCCTGCACGGAGGCGGCCCGGTAGCTGGTGCCGGTGCCGAGCTCGCCGGCGATGTAGCGGTTGGCGAGGCCGGAGATGTTGCCGAAGATCGGCCGCAGGTCGACGGCGAGCTCGACGTCGCCGGTCCGGGCGCGCAGGTAGTCGACGATCCGGGTGATCTGCTCGTCGGTCATCTCCTGCACCGTCGCCGGCGGCAGCACCGTGCGCAGGTTCGCGGTGACCAGTGAGCTGTCGATGGGCAGCCCGGCGAGCAGGGTGTCGACCGCCGGGTCGGGCAGGACCTCGGTGTAGATGCGGTCGTAGGCGTGCGCCCGAGCCAGCGACTGGGAGTAGAAGGCCGGGTTCAGCACGGTCCGCGTCGCGGTGAGGATGACCACCAGCGGCAGCCCGCAGAACACGACGAGGGCGACGAGGGCGGCGTGCGCGGCGCGGCGGCGGCCCGTGTTCAGCGGCCTGGGGACGCTCGCGCCCCGCCCGGCCCGTACCGACGGCTCCCGCTCATCCGCGCCCTGGCTCACCGCCGTCAAGATATCGCGCCTCGACGCGGGGCATCGCGGGCGGCGTCGACCGGTGACTCCCCCGGGCTCCCCCAGGATCCCCCGCCGCGGGTTGCGTCAGCCGCGATGCGTCAGCCGCGATGCGTCAGCCGGGCAGCGTCAGCCGGGGAGGTGCAGCTCGGGGTGGTGCAGGTCGGGGGGCTGCTGGTAGGGAGTCGCCAGGTCGGGGTGAGCGGTGTCCGCCAGCACCCGCTCGATGCGGGCGGCCACCTCGTCGGGCGTGCCCCCGCCGTCGACGGTGCGCAGCAGGCCGCTGCGGCTGTAGTAGCGGCGCAGCGGCGCGGTCTCCTGCGCGAAGACCTTCAGCCGGCGGCGCGCGGTGTCCTCGGCGTCGTCGACGCGGTCCTCGGTGTGCGCGCGGCGGCGGATGCGGTCGAGCACCTCGTCGATGTCGACGTCGAGGTCGACGACCGCGTCGAGGGGTCCGCAGCTCGCGGCGAGCATCCGGTCCAGCGCCTCGGCCTGCGGGTAGGTGCGGGGGAAGCCGTCGAGCAGGAAGCCGACGGCGCAGTCCACGCCGTCGGCGAGCCGTTCGGCGACCATGTCCAGGACGATCTCGTCGGGCACGAGCTCGCCGGCGCGGACATACCGCTCGGCGCGACGGCCCAGCTCCGTTCCCGCGGCGATCTGCCGGTCGAAGAGCTGGCCGGTGGAGATCGCGGGAATGCCGTGGCGGGCGCTGATGCGCGCGCCCTGCGTTCCCTTGCCGGAGCCCGGGGGGCCGAGCAGCACGAGCCTCATAGGACAGGACGGTACCGCCACCAGCGCCGACGCCCCCAGCGGATCTCGGTCAATCGGGGCAGATCCGGCACGGAGCAAGGCACATCACAGCGGAAAGTCAGCCAACGCGAAGAACTTCCGGCCCACGCGGCTGCAATCGGCGACAGCAGCGGGGCCCACCGCGACGGCCGCCCCACGCGGGGGCGGCCGTCGCCGTCAGCGACGGGTGGGGGTGATCGGCTCGGGCAGGTCGGTGCGGCCCATGAGGTAGCGGTCGACCGCCGCGGCCGCCGCGCGTCCCTCCGAGATCGCCCAGACGACCAGCGACTGGCCGCGGCCCATGTCCCCGGCGACGAACACCCCGGGCACCGACGACGACCAGCCGGCGTCGCGCGCGACGTTGCCCCGCGGGTCGAGCTCGACGCCGAGATCGGTCAGCAGGCCGGGCTTCTCCGGGCCGGTGAATCCCATCGCCAGCAGCACCAGCTCGCAGGGCAGCTCGACGTCGGTGCCCTCGACCTTCTCGAACTTCCCGGCGACGAAACGGACCTCGTGCATGCGCAGCGCCCGCACGTTGCCCTCGTCGTCGCCGAGGAACCGCTCGGTGTTGACGGCGAACACCCGCTCGCCGCCCTCCTCGTGCGCGCTGGAGACCCGGTAGACGATCGGGTACGACGGCCACGGGTTCGCCGGCGCCCGCAGCTCCGGTGGCCGCGGCATGATTTCAAGCTGGTGCACCGACGCCGCGCCCTGACGATGCGAGGTGCCCAGGCAGTCCGCGCCGGTGTCACCGCCGCCGATAATGACGACCCGCTTGCCCTTCGCCGAGATCGGCGAGGTCACCGCGTCACCCTGCGCGACCCGGTTCGCCGGTACCAGGAACTCCATGGCGAGGTGGATGCCACCGAACTCCCGGCCGGGGGCCGGCAGGTCGCGACCGACCGTCGAGCCACCCGCCAGCACGACCGCCTCGTAGGAGGAACGCAGCTCGTCGGCGGAGATGTCGACCCCGACGTTGCAGGAGGTGACGAACGAGGTGCCCTCGGCCTCCATCTGGGCGAGCCGCTGGTCGACGACCTTCTTTTCCATCTTGAACTCGGGGATGCCGTAGCGCAGCAGCCCGCCGACCCGGTCCGCCCGCTCGTAGACGACGACGTCGTGCCCGGCGCGGGTGAGCTGCTGGGCGGCGGCGAGCCCGGCCGGCCCGGAGCCGACGACCGCGACCCGCTTGCCGGTGCGCACCGTCGGCGGCACCGGCACGACGGTGCCGTCCGCCCAGGCCCGGTCGATGATGCTGACCTCGACCTGCTTGATGGTCACCGGATCGTCCCCGATGCCCAGCACGCAGGCCGCCTCGCACGGCGCCGGGCACAGCCGGCCGGTGAACTCGGGAAAGTTGTTCGTCGCGTGCAGCCGCTCGATCGCGTCGGCCCAGTCCCCGCGCCGGGTCAGGTCGTTCCACTCGGGGATGATGTTCCCGAGCGGGCAGCCGTTGTGGCAGAACGGGATGCCGCAGTCCATGCACCGGCCGGCCTGCTCGCGCAGGTGCTCCTCGGGAAAGGGCTGGTAGACCTCCCGCCAGTCCTGGAGGCGGAGGTCGACCGGCCGGCGCTTCGGCAGCTCCCGGCGGTGCTTGAGGAAGCCTGTCGGGTCAGCCATGACACTCCTGTCGGATCCGTCCGGGCCGGACGGATCCGGCTACCATCAGCTGCTGCGCGGCGGGCCCACCGCGCACCGTGCGCCGGTCAGGCACCCTGCGCGGGTCAGACACCGTGCGCCGGTCAGACACGACTCGCCGCCATGATCACGTCTTCGGCGACGAGGCCCTGCTCCTCGGCCTGGCGGATCGCGGAGAGCACCCGCTTGTAGTCGCGCGGCATGACCTTGCGGAACGCGCCGCGCACGTTCTCCCAGTCGGCGTAGAGCCGCGCGGCCACCGTCGAGCCGGTCTCCCGGCGGTGACGGACGAGCAGGTCGCGCACGACCGTCTCGTCGGCGGCCTCCAGGCTCTCGACGTCGACCATCTCGGTGTTGATCCGGGCCTCGACCGGGTCGTACAGGTACGCCACGCCGCCGCTCATGCCGGCGGCGAAGTTGCGCCCGATCGCGCCGAGGACCAGCACCGTGCCGCCGGTCATGTACTCGCAGCCGTGGTCGCCGACCCCCTCGACGACCGCCGTCGCCCCGGAGTTGCGCACGCAGAACCGCTCGCCGACGATCCCGCGGAAGAACGCCTCCCCCGCCGTCGCCCCGTAGAGCAGGACGTTGCCGGCGACGATGTTCTCCTCGGCGCGCAGCGGCGACTCCTTCGGCGGGAACACGAAGATCTTGCCGCCGGACAGGCCCTTGCCGGTGTAGTCGTTCACGTCGCCCTCGAGGGTCAGCGTCATGCCCCTCGGCGCAAAGGCGCCGAAGCTCTGCCCGGCGGACCCGGTGAAGCGCAGCTGGATCGTGTCGTCGGGCAGCCCGGCCGCGCCGTACCGCTTCGTCACCTCGTAACCGAGCATGGTGCCGACGGTGCGGTTGACGTTGCGGATCGGCATCTCCAGCCAGACCGGCCGGCCGTCGTCGAGCGCCCCCTCGCAGAGCTGGATCAGCGAGTTGTCCAGCGCCTTGTCCAGCCCGTGGTCCTGGCTGGAGGTGCAGTTCAGCGACCCGCCGAACGGCCGCTCGGGGGTGTGCAGCAGCGGGGTGATGTCCAGCCCGGAGGCCTTCCAGTGCTCCACCGCCGCGCGGGCGTCGAGCAGGTCGACGCGGCCGACGGCCTCCTGCAGGGACCGGAAGCCCAGCGCCGCGAGGTAGGCGCGGACCTCCTCGGCGATGAAGGTGAAGAACGCCTCGACGAACTCCGGCTTACCGGTGAACCGCTCCCGCAGCGCCGGGTTCTGGGTGGCCACGCCGACCGGACAGGTGTCCAGGTGACAGACGCGCATCATCACGCAGCCGGCGACGACCAGCGGCGCGGTGGCGAACCCGAACTCCTCGGCGCCGAGCAGCGCGCCGACGATGACGTCGCGGCCGGTCTTGAGCTGGCCGTCGACCTGCACGACGATCCGGTCGCGCAGCCCGTTGAGCAGCAACGTCTGCTGGGTCTCGGCCAGGCCCAGCTCCCAGGGGGCGCCGGCGTGCTTGAGCGAGGTCAGCGGGGACGCGCCGGTGCCGCCGTCGTGCCCGGAGATCAGCACCACGTCGGCATGGGCCTTGGAGACGCCGGCGGCGACCGTGCCGACGCCGACCTCGGCGACCAGCTTGACGTGCACCCGCGCCTTCGGGTTGGCGTTCTTCAGGTCGTGGATGAGCTGGGCGAGGTCCTCGATCGAGTAGATGTCGTGGTGCGGCGGCGGGGAGATCAGCCCCACGCCCGGCGTCGAGTGCCGGGTCTTCGCGATCCACGGGTAGACCTTGTGGCCGGGGAGCTGGCCGCCCTCGCCGGGCTTGGCCCCCTGCGCCATCTTGATCTGGATGTCGTCGGCGTTGGCCAGGTACTCGCTGGTCACCCCGAACCGGCCACTGGCGACCTGCTTGACCGCTGAGCGGCGCAGGTCCCCGTTGGCGTCGGGGACGAAGCGGCGGGCGTCCTCGCCGCCCTCACCGGTGTTCGACTTGCCGCCGAGCCGGTTCATCGCGATCGCCAGGGTCTCGTGCGCCTCCGCGCTGATCGACCCGTAGGACATGGCGCCGGTGGCGAACCGCTTGACGATCTCCGAGACCGGTTCGACCTCGTCGATCGGCACCGGCGGGCGCACCCCGGTGCGCAGCTCGAACAGCCCGCGCAGGGTCGAGTTCTCCCGGGACAGGTCGTCGACCTTGCCGGTGTACTGCTGGAAGACGTCGTACTGGCGGGTCCGGGTGGCGTGCTGGAGCAGGAAGACGGTCTCCGGGTTGAACAGGTGGATCTCGCCCTCGCGCCGCCACTGGTACTCGCCGCCGACCTCCAGGCCCCGATGGGCGAGCTCCGAGGCGACTCGCGGGTGCGCGCGGCGGTGCCGGGCGGCGACCTCGTCGGCGATGACGTCGAGCCCGATGCCGTCCAGGCGCGAGGGGGTGCCGACGAAGTAGGAGTCGACCAGCTCCTGGGACAGTCCGATCGCCTCGAAGACCTGGGCGCCGGTGTAGCTGGCGACGGTGGAGATGCCCATCTTGGACATCACCTTCAGCACGCCCTTGCCGAGCGCCTTGATCAGGTTCTTCTCGGCCTGCTCCCGGGACACGTCGGCGATCTCGCCCTCGGCGATCAGGCTGTCGATCGACTCGAACGCCAGGTACGGGTTGACCGCCGCCGCGCCGTAGCCGGTGAGCAGGGCGATGTGGTGGACCTCGCGGGCGTCGCCGCACTCGACGATGAGGCCGACCTTCGTCCGGGTCCGCTCCCGGATCAGGTGGTGGTGCACGGCCGCGGTGAGCAGCAGCGACGGGATCGGCGCCTTGCGCTCGTCGGAGTCACGGTCGGAGAGCACGACGATGCGCGCCCCGTCGGCGATGGCCTCGCTGACCCCGGCGCAGATCTCGTCGAGGCGGGCCGCGAGCGCTGCCCCGCCACCGTCGACGTCGTAGAGGCCGCGCACGGTCACCGAGGCGAAGCCGGGCATGTCGCCGTCGTCGTTGATACCGATGATCTTCGAGAGCTGACCGCTGGAGATCACCGGGTAGGGCAGGTGCACCATCCGGCACGACGCCGGCGACGGCGCGAGCAGGTTGCCCTCCGGGCCCAGGGTCCGCCCGAGGCTGGTGACCAGCTCCTCCCGGATCGCGTCCAGCGGCGGGTTGGTGACCTGCGCGAACAGCTGGGTGAAGTAGTCGAACAGCAGCCGGGGACGGCTGGAGAGCACGGCGACGGGGGTGTCGGTGCCCATCGAGCCGATCGGCTCGGCGCCGGCACGCGCCATCGGCGCGACCAGGACGCGCAGCTCCTCCTCGGTGTAGCCGAAGACCTGCTGGCGGCGCAGCACCGAGGAGTGACCGTAGATGACCTGCTCACGGTCGGGCAGGTCGTCCAGCGAGATCAGCCCGGCGTGCAGCCACTCGGCGTACGGGGCGGCGGTCGCCAGCTCCGACTTGATCTCCTCGTCGCTGACGATGCGCCGCTGCGCCGTGTCGACGAGGAACATCCGGCCCGGCTGCAGCCGACCCTTCTGAACGATCTTGTGCGGCGGGATGTCGAGCACGCCGACCTCGGAGGCCATCACGACCAGCCCGTCGTCGGTCACCCAGTACCGCGACGGACGCAGGCCGTTGCGGTCGAGGACCGCGCCGATCACGGTGCCGTCGGTGAACGCGATCGACGCCGGCCCGTCCCAGGGCTCCATCAGGGTGGAGTGGAACTCGTAGAAGGCCCGCAGCGCCGGATCCATCTCGGCGTGGTTCTCCCACGCCTCGGGGATCATCATCAGCACCGAGTGCGGCAGGCTGCGCCCGGCGAGGTGCAGCAGCTCCAGCACCTCGTCGAAGCTCGCCGAGTCGCTCGCGCCATCCGCGCAGATCGGGAACAGCCGGGCCAGGTCGCCGGGGATGAGGTCGCTGGCCAGCAGCGCCTCGCGGGCCCGCATCCAGTTCCGGTTGCCACGGACCGTGTTGATCTCGCCGTTGTGCGCGACAAACCGGTAGGGGTGTGCCAGCGGCCAGCTCGGGAACGTGTTCGTCGAGAAGCGGCTGTGCACGAGCGCGATGGAGCTGGCGAACCGCGGGTCGTCGAGGTCGGGGAAGTAGGCCGAGAGCTGATGCGTGGTCAGCATGCCCTTGTAGACCAGGGTCCGCGACGACAGCGACGACAGGTAGACACCGGTCTCCCGCCGGATCCGCTTGCGCACGCAGAACGCCCGGCGTTCCAGGTCACCCACGTCGAAGCCGGCGTCGGCACCGCCCGCGGCGGCACCCTCGGCCGGCCCCTGCCCGTTCGCCACGCCCTTCGCCGCCGCGCCGGGCAGACTTCCGGGCAGCGCGAGGAAGAGCTGGCGCATGCGCGGCTCCACCTCGCGGGCCGCGTGCCCGACGATGTGGCTGACCGTCGGCACCTCGCGCCAGCCGAGGACCCGCAGGCCCTCCTGGCGGACGATGCGGCTGATCGTGCGCACCGCGTCGTCGCGCTCCCCCGCGACCTGCGGGAGGAAGGCGATGCCGACGGCGTAACGCCCGGGTGCGGGCAGAACGAAGTCGACCACGTCACGCAGGAACAGATCGGGGACCTGGACCAGGATGCCGGCTCCGTCGCCGGTGTCCGGGTCGCTGCCCGAGGCACCCCGATGATCGAGGTTGCGCAGCACGGTCAGGCCTTGGTCGACCAGTTCATGGCTACGTCGGCCGCGCACGTCGACGACGAAGCCGACACCACAGGCGTCGTGTTCGAAGGTGGGGTCGTAAAGACCTTGCGCACTCGGCATCCGGCGAAGTCCTGTCCATCTTCAGGGGCTGAAGGAGGTGCGGACGACGCTGTCCGAGGTGAAACGAGACATGACAGCGCTGGCCCAGCGCCGGCTGCCTCCTGTCGAGTGTGCCACGCGCCGCGTCGAAGCGCCGTGATCATATATGTCCAGGAGATCACGGCCGTATAACGTCACATTTCCGGGCATGACCACGGGTGGCCCGAGTAAGTACGGCGGCCCCGCGCCGCGCGCCCGTACGCGCCGCTCGGGCCGGCGGCGCGCGCGGTTCAGGTCACGGGCGGCCCGTCGACC
>NZ_JAMQQF010000155.1 GCF_023716945.1 Frankia sp. AiPs1 | reverse complement strand
GGGCGGTGGCGGTCACGGTGACGGCGGCCGGGTCGAATCCGCCCCGGTGCAACGGCGCCACCAGCGCGGCGGTGGTGCGGCCGGCGACCAGCCCCGGCAGCAGCTCGGCCCGCGCCGCCTTGTCGCTCAGGCCCCCCAGCGCCGTGGCGCCGAGAATGATCGAACCGAGCAGCGGCCCGCACACAAGTGCCCGACCCAGCTCCTCGATCACCACCGCCTGAGAGACCAGCCCGTCGCCGACGCCGTCGTACTCCTCGTCCGTGGCGAGGCCGAGCACACCGAGCTCCTCGCCGAGCCGGGACCAGACGGCGGGATCGTGGCCGAGCGGCGACGCCATCAGCCGCCGGACTTCCTCCTGCGGACTGACCTCCGCGGCGAACGCGCGTACCGTCCGACGCAGCTCGACCTGCTCAGCGGACCAGGCGAACTCCGAGCTCATGGGCCCTCCTCGCGCGGGGCGGAAAGCAGTGGGTGAGGTCACGTGGTGTGGCATCCGTCACCGACTCAAACAGGTTGTGTGGCGCGCGGTCAATTAATTGCGGTGGGTGGTCGGATTTCGTGCGACAGGCAGCTGTCCTGCGGGGACGTCTCGCCGTCGGTTGGAGGCGGCGCGATCCGACCTCGGTCACCGGGATGTCGCCGGCGGTTGCCGGACTCGTGCGTTGCAGACTCGGGTGCGCCGACGAGGGCCGGCCGGGGATGACCCTGCTGGAGATGACCCGACTGGAGGGGACACCGGATGGCTCTGCACGGGAAGGCGAGTGGGGCGCAGGCGGAGCAGATGGTCGACGTGCGGCCGCAGCTGGTCCGGCCGGGTGAGGACGCGGTCGTCCCCCGGTTCCGAATACCGCAGGAGTCGATCTCGCCCGAGACCGCCTACCAGATCGTCCATGACGAGCTGATGCTCGACGGCAACGCGCGGCTGAACCTGGCGACGTTCGTGACCACCTGGATGGACCCCCAGGCCGATCGGCTGATGGCCGAGTGCGCGCCGAAGAACATGATCGACAAGGATGAGTACCCGCAGACGGCGGAGCTGGAAAAGCGCTGCGTCAACATTCTCGCGGACCTGTGGCACGCCCCCGACTCGGAGCATGCGGTCGGCTGTTCGACCACCGGCTCCTCCGAGGCGTGCATGCTCGCCGGCCTGGCGCTGCTGCGGTGCTGGCGGGCTCGGCGACAGGCGGCGGGCGCTCCGGCCGACCGGCCCAACCTCGTCATGGGCGCCAACGTCCAGGTGTGCTGGGACAAGTTCGCCCGCTACTGGGACGTGGAGCCACGGCTGGTTCCGATGGCCCCGGGCCGCACCCATCTGACTGCCGACGAGGCCGCCGCGCGCTGCGACGAGAACACGATCGGTGTCGTGGCGATCCTCGGCTCGACGTTCGACGGCAGCTACGAGCCGGTCGCCGAGATCGCCGCCGCGCTCGACCAGTTGGCCGCCGGCGGTGGCCCGGACGTGCCGGTGCACGTCGACGGCGCGTCCGGCGGGTTCGTCGCCCCATTCTGCGACCCCGAGTTGATCTGGGACTTCCAGCTTGACCGGGTTGTGTCGATCAACGCGTCGGGGCACAAGTACGGGCTGGTCTACCCGGGGGTCGGCTGGGTGCTGTGGCGCGACCGCGCCCATCTGCCGGCCGAGCTCGTGTTCGAGGTGGACTACCTCGGCGGGACGATGCCGACGTTCTCGCTGAACTTCTCCCGCCCCGGGGCCCAGGTCGTCGCCCAGTACTACACGCTGCTCCAGTTGGGCTTCGCCGGCTATCGCCGGGTGGCCCAGGCGTGCCGGGACAACGCCCGGTGGCTCGCCGACGAGGTGGCCCGGATGGGTCCCTTCGAACTCGTCTCCGACGGCAGCGGGATTCCCGCGTTCGCGTTCCGGCTGCGCGACGAGATCACCGAGTACACCGTCTTCGACGTCTCCGAGCTGCTGCGCACCCGCGGCTGGCTGGTGCCCGCCTACCGGTTCCCGCCGGACCTGACCGATCTCGCCGTGCTGCGGATCGTGGTACGCCACGAGTTCAGCCGCGATCTCGCCGGGCTGCTCGTCGCCGACCTGCGCCGGGTCGTGGACAGGCTGACCGGCGCCGGGCGGCCCCTCCCGCCGCCCCCGCCGGACGGCGAGGCGGCGTCCTTCCACCACTGACGGCCTCGCACGGCGGCGGTGTGATCAGGGAGCGGCGGTGAGGACGGGGCGCAGGGCGTCGAGGACGGTGGCGTCCTCGATGGTCGGCGGGACGGCGGGGGAGCGGCCGTCGGCGATCTCGCGCATGGTCCGGCGCAGGATCTTGCCGGAGCGGGTCTTGGGCAGGGCCGCCACCACGTCGACCCGCTGGAACGCCGCCACCGGCCCGATCTCCGCGCGGACGCGGGCGACCAGTTCCGCGGCGAGGGCGTCCGGCCCGATGTCGACTCCGGTCTTCAGCACCACCAGCCCGCGCGGCACCTGGCCCTTCACCGCGTCCGCGACGCCGACGACGGCGCATTCGGCCACGGCCGGATGCGCGGCGAGGACGGCCTCCATCGAGCCGGTGGACAGCCGGTGCCCGGCCACGTTGATCACGTCGTCGGTGCGGCCCAGCACGAACAGGTACCCGTCGGCGTCGAGGTAGCCGCCGTCGCCGGTCAGGTAGTACCCGTCGAAGGCGGACAGGTAGGACGCGACGTACCGATCGTCGTCCGCCCACAGCGTCGGCAGGGCGCCGGGCGGCAGCGGCAGGCGCAGGCAGATTGCGCCCTCCGTGCCGGCGGGGACGGGCTGGCCCGCCGGGTCCAGCACCCGCACGTCGTAGCCCGGCATCGCCACGGTGGGGGAGCCCGCCCGGGCGGGCAGCGGCTCCAGGCCGATCGGGTTGGCGCAGATGGGCCAGCCCGTCTCCGTCTGCCAGTAGTTGTCGATCACCGGGATGCCCAGGGTCGCGACGGCCCAGTCGTAGGTGGCCGGGTCGAGCCGTTCGCCGGCCAGGAACAGCGCGCGCAGCGACGAGCGGTCGTACCCGCGGATCAGGGCGCCCGCCGGGTCCTCCTTCTTGATCGCCCGGATCGCCGTCGGCGCGGTGAACAGCACGTTGACCCCGTGCTCGGCGACCACCCGCCAGAAGGCGCCGGCGTCCGGTGTGCCCACCGGTTTGCCTTCGTAGAGCACGGTCGCCGCGCCGGCGAGCAGCGGGGCGTAGACCGCGTACGAGTGCCCGACCGCCCAGCCCACGTCGGAGGCCGCCCACATGACGTCCCCCGCCCGGACCCCGTAGATGTTGCCCATCGACCAGGCCAGGGCGACGGCGTGGCCGCCGTTGTCGCGCACGATCCCCTTCGGCCGGCCGGTGGTGCCCGACGTGTAGAGGATGTAGAGCGGGTCGGTGGCGGCGACCGGCACGGGCGGGCGCGGCGTGGCCGCGGCCAGCGACGCTTCCCAGTCGTGGTCCCGGCCGGCGACCATCGAGCAGCGCTGCCGGTCTCGCTGGACGATGAGGGTCGCGGCGGGAGCGTGGGCGGCCAGCGCGATCGCCTCGTCGAGAATTGGCTTGTACGGCACCAGCCGCGTCGGCTCGATGCCGCAGGAGGCGCTGACGACGACCTTCGCCTGAGCGTCGTCCATCCGGGCGGCGAGTTCGGCCGCCGCGAACCCGCCGAAGACCACCGAGTGCACCGCGCCGAGCCGGGCGCAGGCCAGCATGCTCACCACCGCCGCGGGGATCATCGGCAGGTAGATGATGACCCGGTCGCCGTGGCCGACCCCGAGCGCGGCCAGCGCCCCGGCGGCGCGCGCCACCTCGTCGGTCAGCTCGGCGAAGGTGAAGCGGCGGATCGTGTCGGTGACCGGCGAGTCGTAGATCAGCGCGAGTGCGTCGCCCCGGCCCGCGGCGACGTGCCGGTCGAGGGCATTGGCGCAGGTGTTGAGCTCGGCGTCGGGAAACCAGCGGGTGAACGGCGCGTCGGCGGCGTCGAGGATCCGCCGCGGCGGCCGGGTCCAGTCGAGTGCCTGCGCGGCGTCCGCCCAGAATCCCTCGGGATCGTTCGCGGCCCGGTCGTACTCCCGCTGGTATGCGCCCATGGGCCTCATCCTCCCGCGCCCGGCGACCGCCGGAACGCATTCCCGGCACCCCGGTCGCCGACCGTCCAGCGCGGCACCACCAGGCGTGCCAGGCGTGCCGGGTGCGGCCCTGGCCCGCCGTCGCTGACCATGACTTCGGCCCAGCTGGTGGTGTTACGTTCCGCGCAAAAGAGAACCTAGACAGGGAGAGCAGTCATGACCAGACCGTTGGAGGGCGTCCGGGTCCTCGACTTCTCCGAGCACGGCTTCGTGCCGTCGGCCGCGGCGGCGCTCGGTGACTTCGGCGCGGATGTGGTCAAGATCGAGCGGCTGGCCGGCGACGCCATGCGCCGGATCATCGCCAGCGGCATGGTGGCCACGAAGGACGGCTACGACTTCCAGTTCGAGCTGTTCAACCGCAACAAGCGCGGCATCGCCTTAGATGTTGAGCAGCCCGCGGGCCGCGAGATCTTCGAGAAACTCGTGCGCTGGGCCGAGGTGTACATCACCAACCAGCTTCCCCGCGTCCGCCGCAAGCTGCGCACCGAACCGGCCGACGTCTTCGCGCTCAACCCGACCATCGTGTACGCCCGCGGGCACGGTCAGGGGCAGCGCGGGCCAGACGCGGAGGCCGGCGGGTTCGACGGCGTCTCGTACTGGGCGCGCGGCGGCGTTGCCCACGTCCTGACCGACGCGGACGCGGCGCGCCCGACCAAGCAGCGCCCGGCCCTCGGCGACGGCCCGAGTGGAATGTTTCTCGCCGGCGGCATCTGCGCCGGGCTCGTCCACGTGGGGCGGACCGGCAAGGGCATCGTGGTCGACACCTCCCTGCTCGGCTCGGCGGCCTGGACGCTCGGGCCAGACCTGGCCTACACGACCCTGGCCGGCGGGCAGATGCCGATGGCGGCCGACGAGCAGATCTCGCCGCTCGTGCGCCAGTACCGGACCGCCGACGGCCGGTGGGTGTCCCTGATGATGATCGACGAGGCACGCTACTGGGAGCAGGCCTGCCGGGCTCTCGGCCTGGACGATCTCGTCGCCCGCTTCCCCGACCCGGCCTCGCGCAAGGCCGGCTGGCCGGTGATCCACGAGCGGATCAACGCGGTCATCACCACGCTCGGCCACGCCGAGGTGGACGCGAAGCTGCGCGCCCAGGGCTGCATCTTCTCGTTCTTCGCGACCCCGATGGAGGTCGTCGCCGACCCGGCGGTCGTCGAGAACGGCTATCTCATGGCGCACCCCGAGCATCCCGACGTCCGGCTCGCGGCCGCTCCGGTGCAGTTCGACGACGAACTGCCGGCGGCCCGGCGCGCTGGACCGACCCTGGGTCAACATTCCCGCGAGGTCCTCACCGAACTCGGCTATGGCGAGACGGAGATCCGCCGCCTGCTCGACGACAAGGTCATCGTCGAGCCCTGAGTCCGACGGCCGGCACCGGTGGCGGCCGGTGGCGCGTGGCCCGGGCCGGGATGCGCCGACCAGGGCGTGGGTACGCCCTGGTCACAGGCGTTCCGTGCGACCGATGGCCACCCGGGTCGACGATCCCAGCCGGGTCGACGATCCCGCCGCGGGCCCGAACCGTGTCCCCGTCGTTGCCTCCGGGCGGCGTCCCGCCAGGCGACCAGCAAAAACTGTCGGTGGTGGGGTCCAGGGTGGTGGCACGGTTCGCAGCACTCGAAGGAGTCACCATGCCCACGCGAGACAACATCCCGGCCGGCGCCCCCTGTTGGGTCGACCTGATGACCTCCGACGCCGCCGGCGCCAAGGTCTTCTACGGCGAGCTGTTCGGTTGGGGGGCCGAGGAGCCCGCCGCCGAGTTCGGCGGCTACACCAACCTCACGAAGGACGGCGTCCGCGTCGGCGGCCTGATGCCCAAGCAGCCGGGGATGGACGCACCCGACGGCTGGTCGGTCTACCTGTCCACGCCCGACGCGGAGAAGACCGTCGCCGCCGCGACCGAGCACGGCGGTGGGGTGATCGTCGGGCCGATGGCCGTGGCCGACCTCGGTGTCATGGCCGTGGTGACCGACCCGGGCGGCGCGGCCGTCGGCCTGTGGCAGCCCGGCTCGCACAGCGGCTTCGGGGTCGCCGCCGAGCCGGGCGCGCCGGGCTGGTTCGAGCTGCTCACCCGGGAGTACGACGCCGCGGTCCCCTTCTACCGTGATGTCTTCGGCTGGGATGTCCACGTCGCCGCCGACACCCCGGAGTTCCGTTACTCGACCTACGGGCCGGGCGACGCCGCGCACGCCGGGATCATGGACGCGAGCGGTTTCCTGCCGGACGGCGTGCCGGCGCACTGGTCGGTGTACTTCGCCACGGCGGACACGGACGCGGCGCTCGAACGGGTCGCTGCGCTCGGCGGCTCGGTCGTCCTGCCGGCCGAGGACACCCCGTACGGCCGCCTCGCCGCGGCCGCCGACCCCACCGGCGCCGTGTTCAAGCTGCTCGGGCCCAACGTCACCACGCCCGCCGCGAGCTGAGCCTGCCGCGTACCGAGTCTGCGCTCCGCACCGGGCCCGCTGCCACGTCCCCGTGACCGGCCAGTTCTAGGCGGTGGCCGGCTCGGCGTGCAGCAGGCCGGCGAGGACCGAGCCGGCGTGGCGGATGCCCGCGTCGTCGACGTCGAGGTGGGTGACGATCCGCAGGGTGGTCGGGCCGGTCGCGCCGATCAGCACGCCCTGCTCCGCGGCGCGGCGAGTGAACCGTCCGGCGTCGGCGACCTTGACGAGGACCATGTTGGTCTCGACCTGCTTGGGATCCACGTGGTCGGGCGCGGCGTCGGCGAGCAGCGCGGCGAGCTCGCCCGCCCGCCGGTGATCCTCGGCGAGGCGTTCGATGTGGTGGTGCAGCGCGTGCAGGCCCGCCGCGGCCAGCACGCCGGACTGGCGCATCGCCCCGCCGAGCCGACGGCGCCAGTTCCGGACCTCGTCGACCCGACCGGCGTCGCAGATCACCAGCGACCCGACCGGGGCACCGAGCCCCTTGGACAGGCAGACGGACAGGGTCGTGAACGGTTCCGCGAGCCGGCGTGGTTCGACGGCGCCGGCCACGGCCGCGTTCCACAGCCGGGCGCCGTCGCAGTGCAGCGCGATCCCGGCGGCGGTGGCGAGGTCGCCCAACTGGTCCAGCCGTGCCGGCGCCCAGACCCGCCCGCCTGCCCTCGCGGCCGTGTTCTCCACGGCCAGCACGCTCGTGCGGACCATGCTGTAGTTGCCGCCGACGCCGTAGTCCCCGCCGACGCTGTGCGAGCGGATCGCCGCGGCGACGTCCGCCAGGTCCGCGGTGTCAACCAGCCCGGGCAGCGTGCGGGTCTGGATTCCGCCGAGCGAGGCCAGGCCGCCCATCTCGTAGGTCACGATGTGCGCCTCGGTGTCGGCGATGACCTCGGTGCCGACCTGGGCGCTGGCGCGCAGGGCGACGAAGTTGCCCATGGTCCCGCTCGGCACGAACACGGCCGCTTCGTGGCCGAGCAGGTCCGCGGCGTACTCCTCCAGGGCCCGCACCGAAGGGTCCTCGCCGTAGTGGTCGTCGCCGACCTCGGCCTGCGCCATCGCCTTACGCATCGCCGTGGTCGGCCGGGTCACCGTGTCGCTGCGCAGATCGACCGGCTCGGCCGGCCTGGCCACCGGTCGACCCGCCGACCGCGAGGCTGACGCGGCGCTCTGGTCGCCACCGCCCGCCGCGTCGTCCGTGGGATTGCCGTCACGGGAAGCGTCGATGGTCACGATTGGCGATGGTAATGGCCTACGCCCGCCCTGCCGGCGCGTCCGGCTAGCTCGGCACGCTCGGCCGGACGCTGCTCGACACCCTCAGGCGCCGGTCAGCAGCGGGGCCAGCCGTTCGAGCTGGTCGACGGCCGCCGGGAGGTCCGCGGCGAACGGGTGCACGAGCACGTGGTCGGCGCCGGCGGCCAGGTGGGCGGCCAGCCGGGCCGCCACGGTGGCCTCGTCTCCCCAGGCGAGGATGTCGTCGACGAGCCGGTCGCTGCGTCCGCCGGACAGGTCCGCGTCGTCGTAGCCGAGGCGCCGGTAGTTCCTGGTGTACGGGGACTCCGCGGTCACCGCCCCGGCGTTGAAGATGGCGCGTAGTTGTCCCCGAGCAGTCGCCGGGTCGGCCTCGAGTGCCACGGCCTGATGCGGGATGACGAGCCGGTCCGGGCCGACGGCGGCGCGGGCCGCGGCGGTGTGCGCCACCGGCTGCAGGAACGGGTGCACCCCGTCGGCGTGGTCGCGGGCGAGCCGGTGGGCGCGCGGGCCCAGGGCGGCGAGTACCCGCGGGTAGCGCGGCGCGGGTAGGAGCCAGGCCGCGACGTCGTCCACCGCCCGCAGGTAGTCGCCGAGCGCGGTCAGCGGGCGTGACCCCTGCTGCCCGCCGAGCCCGAGCACGAACCGGTCCGGGTACGCCTCGGCGAGGGTGGCGGCCCCGGTGTGCATGGCGGCCGGCTCGCGGACGGTCACGTTGGCGATGCCGGTGCCGACGACGATCCGCTCGGTCGCGGCCAGCATCAGGCCGTGCTGGGTGAACGCCTCCCGGCCGCTGACCGGAGCGCCGGCCGGCGGTTCGGCGCCCCACAGCGAGCCGTAGCCCAGGCGCTCGATGCGGTCGAACTGGCGGCGCTGGACCGCCACCGGCGTGGCGAGCAGGGTGGCCGCGGCCAGCCACACGCCGTACCGGCCGAGCCGCCGGCGCGTCTCGGCGACCACCCGCGCCGTGCTCACCGCCCCGGCCGTCGTCGCCCGCGTACCCGCCGTGCCTGCCCTCGTGGCCCGCGTGCCCGCCGTCGTCACCGTCTCCACGTCCACTGCCGTCACGACCCGCTCCCTCATCTGCTGCCGAGCTAACCGGAGGCTGCCTCCGGTCGGTGATGCACCACCATAGTGGAGGTAGGCTCCGGTTGGCCACGTGGGGGCGACACCGGACCGGGGGTGGGAGCGTGGGTGGTGCGAGCGGGACGCGCACCATGCGCGCCGACGCCCGCCGCAACTACGAGCGGCTGCTGGCCGAGGCCCGTGTGGCCTTCGCCGAGCACGGCACCGGCGCCTCCCTGGAGGACATCGCCCGCCGCGCCGGCGTGGGCACGGGCACCCTCTACCGGCACTTCCCGGCCCGGGAGGCGCTGCTGGAGGCCGTGCTGCGCGAGGAGTTCCAGCGCCTGACCGCATCCGCCGGCGAGGTGGCGGCCGCCCGGCCCGCCGCTCCCGCGCTGCTCGCCTGGCTGCGTGAACTCGTCGCGTTCAACGGCACCTACCGCGGGCTCACCGCGGCCCTCATCCAGACCCTGCTCGACCCCGCGAGCGAGCTGCACGCCGCCTGCGAGGCGATGCGCACCGCCGGCGGCGACCTGCTCCGCGCCGCCCAGCAGGCGGGGCAGATCCGGCCTGACGTGACCGTCCTCGAGTTGTTCACCCTGGTCAGCGGGCTGTCCTGGGCGCATGAGCAGACCTCCGCGGCCCTGCCCGGCAGCCTCGCCCCCGACCGCCTGCTGCACCTGACCGTCGAGGGTCTGGCTCTCCACCCCACGCCGGCCGACCCCACGCCGGCCGACCCCACGCCGGCCGACCCCACGCCGGCCGACGCCGGGCGGTAGGCACCCGAGGCCGCGCAGCCTCGTCATCCCGTCTCCGCTTCATCGTCAACATCGCGCTGTCGTCGATCAAGACGGACCTGGATGCCAGGTCAGCGTCGCTCGCCGTCGCCGTCGTCGCCGGCCTGGGGCTCACTCCACGCGCCGAGGTGCGGGATCAGCCGCCGAACAGGCTGGCCGAGTCCACGGTCCGGTAGTCGGTCGCCCTGGTGCCCTTGACGGTGGCGACGACGGAGCCCGTCGAGCACAGCGCCTTCAGGTTCGGGATGGCGGTGCCGTCGCAGGTGAACGTCAGGCCGTCGCCGGCTGGCAGGACCACGTCCTTGGCGGCTTTGAGCGTGCTGGTCACGGAGGCGGGGGTGACGTCCCCGGTGAGGCCCTTGAGCGCGCGGACGAGGCCCAGCAGGTTCTGGTAGCCGGTCACCGCGTAGCCGTCGAGGGCCGTCTTCGGCGCGTACTTGCCCATCACGGTGCGGTAGAGCCGAGACTCGGCGTTGTCGCCTTCGGTGTCGCCCGGGGTGAACAGCGTCGCGGCGTCCAACGCGCCGGGGGCGGCGTCCTCGACGGTCTTCGACAGGCACGGCTGGATGACGAACTTCGGCTGGGTGGCGTTGACCGCGACCAGGCCCTTGAGCACCGTGCTGCAGAAGGTCCCCTCCCCGACGAGGATCACCGCGCCGGGCTTCTTGTTGATCGCCGCGGTGACCTGGGAGGTGGCATCCGGCGTGCCGACCGGGATCGGGACGATGTCGAGGCCGACGCCGGCCTTGGCGAAGACCGGCTTGCCCAGGGCGTTCGCGCCGGCGGTCACCGCAGGGGCGTCGGTGACGAACAGGGAGACGCTCTTGTAGCCCTTGTCCTTCGCGGTCTGCGCCATGACACCGAGCGTTGCGGGGAAGCCGCCGGTCCAGGAGAAGGCGCCGTCGGTGACGAACTCGGCGCCGCTGGCCGCCACGCCGGTCGTGTAGGGGATCTTGGCGCCGGTGATGACCGGGACCATCGAGTCGGCGAAGGCCGTGGTGCCGATGTTCACGGCGGTGACCTTCTGTTCGACCATCTCGTTGGCGCAGGTCCGGGCGGAGGCCGCGTCCTCCTGCGACTTGCAGACGACGAGCTGGACGGGTCGCCCGCCGATGCCGCCGAGGTAGTCGTTGGCGTAGGCGGCGGCGGCCTGGGCGCCCTCGCGGACCTCGGGTAGCGAGATCGCGCTGCCACCCTCCGCGGTGATGAAGCCGATCTTCACTGGCGCGCCGGCCGCCTTCGTGCCCGGCGGCAGCGTCGTGGTCGAGCCGGCCGGCGAAGCCGTGGCTCCGCCACCGCCCGCCCCGGCGCCCCCGCCCGTACTGCCGCCGTCACTGCCGCACGCGGCCGGTAACAAGCCCAGGCCGACGGCCAGGAGCGCCGCTCCCACCCGCGCCCGGCGCGGACTCCTCCCCCACACACCCGTGCTACCCACAGCCCCTCCATCTCGTCCACACGCGGCCCGTCGGACGGGCTTGGCGGTGAGAGCCGGGTATGTTACCCAGCTCACATGGTGAGCTATGTTATCCAGGTCACAGATCTGGTCAAGGGGGGTTGGCCGTCGACGGATCACCCGGCGGGGGCGCCGTCCTCCAGGTACACCGGCAGGAGCGGGGCGGCCAGGCATGCGGCGATCCGACGGGCCAGGCGCGCCGCGGCCCGCTCGGCGACCTCGGCGGGAGTGCAGTACCGGGCCGAGCGGATCTCCTCGGCCTGCAGGACGAACGCGTCCACCGGGATCGGCGGACCGTCCACGGCGAACAGGAACCGCAGCGCGTCCGCCCCGCTCGGGGCGACGGCGAGATGGTCGACGCAGATCAGCCGCCCGACCGGCAGGTCAAGCCCGAGTTCCTCACCAAGCTCCCGCTGCGCGGTTTGCCGCGGCGACTCGCCGGGCTCGGCGATCCCACCGGGGACCTCCCAGTTCGGCTTGTACGTCGGCTCCACCAGCAGGACGCTCCCGGCGGCGTCGAACAGCAGGCAGCCGGCCGCCACCGCCTTCCTCGACCGGGCCACGTAGTCGTCGAGCAACGCCGTCATGGCCGGCACGTTACCGGTGGCGGGCGGGCCAGCCGGCCGCGTTCGAGGACGACGAGATGGTCGGCGCGGGCCGCCAGGCGCAGGTCGTGGGTGATCACCAGAACGGTCCGGTCGGCGGCGAGCCGGCGCAGGGCGCGCAGCAGCGGCTCGGCCGCGGCGTCGTCGAGCCCCGCCGTCGGCTCGTCGAGGACCAGGACGGGGGAGTCCCGCAGCAGTCCCCGCGCGAGCGTCACCCGCCGTCGCTG
>NZ_JAMQQF010000154.1 GCF_023716945.1 Frankia sp. AiPs1 | reverse complement strand
GCGCGGGGGCGGGCGGCCCGGCGAACCTGCGCGCCGTGCTGGCCGGGCAGCTGCCCGAGCACATGGTCCCCGACACGTTCGTCGACGTCGCCGAGCTGCCGCTGACCGCGGCCGGCAAGATCGACCGGCGCGCGCTCGCCGCGGCCGGCCCACCCGCCGCCATCGACCAACCCCGCACGGGAGGGAACTCCATGACCACAGACCAGATCACGGCGCCGGTCGAGCCGACCGGCCCGTCAGAACCCGTCGAGCCCGTCGGGTTCGACGAGCTGGCCCGCCTGGTCGAGGCCGCCCAGGACGGTCCGGGCGCACACGCGCTGGTGCGCTCGTTCGCCTCGAACCCCGCCTTCCGCCCGGCCGAATGGGAGGAGCTGACCACCGAGAACGACCCGTACCGCCGCCCGGTCCGGCCCGCCGACCTGGCCTGGCTGGACTACGGCACCGTGCTGGGACCGGACGACACGCTGAAGCTCTCGGGCCTGCTCGGCCACCGGATGCTGCGCAACAGCTACGACGCGGACCTGCTGCACCTGCCGCCGAACCGGAACGCGGCGGCCGATCGCGACGGCGCGGACTTCTACGGCGCGGGCAACCGGCTGCGCGGCACGCTCGCCCAGCCGGTCCTGGAACGCCACCTGTTCTCGTTCCTGACGCCCCAGCGCCCGTCCCTGCCGGCCGGCCCGTCGGTCGACGGGGTGCGGGGCCACCTGCGCGGCTACTGGGAGGAACGCCGGGACCGTCCGGGGGAGGCGTTCGCGGTGCTCAGCGACACCCGCGACCGCCGCGAGGCGACGACGTTCGCGCTGCTGCAGCTCTGCGCGTTCCTGCCCGCGGCCCGCACGGCGACCGCCCGCGCGTCGCTCGGCGAGTACGACCCCGCCCACGCCCCCGCCCGGGAACTGCTGCTCGACGACTACCGGCGCTGGGTGGCGGACTCGTCGGCGTGGACGACGCTGCTCGCCGCGGCCGGGCTCACCCCCACCGTCGGGGCGTACTGGCAGCTCTACCTGAACACCTCCCTGGCCCGCGGCAACCATCTCCACCTGCTGTCGCGCTCGCCGCACCGGCACGCGGAACTGCTCGGCGCGTTCGTGCACCAGCGCATCGACGACGCGGTCGTGGCCACCGCCTGGGCGGACGCGGTCGAGGACGGCCTCGGCGAGCGGCCGGCCCTGTTCACCGCGCGACCGCCGACGGTGACCGCGGACACCCTGGACGACCTGGTCGACACGCTGCTCACCCCGCTGGTCGCGCTGTCCGGCGAGGCGGCCCTGACCGCGTTCCATGCCGGCTTCTCCGACGCCGCCGAACTCGCCCGCCGGTGGGACCGCGACCTCGCCGCGCAGATCGCCTGGGCGGACTCGATCGAGGAGTACAAGGCGAAGGCGCGGGCGATCGACGCCTACCTCACGACCGAGGGGATCGAGGTCGACCTGGACACGTTCGTCGAGTCGTGCGACGAGACGTCGACGACGCACGTCCATGACGAACACCGACTGGTCATGATCGAGTCGGGGGACATGCACTTCTGGAACAACGTCACCCACAAGATCGCGTTGAGCGACGGCGACAAGATTCTCATTCCCAAGTCGCGGCTGCACGGATCCACGGTGCTGTCCGGATCGTGCACCTACCACCAGCCGATCATCCCGGACGACATGTACCTGAAGTTCTGAGCCCGCGCCGGTCGGGCGACGCCGCCCGCGCCCCCGACCCCGGCGCGACCGGGGCGGCTACCCGCCGCTGCTGGATTCGGAGCGGGCCAGCCGCCGCCGGACCCGGTCGCGGATGTCCTCCGGGAGGAGAGCCGTGATGCCGCCGAGCGCGGGTAGCTCGTCGGGGTCGGTCATGACCGCCCGGAAGACCTGTCCGACGGTGATCCCGTGACCGGGTCGGTGCAGAACCGTGACCGGGTCCCCGGCGGCGACCGCGCCTTCGGTCAGCACCCGCAGGTACGCGCCGGGCGTACCGCGCCGGGAAAAGCGCGCAATGAGATCGGGGACATCCCAGAACCCGGCGAAGACGCGGCACGGGGTACGGGGCGCGGTCACCTGGACCACGGCGGACCCGACGGCCCAGATCTCGCCGATCCGCGCGCCGGTGACGTCCATCCCCGCCGAGGTCAGGTTCTCACCGAAGCTACCGGGAGGAATATCGCGGTCGAGGAGACTCGACCACCACGAGAAATCCTCGTGCGCGAACACGTACACGGCCCGGTCGACGCCGCCGTGAAACGTCAGGTCACAAATGGTGTCTCCGCGCAGGCCGACCCGGCCGACGTGCACCGGCCCCTCGACGGGACGCTTGTCAATCCCGCTGCGCCCCTGCCGACCGGTCCACGCGTCGGTCCGGACCACGGCGACGTTGACAGTAAGGACACATCCCATCAGGGGCCACTATCCCATGGTCGAGCGGAAGCGCGGGAATTCCGTCGGCGGTCCGGGCGCCCCACTGCTATCGTCCGCGCACGTCGCACCCCCAATTCTAGCGGACCCGCCGCGTCCGGCCGCGCCCGACGGGTTGCCAGCCGGACGGACCGGACAGCGTGAAAGCAGGACAGGAAGCAGACGTCCGCGGCGCTGCACTACAATTCGGCCTGCCAGGTTGGGGGGTCGGGTGCGGAGCGTGCCGCGGTTTCAGGCCCGGCGCGATGTCGTTCCCGCGCTGGTCGCCGAGGTGCAGCGGGCCGTCCGTGCGGGCGCCTCAGGCGTCCCAGACGTCCCAGGCATCGATGTGGGCGTCCCGGGTGTGCCGGGCGTGCCGGGCGTGCCGGGCGTCGATGCGGGCGGCTCGGGCTCCGCGGCGTCGACCGCGGTCGTCCTCACGGCCCCGTCGGGTGCCGGCAAGTCCCACCTGCTGCGGGCCGCCGCCGAGCGGCTCACCGTGCCGGTCCGCATCGCCGCGGCCGAGGAGGTGGCCGCGGCTCGGCCGTTCGCGTTGGCCGCGGACCTGCTCGGGGTGGACCGTCCCGGCCGGCTGCCGCCGGACTTCGCCGACGCCCTGATGGCGGCGCTGGACGCCGAGATCGCCCGCGGCCCGGTCGTGCTGATGGTCGACGACCTGCAGTTCGCCGACGCGGAATCGCTGACGATCCTCGCCCAGATCGTGGCGCTGGGCGGCGACGCCGCGGTCTTCCTGGTGGGCAGCCGCCGTCCGCAGCCGCACCATGACCTGCTGGCGCGGTTGCTCGCGCAGCGGGGAGTCAGCGAGTGGGCGCTGCCCGGTCTGGACGCGATCGATCTCGACCTGCTGGTCCACGACGTCACCGGGGGGCTGGCCCGGTGACCGGCTGCGCACGGTCCTGCTGCCCGTCGCCGGCAGCGCCCTGCATGTCGTGGCCCTGCTCGAGGCGCTCACGCGGACCGGGGCGGTCACCGGGACCGACGTGATCGAACTGGCCGGCCCCTCGTCCCCGCCGGTGCCGTCGCTGGACGAGACGATCGCCGAGCGCGTCGCGGACCTACGCGGCGACGATCTGGACGTGGCCCGCGCGGTGGCCGTCCTGGGGCCGAGCGAGCCGGAACGGGTCGCCAGCCTGCTGGAGGTGTCGCCGATCGCCCTGCTGGGACCGGTGCAGCGGCTGGTCACTGCCGGCCTGCTCGAGGAACGCGGAGACCTGCTTCGCTTCGTCCACGACGCCTACCGGACGGCGGTCTACGAGGCGACGCCTGGTGCACTGCGCCGCCTGCTGCACACGGCCGCCGCCCGGCAGCTTCCCGCCCCCGACCGCCCGCGGCACCTGATCGCCTCGGCGTCGGCGGCGGGCGTCGTCCTCGACGCCGTGCACGACACCGGCGTCGAGCTCGATGCTGCCCCGGGGGTGACCGCGGATCTGCTCGCGGCGGCGGCCCGACTACCCGACCCGGACCGCCGGGCGGCGACGCTCGCCGTGACCCGTGCCCGCGCGCTGGCCCGGTCCGGGCAGATGGCCCGAGCGGCCGCGGTGGCCGGCGACGCCGTCGCGCGCACCGACGACCCCGCCGTGCTCTCGGAACTGCGCCGGGTACAGATCTTCGCCCTGTCCACCGGGGCCCGGGTCGGTGCGGCCCTCGACCTGGTCCGGGCCACCCTGGCGGACCCGCTGCCCGAGCGCGCACGGCAGGTCCTGACCGAGCACCGTGACCTGCTCACCCTGCTCGGTGGCCGCGACCCGGTCCCCGCCGACCCGGTCGGCGCGGCGCTGGGCGCCGTGACCGTCAACGGCCAGGTCGCCGAGGCTCTCGGGCTCGGCCTGGTCCTCTCGCCGATCAACACCGATGCGCTGAGCCGGGTCACCGCCGCGCAACGTCCGCAGGCATCCGGCCTCGTTCAGACGGTCCGGCAACTGGGCGGCACGCTCGGGGTGGCTGTGATCGGATCGGTGATCCTCGCCCGACAGAGCCCGCACCCCGCACCCGGACGTGTCGTGCAGGACACGGCGCACGCCATGACCGCCGGCTTCTGGGTCGCGGTCGCCGTGTTCGCGGCCGGCCTGCTCGCCGGCTCGACCCTGCTGCCCCGCCGTGCCCGGCGGGCCGCTCGGCGGACCGGCTCATCGGCGGCGCTCGCCGGCTGACCAGTCGCGTAGCGGTCCGGGAGGACCGTCGCGGTGGACCTGGTCGGTGGGCGGACAACGGGGGTATTTTGCGCCGTCGGACGTGCGCGGGGCTTGTTCGATGACCGTGGGGCGGAAAGGATTCGTGGAACTCGGCGGGGCTGTCCGCCCGGTGTTTCGTCGTGGAGGAGGAGACACGTGTCCACGGCAGTTCTGACGGTGACGAGCGAGGCCGGCGAGGTGATCGTGCCCGCGGGGCGACCGCGGTTCATCATCGGCCGAGCGCGCAACGCGGACCATGTGATCGCGGACGGTCGGGTCTCCCGGCAGCATCTGATGATCGAGGCGACGGATCGTGGCTGGGCCGTGCGGGATGTCAGCTCCAACGGCACCTGGTTCGACGGCAGCCGGATGCTGAACACGGTCGAGGTCCGCGGCGAGGCGCGGTTCCGGCTGGGCACGTCGACGGGCCCCGAGGTTGTCCTGCGCGCCGAGGGCCCCGCGCAGGGGTCCGCACCGGTTGACCCTCATGGCGGGGGCGCGGACATGCAGACCATGCTGCCCAACCAGACCGGTTACCTCCCGCCGCGCACGTCGAACCAGGTCCCCCGGCCGCCCCGCCCCGAAGACCAGGCCGCCGGCCGCCGCGCAACTCCCGTCGGCGTCACCCCAGTCGGCGTCACCCCGGGCGGCGTCACCCCGGGCGGTGTCATCCCTGCGGGTGTCACCCCGGGCGGGGTCACCCCTGTCGGCGTCATCCCTGTCGGGGCAGCTCCTGTCGGCGCTGCCCCGGGCGGCGCCGACCCCGACCAGGCCGAGCGCGGCGGACACACCCGACTGGACCGTGAACACGAGCGCGGTACCACCTACTCGCTGCGCCCGGGGACGATGACGATCGGTCGCGCCCGTGACAACGACATCGTCATCGCCGACCTGCTGGCCTCCCGCCACCACGCCTCGCTGACCGTCAGTGGCCCGACTGCCGGCGCCTCGATCGTCGGCGCCTCGATCGTCGACGGCCCGATCGTCGACGGCCCGATCGTCGACGGCCCGAACGTGGACCTCGTCGACCTGGAGTCCGCCAACGGGACGTTCGTCGACGGTCGCCGCATCGAGCGCGCGAAGGTCGAGCAGGGCGCCATCATCGCCATCGGCCACCACGTCTTCCAGCTCGAGGGCAACCTGCTCGTCGAGTACCTCGACTCCGGCGACGTCAGCTTCGAAGCCGAGCACCTCAACGTGTGGGCCGGCGAGAAGCAGCTCCTGCACGACATGACCTTCCGGCTGCCCGGCCGGGCGCTGCTCGGCGTCGTCGGCCCGTCGGGCGCCGGAAAGTCGACGCTGCTCAATGCGCTGACCGGTTTCCGGCCGGCCGACAAGGGCACCGTCCGCTACGCCGGCCGGGACCTCTACACCGAGTACGACGAGCTGCGCCGCCGGATCGGCTACGTCCCGCAGGACGACATCCTGCACACCTCGCTGAGCGTGCGTAAGGCGTTGGAGTTCGGCGCCAAGCTGCGGTTCCCACCGGACGTGACGGAGTCGGAGCGGACCAGGCGAATCGACGAGGTCCTCGCCGAGCTGAACCTCACCCCGCACGCGGGCACGACCGTCGCCAGGCTGTCCGGCGGCCAGCGCAAACGGGTCTCCGTGGCGCTGGAGCTGCTCACCCGGCCCACGCTGCTGTACCTCGACGAACCGACCTCGGGTCTCGACCCGGGCATGGACCTGCAGGTCATGCAGTCGCTGCGTACGCTCGCCGACGACGGCCGCACGGTCATCGTCGTCACGCACTCGGTGGCGCAGCTCGACCTGTGCGACTACGTCCTGGTGCTTGCGCCGGGCGGCTACGTCGCCTACTTCGGCCCACCGCAGGACGCCCTGCCGTTCTTCGGTGAACAGGGCTATCCGTGGGTCTTCCTGCGCCTGCAGGAGAACGCCGGCGCCGACTCGGCGGCGCGTTTCCGCCAGTCCCGGCACTACGTGCCGGCGTCGGTGACGGCGCCGTCAGCCCGTCCCGCCCGGGAGGAGCTGCCGAGTATCCGGCAGCAGTCGGTGCTCTCCCAGCTGGTGACGCTGAGCAGACGGACGTTGTCGGTCATCGCGTCCGACAAGGGTTACCTGCGCCTCGCGATCGCGTTCCCGTTCGTGCTGGGCGTGATCCCACGGGCGATCAGCGGAAACTTCGCTGACACCCACGACAGGTTCACGCCGAACTCGGACGGGCCCACCATCTTCCTGATCATGGTGCTGTGCGCCTGCTTCATGGGCATGTCGAACTCGGTACGCGAGATCGTCAAGGAACGGGCGATCTATCAGCGGGAACGCGCGATCGGCCTGTCGAGAGGCGCGTACGTCGGCTCGAAGGTCGGCGTGCTGTTCATCATCACCGTCCTGCAGGTGATCCCGTTCACGCTCATCGGCCTCGTCTTCCGGCAGCCACCGGGCCACCTGATGCTCGGCGACTCGCTGCTGGAATGCATGCTTGCGGTGTTCGTGGTGGCCTTTGCCTCCGGCATGGTCGGACTGGTGATCTCGGCGCTGGTGGACAACGCCGACAAGACGATGCCGTTGCTGGTCATCGTCACGATGGTGCAGTTGGTGTTCTCCGCCGGCATCGTGCCGATCGGGGGGAAGACGGGCCTGGAGCAGGTCGCCGTCGTCTCGCCAGCCAGGTGGGGCTTCGCGGCGATGGCCGCGGACGCCGACTTCAACACGATCACCCGGGCCGGCGTCCAGCGGCCGAAGACCGTCAACGGCCAGCCCGTCGCCGGCCAGACCGTGGCGGTCAACCCGCGTGCGCCCGAGCCGGACAGGCTGTTCGAGCACACGAAACGGCAGTACGCCGTCGACGTCGGCGCCGGGATCGTGGTCACGGTGGTCTACATCGGCATCACGTACATGCTGCTCCGCCGCCTGGACCCGAAGACGGGCCGGAAGCGAAGGTCGGCCGCGGAGACTGCCGATTACTCGAGGTGACGGTGCGCGAGGCGCGCGATCGTCGTCGCGGCCCCGCCCAGCCGGTTGGGCGGGCCGCCCGTTCGGGTGGCGATCTCGGAATTCAGGGGTTCGGCCCGCCGGCCGGCCGTCATAGCTGATCTGATCGTCCGCGGCGCTCGTCCCAGGCGGCGTTGAGAACCTCGTTGCCCGTTCCGCAGCCTGGAACCCGCTGGTGGCGGCCCATGGGCCGATCCGAAAAAGGATGGCGGCCGCTTCGGCCGAGGGCGGGCCGGAGCGGCAATAGGACGTTGTGCGCCTGGCCCGGGTGCCGGAGTTCCTCCGAAGGTGGGACGTCAGGCAGGGTCGTGGCAACCGGCGCGTGGATAACGTGACCAGCGCCGGCAGGTTTATCAGCCGGTGCGCCGAGCCGCGCGGCCCGGGGCCGTCTATCCGTCGGGCCCGTCCCCGCCGACGGTAACGACACATTCATTGTGGGCTGCCCGGCGGCGGTCGTGACACCCGTCGCCGGGACCGCGCGCGCCACCGCCGGCAGCGGCAACACGATCGGGAGTGGAATGTGACACTCGTGCACGATACGCCGGCCGGGCATTCTGACCCACCGGTCGCGGAGGCCCCGCCCAAGGTCGTGAGGAGCCTGCTGCAGTACCTGCGGACGACGTCGCACAAGGACATCGCGGTGATGTACTTCATCGTCTCGCTGCTGTTCTTCGCGTTCGCCGGGGTGCTGGCGATGTTCATGCGGGCCGAGCTCACCCGACCGGGCCTGCAGTACATGTCGAACGAGCAGTACAACCAGTTGTTCACGATGCACGGCACGCTGATGCTGCTGATGTTCGCGACACCGATCGCGTTCGCGTTCGCGAACTACCTGGTGCCGCTGCAGATCGGCTCGCCGGACGTGGCCTTCCCACGGCTGAATGCGTTGTCGTTCTGGTTCTGGCTGTTCGGCAGCCTGACGGTCACCGCGGGCTTCCTCACGCCGAACGGTGCCGCCTCCTTCGGGTGGTTCGCCTACGCGCCGCTGTCGAACGCCGCCTACTCGCCGGGCGTCGGCAGTGACCTGTGGGTGGTGGGCCTGACCGTCTCCGGCCTGGGCACCATCCTGGGCGCGGTCAACTTCATCACGACGATCCTGTGCCTGCGGGCGCCCGGCATGACGATGTTCCGGCTGCCGATCTTCTGCTGGAACCTGCTGGTGACCTCGATCCTGGTGCTGATCGCCTTCCCGGTGCTCGCGGCCGCGCTGATCGCCCTGGAGGCCGACCGCCGGTTCGGCTCGCATGTCTTCGACGCCAGCAACGGTGGCGCCATCCTCTGGCAGCACCTGTTCTGGTTCTTCGGGCATCCCGAGGTGTACATCATCGCGCTGCCGTTCTTCGGGATGATCACCGAGATCATCCCGGTGTTCTCCCGCAAGCCGCTGTTCGGCTACAAGGGGCTGGTCTACGCGACCATCGGCATCGGGGCGCTGGCGATCGCCGTGTGGGCACATCACATGTACGTCACCGGCGCGGCGCTGCTTCCGTTCTTCGCCTTCCTGACCTTTCTCATCGCGGTGCCGACCGGGGTCAAGTTCTTCAACTGGATCGGCACGATGTGGCACGGCCAGATCAGCTTCGAGGCGCCGATGCTGTTCGCCGTCGGCTTCCTGGTGACGTTCCTGTTCGGTGGCCTGACCGGTGTTCTGCTGGCCAGCCCGCCGATCGACTTCCACGTCTCGGACAGCTACTTCGTCGTCGGCCACTTCCACTACGTCGTCGCCGGTCTGTTGTTCGCCGGCTTCGGTGGGGTGTACTTCTGGTTCCCGAAGGTCACCGGCCGGATGATGAACGAGCGGCTGGCGAAGATCCATTTCTGGACGATGTTCTTCGGTTTCCACGGAACCTTCCTGGTGGATCACTGGCTCGGCGTCCGGGGCATGCCGCGCCGATACGCCGACTACAGCGCGGCCGACGGCTTCACCACGCTTAACACCATCGCCACCGCGGGCAGCTTCGTGCTTGCGCTGTCGACG
Source organism: Frankia sp. AiPs1 (assembly GCF_023716945.1). Taxonomy (GTDB): domain Bacteria; phylum Actinomycetota; class Actinomycetes; order Frankiales; family Frankiaceae; genus Frankia. The sequence goes on along the minus strand of NZ_JAMQQF010000154.1, from coordinate 2,454 downwards.
CTGCCGTTCCTGTACAACCTGTGGTCGTCGTACCGGAAGGGCCCGATCGTCACGGTGGACGACCCGTGGGGCTACGGCAACTCGTTGGAATGGGCGACGTCCTGCCCGCCGCCGCGGCACAACTTCAAGACCCTGCCGCGGATCCGCTCCGAGCGCCCCGCCTTCGACCTGCACTACCCGCAGGTCGTCGGCCTGGTCGACTACCACGCGACGCCAGAGCTCGGCGACGCGCGCACGCAGCTCCCACGCCGCAAGGAATAGGAACCACGCGCACATGTGCCACCGAACCGCCCCGGCTTCCTGTGAACCCGGGGCGGTTCAGTTTTCGCCCCTCAGCGCCAGTCGCCAGTGCCAGCCGCCGGGACCGGCAGGCCCGCAGGTAGGGCTCGTTCATCACCTCCGCCAGCCGGCGCACGCACAGGATCTTCGACTGAGGCAATGTATGGGAGGGTTTCGGGACGGACGGTGCGTCGGGGACACTGGCCAGGCCGGTCCGGACGATGGCCGGTGTCGATCGCCCCGCCCTTGGGAGGCCCCGCGTGAATCGGTCCGAACTGACTGAGCTGATCGTCACCAACCGGCGCCGCAAGGCGTTGAGCTGGGCGTCGATCGCCGAGGCGGTGGGCCGGAGCAAGGAGTGGGTCACCGCCGGGTGCCTGGGTCAGATGTCGTTCGACGAGACCGAGGCGGCCACGCTCATCGAGCTGCTCGACCTGCCAGCCGAGGCGGCCGTGCTCCTCACCGAGCCGCCCTACCGCGGCTCGCTGCCGACGGACGTCCCGACCGACCCGCTGATCTATCGTTTCCACGAGCTGGTGTCGGTGTACGGGACGACCTTCAAGGAGCTGATCGGAGAGGAGTTCGGCGACGGCATCATGAGCGCGATCGACTTCAGGATGAACATCGAGCGCGAGCCTGACCCGGCCGGTGATCGGGTGAACATCACGATGAGCGGAAAGTTCCTCCCCTACCGCCGCTACTGACAGCGCTCGACCGGTCGTGGTCGGCCGGTGCTTCCGGCGGTTCCGCGGAACCGCGCCCCGCGGCGACTGGGCCAACTCGGGGTCTGCGTCAGCATGGCCCGCCGGCGGGGGGTGTAACCCTGCCGTCTATCTGTACGGGTGAGGCCAGAGATCGGCGACGATGGCGAGCTGTGAGGCGGTGGCGACCGGTGGCGGGTGGTCGGGCCCGGATCCGACGACGCACCCTGACGGACGAGGAGGCGGTCGGGGGCGGCGACGGCTTCGCATCGGGCGACGGTCGTGACGGCGGCGGCCTGGGCGGCGCCGGTCGCCGAGCCGGAACCGGAACCGGAACCGGAACCGGTGTCGGTGTCCGAGCCGGGGTCGGCAGCGGAGCCGGAACCGGTGTCGGCGTGTTCTCGCGTCCTGATCCGCCGCGGTTGCGGGTGGTGTCCGATGACGTCTATCCCGGCTGGGAGGAGATCTATCGCGACAACGTGGAGCGGGTGTACAGGATCATGTTCGCGAAGGTGGGGAACCGCCCGGACGCCGAGGATCTGACGGCCGAGGTGTTCATGGCGGCGCTGCGTCCCCTGCGGGTGTCGGCTAGCGTCGGTGAGGTGCGGGCGTACCTGGTCGCGACGGCCCGGACGGTGCTCGCCGCGCACTGGCGGCGAACCCTGGGCGTCGCCGTCACGACGCTCGACGAGGACTCCGCCCAGACGATGTTCACCACCGTTGGCGCCCCGGCCGGCCCGGCGCTGGACAACCCTGCTCGCGCGGAGGCGATCCTCGCCGCGCTGCCCGACCGGTACGCCCGCATCCTGCGGCTGCGGTTCCTGGAGGCGTGCACGCTGCGGGAGGCCGCCGACGAACTCGGGATCACGGTCGGGAACGCGAAGGTCCTCCAGCACCGCGCGCTGCGCCAGGCGGCCCGGCTCGGCGACGAGATGACCCCGTGAGCGGGCGAGGACTGCGCCGGTTCGTCGAGGACCTGATCGGCCACCGGCGGCCCAGACGGTTCGACGCGGACCCGCAGGACGCCGCCGCCCTGCGCGCGGCGATCACGCTGCGGGCCGCCCGACCCGGCAGCGACGTGCCGAACGAGGAGTTCGTTGCCCGGCTGCACCAGCGTCTCGCCGACCAGGCCCTTGCCGACCAGGCCCTTGCCGACCAGGCCAGCTCCCACGATGCCGCCCCAGGTTGGGCCGCGACAGGCAGGACAGCCTCGGACTGGACCGCGGCAGGCAGGGCAGCCTCGGATCGGGCCGCCTCAGACCGGGTTGCGCCAGACCGGGTTGGGCCAGACCGGGTTGGGCCAGATCGGGCAGCCTCAGACCGGGCCGCGTCAGGCACGGCGCCCGGCGGTGGGGTGGGCGCGGGGCGCCGGCGTGGTACGCGGCGTCGGTTCGTCCAGGTCACTTCGCTCGCGGCCGGCTCGGCGGCGGTCGGGGCCGGGGTGGATCGGGCCGTCGGCGAGCGCGGACCGGGC
>NZ_JAMQQF010000153.1 GCF_023716945.1 Frankia sp. AiPs1 | reverse complement strand
GAGCCGGCCCCGGCCCCGGCGCCGGCCAGCACGGACCGCGTCGGGAGCCAGGCGTCCCCGGTCGGCGGGTGCGGATCGCCGGGGCGCACCACGAGACACCGGTCGGGAAGCAGCATCCGCAGCGTGGGCGGCCGGTCGTCCCCGGCGCCGGCCGGCGTGACGACGGCGAGCGCCCAGCCGCCCGCCCCCTCCATGACGGCGCACCCGACGGTCGGAACGGCGATCAGCCCGTCGACGATCCGAACCGGCACCCGGCACGCCTGCCGGGCGCGCAGGGCGGCGGCGATCGCGATCCCGCCGAGGTAACCCAGACCGTCGAGATAACCCGGACCGTCGAAGTAACCCGGACCGCCGACGCCGGCCGCGCCGACGCCGTCGAGGCGGGCCGCCGCATGCCAGCACCGGCGCAGGCTGTCCACCAGCCAGATCCCGACCGTCGGGTGCAGCAGCAGGGCGTGCACCTCACCGGGCGCCCGCCGCTGGGCCCGGGTGAGCACCCGCACCGACGTGGCCAGGCAGTTCCGCGTCTCGACGTCGACCTCGACGGCGCCCACGCTGCGCAGGACGGCCCAGAGCAGCAGCATCCGCCGACTGATCTGAGCGCGGCGCAGCTCGGCGAGCACGGCGGGGCCGGCTCGCCCGCCGCCCACTGGCGCGCCGCCGTCGACACCAGCGCCCGGGCCAGCGCGGCGAGCAGGACGCTGTCGTCGACGGACAGGCACACGTCGGCGACCCGCAGCTCCAGGGTCGGGTAGTGGTGCGACAGCCGGACGTCGAAATAGATCATGCCGTCGTCCATCGCGGCGCCGGTGCGGATCAGCAGGTCGACGACCCGGTCGTACTCCTCGGGTGACCCGAACGCGCCGGTGGCGCCGGCGGTGGGCCAGCGCTGCCACACCTGGGTGCGGTAGCTGGCATAGCCGCTGTCCACCCCCTGCCAGAACGGCGAGTTCGCGGTCATCGCGACCAGCACGGACAGCCACGGGCGCAGCCGGTCGAGCGCGCCGACGGCCTCCTGCCGGGAGTGCACCGCGACGTGCACGTGGCAGCCGCAGGTGAGCTGCTCGCGGGCGGTGAGCCCGAACTCCTCGCGGATCTGCTGGTAGCGCGGCCTGGGGGTGATGGTCGGCCGGGTCGGCGTGGGGCAGGTCGCGGTGGCGGCGAGGGCCACGCCCTCCGCTTCGGCGGCCCGCGAGGCGGCGCGGCGCAGCTCCACCAGCGACCCGCGCAGCCCGGCGAGGCTGGTGTGGGGCGTCGAGCCGCTCTCGACCTGCTCGCGGGTCAGCTCGACGTCGAGATCGCCGTCGCCCGGCGGTGGCCCGGCGCGGTCGCGGTCCCCCCGAGCCAGCACCCGCGACGCGGCGGCGCGCACCGCGTGGCGCTCGGGGTCGACGAGGAGGAACTCCTCCTCGACTCCTACCGTCCGAACAGCCCTGGTCGTCATTGCCGTCTGTTTCCCCGGCCACACCTGCGAAAACGCCGGCGAGGGGCGGCCGGCCGCCGCTCGTCCGCCGCGTCGGCGAACCGGCCGGCCCCGCTCGTCTGCCGGCGCTGTGCGAGTACGACGGGAGCGGCGGCGCAGGCGGAGTCCTGGCAGGCCACCACGCCTCCGGTGAGCAGAGCGAGAGCGAGAACGAGGGTCAACAGCCCCCTACGCAGGTGTCAGTCCTCCGTACCCGATCGGGTGATCAACGCCGGGATCGCCGCCCACAGCACCGTCAGGACGACGAGGGTGGCGGTCGCGACGACCACGGCCGTGGTCTGGCCCTTGGTGACGTCGAAGATCAGTAGGACTACCCCGGAGATGGCCAGGGCCAGCACGGCGAGCCCGACCTGGGCGAGCCGGTTGGCGATCTGGACCAGCGTCTCCTTCTCCCGCCGGCGGAACAGGGCGCGATGCAGGCTCACCGGCATGATCAGCAACCCCGTGGCCGTGATGGACAGCAGCACGATCGCGAGGTATAGCCACTCCTGACCGTCGGTGAGGTCGGCGAAGCGGTTCTGGAAGGGCAGCGCCAGCAGGAAGGCGGTCAGCAACTGCACGCCCGTCTGGGCCACCCGCAGCTCCTGCAGGATGTCGGCCCAGTTGCGGTTGCGCCGCTCCTGCGCGGACTCCGCGTCCTGCTGGTCGGCGCGCCGGCCCGGGCCGGGAGGGCCGGATGCGTCGGTACTGGCGGTCATGGCGGACGATCTACCCCGCTGCCCGCGACCCACACGAACCGGCCGACTGGCCGCATGATTAGTCCCGACGCGGGCGTCCACCAATCTGCGGGGTGAACTATCTCACAGCGGGTGATGGGCGGACATTCGGCAGCCTGCGTGCCCGCCGCGCTGCCCGTGCCGGGCACCCACAGGTGACGCCCGCCCGGTCGGACCGTCACGAAGGCAGTCACCGGACGTCACGCCGGCGCAGGCCGGCCGTCCGGGACGACACCCGAGCGAATCGGGTGCCGTAGAATCCCGGCGGCGACTCGCCGACCCTCTCGGTGTCGATTCCGCGTTCGAATTCGATCGACGCGCTCCACCTGCGCGCCGGCCATGGCGTGCTCGGCCACGGCCCTGATCGTGACCACAGCGGCGCCGGCTCGTCGACGAGCACCCGCCCACACCCAGCGCTGTGATCACGGTGGCGGGTCCCGGCGCGGCATATGTTGATACCCAGACGGAGTAGACGTGAAGCGGAGTCTCGGTGACTGATTCGACGATCATCTATACCCACACGGACGAGGCCCCGGCCCTGGCCACGTACTCGTTCCTGCCGGTGGTGCAGGCGTACGCGGCGACGGCCGGCGTTCCGGTGGACAGCCGCGACATCTCCCTCGCGGGGCGGATCATCGCCAGCTTCCCCGAGCATCTCGAACCCGGGCAGCGCATCGACGACGCGCTCGCCGAGCTCGGCGAGCTGGCCAAGACCCCCGGGGCGAACATCATCAAGCTGCCGAACATCTCGGCATCCATCCCGCAGCTCAAGGCGGCTGTCGCCGAGCTGCAGCAGCAGGGCTACGCGCTGCCGGACTACCCCGACGACCCGCGTACCGACGCCGAGCGCGACATCCGCGCCCGCTACGACAAGATCAAGGGCAGCGCCGTCAACCCGGTGCTGCGCGAGGGCAACTCCGACCGGCGTGCCCCCGCCTCGGTGAAGGCCTACGCCCGGGTACACCCGCACCGGATGGGCGCGTGGAGCTCGGAGTCGAAGACGAACGTCGCCACCATGGGCGCCGACGACTTCCGCGCCACGGAGAAGGCGGTGATCCTCCCGGCGGACGACACCCTGCGCATCGAGCTGGTCGGCGACGACGGCAGCACCACCGTCCTGCTGCCGGCCCTGCCGGTGCTCGCCGGTGAGGTGATCGACGCCGCCGTCCTGCGGGTGGCCGCGCTGCGTGAGTTCCTGACCGCGCAGATCGCCCGGGCCAAGGCCGAGGGCGTGCTGTTCTCCGTGCACCTCAAGGCCACGATGATGAAGGTCTCCGACCCGATCATCTTCGGCCACGTGGTCCGCGCGTTCTTCCCGAAGACGTTCGCCGCCCACGGCGAGGCGCTCGCCGCCGCCGGGCTGACCCCGAACGACGGCCTCGGCGGCATCCTCAAGGGCCTGGCGTCCCTGCCCGACGGCGCGGCGATCCAGGCGTCCTTCGAGGCCGAGATCGCCGAGGGCCCGGCCCTGGCGATGGTCGACTCCGACCGCGGGATCACCAACCTGCACGTGCCGAGCGACATCATCGTCGACGCCTCCATGCCCGCGATGATCCGCACCTCCGGCCACATGTGGGGCCCGGACGGCGCGGAGGCCGACACCCTCGCGGTTCTGCCGGACTCCAGCTACGCCGGCATCTACCAGGTCGTCCTCGACGACTGCCGCGCCCACGGCGCCTACGACCCGGCGACGATGGGCTCGGTGCCCAACGTCGGCCTCATGGCGCAGAAGGCCGAGGAGTACGGCAGCCACGACAAGACCTTCGAGATCGCCACCACCGGCACCGTCCGCGTCGTCAACGCCGCCGGCGAGGCCGTGCTGGAGCAGGCCGTCAGCGCCGGTGACATCTTCCGTGCCTGCCAGACCAAGGACGCCCCGGTCCGGGACTGGGTGAAGCTTGCCGTCACCCGGGCCCGCGCCTCCGGCGACCCGGCGGTGTTCTGGCTGGACGCCGCCCGCGCCCACGACGCCCGCCTGATCGAGAAGGTCCAGGCCTACCTGCCCGAGTACGACACCGCCGGCCTCACGATCGAGATCAAGGCCCCGGTCGACGCGATCGCGTTCTCACTGGAGCGGATCCGTCGCGGCGAGAACACCATCTCCGTCACCGGCAACGTGCTGCGCGACTACCTGACCGACCTGTTCCCCATCCTGGAGCTCGGCACGAGCGCCAAGATGCTCTCGGTGGTGCCGCTGATGAACGGTGGCGGCCTGTTCGAGACCGGCGCGGGCGGCTCCGCGCCCAAGCACGTCCAGCAGCTCGTCAAGGAGAACTACCTGCGCTGGGACAGCCTTGGTGAGTTCCTCGCGCTCGCGGTGAGCTTCGAGCAGTTCGCCCTGTCCACCGGCAACACCCGGGCGAAGGTCCTCGCCGACACCCTCGACCGGGCGACCGCGACGTTCCTCAACGAGGACAAGTCCCCGGCGCGGCGCGTCGGCGGCATCGACAACCGCGGCAGCCACTTCTACCTGTCCCTGTACTGGGCCCAGGAACTGGCCGCCCAGACCGACGACGCCGCCCTCGCCGAGTCCTTCGCCCCCCTGGCCAAGGCCCTCACCGACGGCGAGAAGGTCATCGCCGACGAGCTGCTCGCCGTGCAGGGCAACCCGGCCGACATCGGCGGCTACTACCAGCCCGACCCGGTGAAGGCCACCGAGATCATGCGCCCCTCGACGACCTTCAACGAGGCCCTCGCCCTGCTCGGCTGACCCCGCTGCGCTGACCCCGGGCCACGCCCGCCCCATCCCGTCCTCCGGGACAGCACACGTCCCCCACCCGCCTCGCCGCACGGCGGGCGGGGGACGTGGTGTTGCTGACGAAGCCGTCGCATCCGCGCGACAGGTGGCAACGGCGGCCGGGATACGGCTGCTCGGGATACGAATGGTCGGGTGCGGCGTCGGTCACCGTCGCCAGTCGTCGGTGGGAGTGGTCGCCTGGCCGCGTACCTCGAGCACTTCGCGGAACATCTCCTGGTTGCGGCGCGTCCCATGGACGAGCATCACCTCCCGCGGCGCCACCTGATCGACGATGTCGAGCAGGCCGCGTCGGTCCGCGTGGGCGGACAGTCGGTAGTTGCGGACCCTGGCGGCGACGCGGATCTGCGCCGGTCCGGCGCCATGGTCGCCAAGGTCGAGCAGCATGGCCTGGTCGCCAGGTTGCCGGCCGGTGAGGGCCGCCAGTCGCCGGCCCGGTGACTCCTCGTCCTGGTGCCCGCACAGCAACAGTGCCGCGCGGGGGTCGGGCAGGATCTCCCGGGCCCACTGCACCGCCGGGCCGCCCGTCAGCATGCCGGATGTGGTGATCACCACCCCTCGGCGCAGACTCCGGATCGCCTGGTAGCGACCCCGTTGGGGTACCGCCTGGACGGTGTCGTTGAAGATCCGCACCGGGCGGGTCGCTGCCACCGGCGGGATGAGATCCGAGATCGATGTCGTGCCGGTCGCCCGCTCACCGGCCGTTCGCCGCGCCGCTGTCAGCCGCGCCGCCTCCGCCCCGGCCCGCTGTTCGTAGATCGTGGAGATCTCCCGGGCGAGCCCGTCGATGAGTACCGGCACGTCGGGCAGGTGCTCGGCGAGGATCAGCGCGATCTCCTGGGCGCGGCCGAGGGCGAACGCCGGGATCAGGACGCGTCCCCGTCCGGCGACGACGACGTCGCGCACCTCCTCCACCAGCGCGGCGACCTGGTCGTGGCGTCGCGGCAGGGTGGTGTGGCAGTGCGTGGACTCGATGACCAGCAGGTCCGCGCCGCGTACCACGTCATCCGGGGGCAACTCGCATTCCGCGACGGACGACTGCCGCAGGTCACAGATGTCGCCGGTGACCACCACCCGGCCACCGCGGCCCTCGTCGGCGCTGAGGACGACGCCGGCGGCGCCCAGCACGTGACCCGCGGGAAACAGCCGCAGGCCGAGGTCACCGAAGCGGCGCACCGCGCCGAACGGCACCTCCTGCAGCAGTCGTTCCGCGGTCGTCAGGTCGTCATCGGAGTACAGCAGGTCGGGTGGAGTCGCCATCCATCGGGCGTCCGACCTCGCTCTGCCGATCATGACGCCGAGTCCGTCGCGCCACATGGTCGGCAGCAGGGCGGCGGTGCCCGCGGAGCACAGGATCGGCGTTCGCGGAAACCGGCGGGCCAGGACCGGCACGCAGCCGGCGTGGTCCGCGTGAGCGTGGGTGATCACGATGGCATCCAGGCGGTCGCCGACCTCGTCGATGCGCCGCGGCAGCAGTTCGGCGCTGCTCGCGGCCGCGGGCCGCAGGCCGGCGTCGATCAGGACGCGCCGTCCCGCGACGGTCACCAGCAGCGCAGATCCGCCGATCTCCTGGGCGCCGCCCAGCGGACGGACCTCCCAGTCCCGGGCTGTCCAGACCGTGGCGACCGGCTGACGCGGCCGGGCGGCTTCCAGGCCGTCGGTCGGGGCGTTGTCGGCCGGCCGGTGGATCGGTGACGGCGTGACGTCCGGTGTGGGATCGTGTTCGCCGGCGGCGGCCAGGCGGGTGACCAGCGCAGCGTGCGAGCGCCTCGCCTGATCTCGTTCGGCCAGCGCCTCCTCGCGTTCCCGGCGCACCGCTTGGAGCTCGTCGGCCAGCTCGGTAGCCGACGCCGCCAGAGCGGCACCGTGGGCGGTGAGATCGGCGACGGCGTTCTCGGCGTCGCGCAGCCGGCGAAGCCGCCGGTTCGCCCGCGCGCGCTCGGCACGACTGGGGATCAGTGCGGTGAGTTCGGTGTTGCGCTGCTCGGCCCGACGAAGCCGACGCTCGAGCACGGCGATCCGGCGGGCCAGCGAGTCCGGGTCCGGGTCCGGTTCGGAGTCCCGTTCGGAGTCCGGTTCGGAGTCCGGGTCAGGGCTCGGGTCCGGATCGGCGGATGCGGGCAGACCCACGGCGACCCGCAGCGCCGGGCTGCGCCGCAGCGCCTCGACGACGAGCGCACGCCGGGCGTGCAGCAGCATCCCGACGGTCCAGCCGCGGTCGGCGAGTGCGCGCAGCGGGGGCGGACCGTCGGTGAGCAGCAGCGCCGCGGCGGCATGCAGAGTCGCCGCGGTCAGGCTCGTGGGGCCACCGGCAGGCGCGGCGTCGGGTTCTGCGGCGCAGTCTGCAGCCGTGCTGTCTCCGGCTACGGCCGGGTCGTACCTGGGGTCGCCTGGGGTCATCGGGGATGCGCCGCGGCCGCGTGCATGGTTCGCCAGACGGCGGCGAGTACCGGCTCGACGGTGAGCCGCCCGTCGGACATGGGCAGAACCGCGAGCAGCCGCAGCGTCTCGAGGACGCGCAGCGCTGCTCTCCGGTCCGGCGTGCCCAGGCCGGCGGGCTCGACCCGGCCGATGAGCTCGGCGCCGAGCTCATCGGCCAGCAGATCGGCGAGATCCTCGCCGAACGCCGGTTCGTCGTAGTCGACCAGCACCCCGAAGGCGCGCCGGATGATCGGCTGGGCGAGTAGTCCGGTGGCGGTGACGAACTCGACGGCGCCGTGTTCGTCGGCCAGGTGGGCGGCAAGCGCGTCGAGCGCGGACCGTGGCGGGGTGCGTCCGCTGTTCAGCGTTTCGACGACGCGGTCGATCAGCAGCGGCCACCCGCCGGTCGCAGCGAGCAGGCCGCGCTGGGCATCGTCGGCCTGGAAGGGCAGGTCGGTGTCGTGCATCCACATCCGCAGCCCTGTGAGGTCCCAGCGGCGCAGCCCGATGACCCGGACGGTCTCGGCGGTCCCCTGGCCGTCGGTCGACAGCGACGGCCAGAGCAGGGCATGGCGCGGGTCGGTCAGTGCGACGACGGCGACGGTCTCACCCGTGGTGCGCGCCAGCGCGTCGCGTGCGCTCTCGATGGCTGCCTGTGCCCCCTCGGTGTCCAGCCCGGCCATGTCGGCGAGGACGAGGCGGTGTTTGCCCGGCACCGGACGGATCGACCCCGCGCTGATTCGGTCCCCGTTGACGACTGTCTCCGACACCGAGTAGGTGCGCTTGTCGCAGTCGCGCACGGCCTCGATCACGTCGCCGAGCCCGAGGGCGGGGCTGCCTGCGATCACCAACGGCTGGTTGCGTCGTTCGAGGATCTGCGCGAGTTGCGCCTCGTTGAGTGGGGCGCGGCGACCGGTCGTCGGCAGCGCCCGACGGAAGGATGCCGCCTGGAACGGTTCAGGTACCGGGTAGTTCTCGGTGTCGAGCAGCCGATCCTCGATCTGGTCGGCGGTGCCGAGGGTGCGCAGCACGTTCGGGCTGCGCATCCGGAACCCGCTGTCGACCTCGCTGAGGACACCGAGTCCGACCATCTCGCCGAGCAGGCCGCGGAACTCGTCGCCCGGGATGCCGGCGAACCCGCGCGGCCACCACTGCTCGCAGTCGGCGCGCAGGCGGGCGGGATCCGCCACCGTGGCCGGCCCGGCCTCGTGTGCCCGGTGCGCCATCGCGTAGGCGATCACCTTGTAGCGGAGATCGAGTTGGAGGGTGAGCTCGAACCGGTGCCGGAAGTCCTCGGTGAGGTCGCGGCTGGCGTAGGCCGACTCGACGTCGTCCTCGGTGATCATATGCGGCGGGGCGTCGGGCCCGACCGGCGCCCGAAGGAGTTGCTGGACCAGCGCGTCCCCGAAGAGCTGGATGAGACTCGGCTGGTTGTTGCAGTAGGCGAGCACCCGGTTGACGAGCTCGTTCGACTCGAACCGGTAGCCCAGCGCCCGCATCGGCCGGTCGAGCAGGTCGAAGGCGGCCTTCGGCCGCAGCGGGCCGATGGACAGGGGGCGGCCGAGGTGCGCCAGCGGCTGATTCGGGATGTGTTCGAACCGCTGCACCTGATGCAGCCCGGCGAAGACGGGCTTGCAACGCTGGTTGGTCTCCTCCAGCAGGCCTTTGATCCGGACAACGGTGGGGAACTGCTCCGCGGCGTCGGCCTCCAGAAAGTCGTCGCACTCGTCGAGCAGCAACAGCATCCGGCGGTCATCCCGGGCATCGAGCCAGGTGCGGACCCCGCTCACCACCCGATCGGCCAGCTCGCGGGGTGCCGGCCGGCGCCCCCGGACGATGCCCATGGTCGCCAGCCGATCCCAGAGCACGTCCCAGAGGTCCGTCGGCCGGCGGGTACGGCCGATGCCCTCCCGCTGCAGGTCCAGGTAGAGCACTCGGCGGGTGACCCCGTCGTCGAACTGCCGCGCCGCCGCCCGCAGCAGCGACGACTTGCCGAGCTGCCGTCCGCCGTACAGGAAGGAGGTGCCCTGCCGATCGATGATCTCGTGGATCTCGTCGGTCCGGCCGTAGAACATCTCGACCGGCACCCGCCCGGCGACCCGCGGGTTGTATGGGTTGATGGCGGTGAACGGAAGAACCGCACCCATCAGCGCGTCGAAGGTCGACTCAGGTCGGCTCGCGAGATAGGCAAGGACAGCATCGTCGACGACGGCCGCTGCATGCGTCCGGCGCCGGGCGAGCTCGCTCAGCGCGCGACGTTCGGCGGCGGGCAGCAGGCCGAAGTAGAGCACGAGCACCGGCTGACCGGAACCGTCCTGCGCGATCATCTCGAAGAGAGCCGCCGCGGACGGCCGACCCCACACCAGCAGCATCCGCAGCAGTTCGCCGCGGTCGCCGCCGGACATCGTCCCGAACGTGGGCACCAGTGCGGAGCCGAGCCGGCGCACGCCGGTCAAATTCATCCACACCCGGTCGCCCGAGCGGATGTCGCTCGGGCGGACGTCGTTTGACCGGCGCGGATTGTCGGCGTCGATCCCGGTCGCAGCCAGCACCGTGCGGAGCGCCTCGACGTTGCGGTTGGACCGCGGGCCGTCCCGGTGGGCGATCCACGCCTCGATGGCGTCCGCGGCCTTACGCCGCCGGTCCGGGGCTAGCGAGGAGAAGGTGACAGCTGGTGTCCAGGCGTCACCCGCGGCGGCCGCTCGGGCCGCTGCCAGCGTCAACGGCTCGGCAGCGAGCGCCGCGACGATGGCCGACAGCTCGGCGACCGGGTCGGGTCCGGCTCCGCCGCCCGCATCGCCGGCGTCGTCGGCACTGGGCAGGTCCTCGCCGCTCTCGGCGAGGGCGAGGAACTCGTCGGCGGTGGCGAGATGCCCCCGCTGGATGAGCGTGTCGATGCGGTCGGCCACCGCGCTGACCGCCGGCGAGACATTACGCAGGTCGGCGAGCCGCTTACGGGCAAGGTCGGTGGCCCGCTCGCCGGCGGCGGTCAGGTCGGCGGTCAGCTCGTCGAGCTGGGCGCGCAGCAGCCCGAAGTCGTCGCGATCCCTGGAGGTCATCGCGGCCAGTCGGGTGGTCAGGTCGCTCCACTCGTCGTCGTCGACGAAGCCCTGCCGCCGTTCCCGCGCCATCCGTTCGTTGATCGCCTTGACGGCACGCTGGAACTCCTCCTCGTCCCGGCTGCGTGTGTCCTCCCGTCGGCGCCGCAGCGTCGCGGCGAGGCGGGGATCGTTCTCCTCGATCACATCGATGATCAGTCGGGTCGCCGCGTGGTCGCCGCGGGCGGCCCGGGCGTCGAAGGCGGCCTCCCAGTCGTCGCCGTCGACGGCCGCCAGGACGGCCTCGACGGGGATGACGCCCCGCGGGCGCAGGCCGTCGAGGGCCACATCGGCGACCTTCAGCAGCTCCCGGTTGATCACCTGCTCGACCGGTGGCTCGTCGCCGTCGAGGGCCTGGCCGTCGAACAGGCCGAAGCTCGCCGCGAGGCTCCGCCCGGCGGCTCGCAGGGCCGCGGTGCACAGCGGATCGTCGGCGGATGCCTGGGCGGCGAGGGCGCCGAGTGCCGCGACGACGCCGTCCTTGTGGGGACGCACCTGGTCGCGCAGCCCGGCGACCGGGGCCTGCTGCCAGGCCGCGTCCCGGGCTGCCGCCCGGAACCCCTCCAGCCGGCCGACGGCCTGTGACCAGCCCGCCACGTGGTCCGCCACCTCGGTGGCCCGCTCCACAAGCCGGGCCCGGGCGCCGGCGATGATCGGCGCCCGCGATCCCCGCCCGCGGCTGCGCCGGTCGGTCTGCTCGATCAGGCGATCGAGCTTCTTCGGGTTGCGAAGGTCGAGCACCTCGGTGTCGACGCCGCGGCGGGCGTCGCGGTTGTCGGCGGCGACGGTCGCGAGCAGGGAGCCCAGTGGCCCGGTGGCGGAGATCCAGTCCTGCCAGATCGCGGTCGCGGCCGCGAATTTGATCGTCCTCTTCGGGCCGGCCTTCAGCAGTTCGGCGGCCTGCTCGACGGCGTCCGCAATTTCCGTCTCCAGCTTGGCGACCCCGGCCATCGCCGCACCGGAGGCGTTGACAAGCTGGACCCCGCGCAACGCGCTGTCCCGGATGATGGCGCCGATGGCCGACAGATCGGGCTGGTCGGCGACGGCCGGCAGTAGCTCGCGCAGCAGCTCGGGAGCCGCCGAGTGCGGCGCGAGCAGGGCGGCGCGCACCGCCGCCGTGAAGACCAGGATGCGCACGTGTCGATCCTCGACGTCGCGCAGGCGCAGCTCGCCGGCGAGATCACCGAACCTGCTGGCGCAGGCGCCGACGGCCACCCGCAACGCATCGCCGTAGGCGACCAGCCGCAGTGCGCGCACCGTGTCCGGGGCTGCTCCCGCAGCCTCGGCGAGCCAGGACGTGAGCCCGAATCGGTTCTCGTCGATCAGACGGGCGGCGGCGCCGCGAACCGCTGGATCGACGGCCCATCGGCGGGGAATCGCGACCTCGCCCCGATCCGGCCGCTCGCGGGCGGCGTCGCCGGCAGGCGGTTCGCCTGCCGCGTTCACCACCGCTTCCGTCGTCGGCCCGTGCGCCGGTGGCTCGTGCGGTGGCAGCTCGTGCGCTGGCGACTCGTGGTGCGGGGCGTCCTCGTCCGAGGCGGCCACCGCCGCCGCCGGCGGGACGGGTGGCGGCGGGACGGGCGGCGGCGGTGGTGAGACGGGGGGCGGGGCGGGCCTGGTG
>NZ_JAMQQF010000152.1 GCF_023716945.1 Frankia sp. AiPs1 | reverse complement strand
TGTGGCCGGTGCTGCTCGACGCCACCGGTTGAGCAATCCCGCCTTGACCGCCCTTCCCGATTTAACCGCCCATCCGGCCGTGACCTTCCAGCCCGGCCCAAGGGAGCGGGCCGCCGAGGCGGCGCGGGCCGATGCCGATCAGCGGGCCGAGGCGGCCGTCGAACAGGCCGAGGCGGCCGTACAGCGGGCTGAGTCCGGCGGGTTGTTCTCCGTCGCGCTGGCCCGGGCCAGCACGGTCGACGAGGTCCTCGCCGCGATTGTCGACGTCGGCGGTCAGGCCGCGCGGGCGGCCGGGCGCGGGGTCGCACTGGTCGACGACGGTCAGGAGGAGCTGCGGTTCGCGCGTCCCGGCGCCAACACCGCGCAGCGGCTCGGCCGCTGGCCGGACGTGGCGCTGGGAGCGGTGCATCCGGTGGCCGAGGTGGTGCGGGGAGCCCGGCCCCTGTTCCTGGCCGACCGGGAGGAGCTGCTAGCTCGCTGGCCGGTGTCCGGTCTCGCCGACGCCACCGCGGCGGCGGGGGAGCAGGCGTGGGCCATGCTGCCGCTGGTCGCCGCCGACGGCTCGGCCTTCGGCGTGGTGACCTTCGCCTTCCCGGCCCCGCGGACCTTCACCGCCGCGGATCGGGCCTACCTCGGTGGCATCGCCGCCGCCGGCGCACGCGCGCTGGAGCGGGCCAGGGCACACGAGCGGCTCGTGACCGAGGCGGCGGGGGCCCAGTCGGCGCTCACCGCGGCAGACGAGGAGCGCGAGGCCCGGGAACGCACCGACCGGCGGCTGCGCCTGCTGACCCG
Organism: Frankia sp. AiPs1; assembly: GCF_023716945.1. Lineage (GTDB taxonomy): Bacteria > Actinomycetota > Actinomycetes > Frankiales > Frankiaceae > Frankia. The sequence continues at coordinate 11,408 of NZ_JAMQQF010000152.1, read as the reverse complement.
GGTCACCCAGATCGTGACCGCGGCCGGGGACCCCGAGCCGTCCCTGCAGGCCGTCGCGGACCTGATCGTCGCGGAGATCGCGGACCTGTGCGCGGTGCACCTGGTCACGGCCGATCCGGCCCTCGCGCCCACCACGGCTTCGGCGGACCCGGCGGACCCGGCGGACTCGGCGGACTCGGTGGACCCGGTGGCTTCGGTGGCTTCGGTGGACTCGGCGGCTGACGACGGCGCGCAGGTGGCCGGGACCCAGCCGAACAGCGGTGGACGAACGGGCGGGGCGACGCCGATTCCGCGGCTCCGGCCACTGATCGTCGCGGGTTCCGCCGCGGCCGGCGCCGCGCCCTCGAACGGCGCCTGGATCGCGGCGCTCGCCTCGCCGTCGAACCCGGTCACCCAGGTCGCGGTCGGCGGGATCGGGCAGATCGTCAGCCACGCCGGGGACGGCTGGGATCCGCCGTCCGACGTCGCGCGCTGGATCCGGCAGGCCGGCGCCCACACGACGGCGGTGCTGCCCGTGGTGCGGGCCGGGCGAACCGTGGCCGTGCTCAGCCTGACCGCGGTCGGTGACCGGGCCCCGTTCATCGAGGCCGACCTGGCCTTTCTGACCGAGCTCGCCGCGCGTGCCGGGGTCGCCCTGGAGCGCATCGACCGCGAGCACAGCGCGCGCAGCGGCGCCGTGGAGCTGCACGAGACCCTGCGCGGCGCGGCACCGGTGGTGCCTCGGGGGTTGGAGGTGGCTTCCCGCTACCTGCCCGCCGGGGCCGAGGGGGACGCCGGCGGGGAATGGTTCGACGTGATCGACCTCGGGGCCGGCCGGGCTGCCCTGGTGATCGGCGGCGTCCGCGGCCGGGGGTTGCGTACGAGCGCCGTGATGGGGCAGCTACGTGCCGCCGCGCGTGCCTGCGCCCGGCTCGACCTGCCACCCGGCGAGGTGCTGGCGCTGCTCGACGGCGTCGTCGCGGACATGCCGGGACGCGAGGTCGCGACCTGTATCTACGCGATCGCCGAGCTCGACACGGGCGTGCTCACGCTGGCCAGCGCCGGCCATCCGCCGCCCCTCGTCGTCGCCCCGGACGGGCTCGTCTCGCGGCTGTACATGGCGGTCGGCTCGCCGCTCGGCGACGCCCACCGGGATCCGTCGGGCCATACCGATGCCACCGAGTACACCGTCCGGCTCGGCCGGGGCTACCTCATCGCCCTGTTCACCGAGGGTCTGGTCCGGGGGGGTGGTCGGGACGTCGACGCCGGCGTCTCGGACCTCGCGGCCGTGTTGGCCCGCACCAACGAGGCACCCGACGCCGACCTCGACGTGCTGGCGACCGCGGCCTGCGCGGGCCTTGGCCGCGACAACCAGCCGGCGCCCGCCGACGACGCCGTGGCGCTGCTGCTCGCCCGCCTGCCCGACGAACCGACCGCCGGGCCGACGCTGCTCGACGTCACCGTCGACGGGCCGTCCGGGCTGCACGCGGCGCGGGCGCAGGGCCGGCTCGCGCTGGAGAACGCCGACCTGCCGGCCGAGATCATCGACACCGTCGTACTGGTCCTGTCCGAGCTGACGAGTAACGCCGTGCGGCATGGCCGACCGCCGTTGTCCGTGCGGCTGCGCCGGCTCGGTGACCGGGCCGTCGTCGAGGTCGCCGACGGCGGCGGCCGGCTGCCCCGGCGCCGGCACGCGTCGCCGGACGACGAGGCCGGGCGCGGGCTCGACCTGGTTTCCCGGCTTGCCGTGCGGCACGGTTTCCGCCCGATCCCCGACGGCAAGGTGGTCTGGGCGGAGGTCGACCTGGTGGCGCCGGTCCCCGCCGATCCGGGCTCGCCGTGATCGTCTCGCCCGGGCGGGCGGCGCAGGGCGAGTGTGGCGGGGTCGGGCTGTCCCGGCGCCGCCGGGTGGGCACGTCTCGCGTAACGTGAGCGCCATGCCGGACGCGGTGCTGCGGCTCGACAATGTCAATGTCGTGCGGGATGGGTCGTACCTTCTGCGAGATGTTTCCTGGGAGGTGCTTCCCGGTCAGCGATGGGTCGTCCTCGGCCCCAACGGCGCGGGCAAGACGACCCTCCTGCAGGTGGCCTCGGGCCGGCTGTTCCCGACCTCGGGCGCGGTCGACCTGTTCGGTCAACGGCTGGGTACGGTGAACCTCCTCGAGCTGCGCTATCGCGTCGGCGTCGTCAGCCCGGCGCTGGTCGAGACGCCGCCCCCGGACGAGCGGGTGCTCGACGCGGTGGTCACCGCCGGCTGGTCGGTGCTCGGCCGCGGCGACGAGCCGTACGACGACGTCGACCTTGCCCGCGCCGCCGGGCTGCTGGCCCAGTTCGGCTGCCGGGAACTGCGGGACCGGCGCTTCGGGACGCTGTCCGAAGGCGAACGCAAGCGGGTGCTGATCGCCCGGTCGCTCATGAGCGACCCGGAGCTGCTCCTGCTCGACGAGCCCGCCTCCGGGCTTGATCTGGGGGCCCGGGAGGCTCTGCTGCGCCGGCTGACCCGTTTCGCGGCCGACCCCTCGGCGCCCGTCAGCGTCCTCGTCAGCCACCACGTCGAGGAGATCCCGGTGGGCGTCACCCACGCCCTGCTGGTGCGCGGCGGCCAGGTGCGGGCCGCGGGCCCGGCACCCGAGGTGCTCACCGCGCCCAGGCTGTCCGACTGCTTCGGAATTCCCCTCGACGTCAGCGTCGCGGCCGGGCGCTATGCCGCCCGCCTGGCCGCCGGCCCGCCGCCGCGGCGACCGGTGTCCGTCGGCGTCTGAGTCTGCGTCCCGCCCAGCGCCGCCTCGCCCGGCCCGCAGACAAGCCGCGCGCGACACGTCTGCGGGGCCGCCTGGTGGATCGACAGGAGCGGGCGTCTGCGGCCGGCACCGTCCCCGCGGGGCGCCGTTCACGAGATCCCCGCGGGCTTTCGGGCGGTTCCCCGGGCGATGCCTGGTCGCTGCGGCGGGCACCGGTGCGCCAGGGCGATGCGAGGCCCTCAGAAGGCGTCAGACCCGCGCTGGCTTCACGGTCGGGTCTTTTGCTGCCCTAGCACCCTTGCGGCTCCGCATCGGCGTTGAGAGCCCCGGAAGGGGCAAGCCGGCCGAGTCGGACCGGGAACTGTCGGGCGATGACTTCGGCGGGCGGAGTTCGGCGGGCGGCGCTCGGTAGGGGAGCTCGGTGGGCGAAGCCCTGTGCTTGGCGTCGCGGGTACCACCGAGAACTGGGCGGGCGCGCTCACCGCCGGAGCCGGTCCCACAGCCAGCCGGCGCCACGCGCCTCGGCGCCGAGGGCGCGGACGCGGGCGGTGAGCCCGCGGTCCGAGGTGATGACGATGACGCCGGGGCCGGCGCGGCGGGCGGCGTCGACGATCGCGTCATCGCCGTTTCCGGGGGCGTGGACGACGGCGAGTGTGGGTGCGAGTGCGGGGCCGTCGTCGTTCGTCGCGTCCGATCGGTCGGCGCCGTTCCCGGAATTGCTGTTGCCGTCTGCGGGCGAGCGACGGCCCTTCTCCGCGCGGCGATCGCCGTTCTCGGCCCTGTGGTCCGCCTTCCTCGCGGACCGGTCGCCCGTCCCCGTGGATCGACCGTCCTTCCCGCATGGCCGGCCTGTGTTCCCGTTCGGCTGGCCTGTGTTCCCGTTCGGTTGGTCCGTGTTCCCGTTCGGCTGGTCCGTGCTTCCGCGTACCTGGACTTGGTCATCGTCGGGAGCCAGGGGCTTCGCCGGAGTCGGCTCGACGACCACCACCGCGGCGGGAACCCCGGCCCGGGCCGCCCCTTCCAGAACGACCACGATCCCCGTCGGCCATTCCGCTGACCCCGGTGATCCGACGTGCCCGTCGGACCCGGCGATCCAGGCCGAAATATCGGCGAGCAGGCGCCGGGCCGCGCCCGGACGGTCGCGCCACCAGCCGTCGGCCCGGGACCCAATGACGTTGGCACCGTCCACCACCCACGTCCGTGGGTACTCGTCCGTGCGCCGAGCCATAGGGCCGGCGCCGGAATCAGGCGTACTCATCCGCCGCCAGGATCCCCTTTGGCATTCGTACCGGTCGGTTCCGCTCGCGGTGCCAGCACCCCAAAGCACCCACCGGCTGATGGCCGCCGATTGCCCGGCAATCGTCCGGGGAGTCGGTAGACGAACACGATCGGTGTCCCAAGGTCGGCGGACATGGTCGCCGCCCGGCCGACGGCGGCCCAACTGTCCGCTTGCGGCCGGCGTTTCGGCTCGGAAGGTGTGATTCGCAGAACATGATCGCCCCTATCATGCCGAGCTTGGCCACCGTCTTTGGGTTCCGCACTCCGACAGCCTCACCAGCGTGCCTAGACCGGTGTCTTCGTGTTCGGCGGCCCCAAGTCTGCGAGTCCGCCGAACCAGGCGTGACAGTTCCCGGTGTTCTCGTGGTAATACTAGACGCGTGAGTTCTGCGGTCCGCTGACCTGAAGGAGTGTGGCATGGCCCAGAAGACCATCGTCTCGTTGATTGACGATCTCAGTGGAGAAGAGGCCGACGAGACTGTCCGCTTCGGACTCGACGGTGCGCAGTATGAGATCGACCTGTCGGAGAAGAACGCGACGAAGTTGCGTGAGTCGCTGGCCCCGTTCGTGACCGCGGCCCGCCGTTCCGGCGGCCGTGCGGCGGGCAGCCGCCGTGGCGTGCGTACCGCTTCGCGACGTACCGGCGGAACCGACCGCACCGCCGACATTCGCGAGTGGGCGCGCAGCAACGGATACACGGTGAGTGACCGTGGCCGTATCGCCTCGAACATCGTCGAGGCGTACGACAAGGCCCACTGATCCTGGTCTTGACGACTTTTCCGGGTCGAGACTCGAAGCGGTGGACCCCGTAGTACCCGTCGTGCCCGCGGTATTCGGCCGCGGGCCGCAGGCCCCGGAGCCCGAAGACCTGCTGATCAGGTTTTGCCAGGGCAGGTTCCTGCCACACCGGCCTGGCCGGTGTGGCAGGAACGTTTGACCGCAGAGCCGACGCGCGCTGTCGTCGGCTCTGTTCGTTCCGTCAGTTCGGCAGATGTCGGCCCATCCAGCTTTCGACGTCTTCCGAGGTTCGTGGAAGCCCGGCGGACATGTTCCGCCTTCCTGTCCCGGTGACCAGGATGTCATCTTCTATCCGGACCCCGATGCCGCGCAGCTCGGGCGGAACGGTGAGGTCGTCGGGCTGGAAGTACAGGCCCGGTTCCACCGTCAGTACCATCCCCGGCTCCAGCGCCGCATCCCGGTAGGTCTCGTCCCGCGCTTGGGCGCAGTCGTGCACGTCCAGCCCGAGCATGTGCGACGTGGCGTGCAAAGTGTATCGGCGGTGGATCCCCGCGCCCGGAGCGTGGGGATCCTCCGACAGCGATGCCTGGGCCCCGTTCGGCAGCAGGCCCCAGTCCGCCAGGGCGGTGGCGATGACCTGCATCGCCGCCCGGTGTGGAGCAAGGAACGAGGCTCCCGGGCGGACCGCATCGATGCCGGCCTGCTGCGCGCGAAGAACCACGTCGTATACCTGGCGCTGCAGCTCCGTGAACCGGCCGGTGATCGGCAGCGTGCGGGTGACGTCGGCGGTGTAGAGCGACCTTCCCTCCACCCCCATGTCCAGCAGGGCCAGCTCACCGGCGCGCACCGGCCCGTCGTCGCGCACCCAGTGCAGGGTGGTTGCATGGTGCCCGCAGGCGACGATGGAGCCGTAGCCGACGTCGTTGCCGTCGACGCGGGCACGCCGCCAGAAGGTGCCCTCCAGCCAGCGTTCCCCGTTGGGCAGCTCCATCGCGCGGCCGATTTCCCCGACGCACTCGGTGAAGCCGCGAGCCGTCGCCGCGACCGCCTCGTCCAACCGGGCGATCTCGAAGTCGTCCTTGACCAGTCGCAGCTCGGAAAGGGCCTGGGCGAGGACCACATCGCGGTCGTCGCCCGATCTGTCGTCGGACCACCGCAGCACCGAGCGGTCGGCCAGCGGATCGATTCCCCGCAGCGTCCTGGTGTTTCCCGGGGCCAGCCGGGCCAACGCACCCGGCAGATCGGTCAGCGGCCGACACTCGATCTCCAGGGCGGCGGCTGTCTCGCGAACCCCCGGCCGGGGACCGACCCAGAGTTCCCCGTATCGGCGGTCGGTGTAGAACGCCGAGCTGGATCGGTCCGACCGGCCGGCGACATACAGCGTGGCATCGTGCTCACCGGCCGCGTTGGGTAGCAGAACCAGCACCGCATCGGGTTCATGACAGCCTGTCAACCAGAAGAAGTCACTTCCCGGACGGAACGGAAAATCTGTGTCGTTTGCCCGTACCCGCAGGCCGCCGCTGGGTACCACGAGGGCATCGGTCGGGAACCGCGAGCCCAACAAGGCGCGGCGTTTCGCGGTGTAGGGTGCGCAGTCATCGCGGGATGGCACAGCGTCGTCAATGGGCGCCCAGCCGGTTGCCATAAATCGCCGGAACGCCGCGTGCGGTTCCTCATCGTGGTTGGCCTGACCGGGTTCGCGGCCGGAAGACGCCGTCGGCTCGACCGTGGACTCGGCGGTCCCGGCGGTCGACGGCTCCGAATCCGACTCCGCGCCAGCGGAATCCGGCACCGCCCCGGGTACATCGATGCGGGGGCGGACAACGTCCGCTTCGCCGGCTGTGACGACGTTCTGGTCACGCTCCGCCGGGGCTCCCTCGGGTACCCCCGGGCCGGCCGGTAGAGGTGTGCTTTGGTGGGACTGGGCACTCATACCACTAACGGTAGGCCGGGTCGTGCTCCGACGGGTAGTGCTGAACCGGTCCGCCGCCCATCGAGACCGCGACGGACATCTCGCCGCGGCCGGTGTCGGATTTTCGGTACGCCGATCGTCCGGATGATGTGAGGCGATCCGGATGGCGCCCGGCCCCATCCCGCGCTCGGCGATCGGTACTCGCGCGCGTCGTCATCCGATCGGCGGGGTCGGAGGTACGGGCCGGCTGTGTCCGGCGACTTCGGCAGGTTACCCAAGGGCTGGCCTTCCCGCTTCGAACGGGTTAACACGGGCAAGCAACCGGTTGTGCGAGATCCCCTCAATGCGCCGTTACGTAACTTTCTGTCGCAGCCTGTTGACGGGGATGCCGGACCCCGGGTAAGAGCCCGGGACGGTGCACACGACGGAGGTTCGGTCCGGGTGCGGACGTCATCGATCCCCACAATCCCGTCCTAATATCCGCGCGTTCATCCGCTTCCCGGCCCGGGGAACGGGCGGCTCCCGGTGAGCCCGGACATCCGAGTCGACACGGGTGACTCCACCAGGGTGCTGTAAGTGACCTCACATCGGGGCTATGTCAGGATTCTCGGTCCGATCGCCGACGCGGGTCCGCATGTGCGGCAGACGGCCGCCCCCGTGGAGGGCGAGTCGAGGCCGCGTGCCACGCGATCCTCGGACCCGGGGTCGCCGGCCGTGCCGGGTCGCCCATCCGACAGCCGCCGAGGGCGTGCGGGGTGCCCCACCGAACGGAATCGATGAGAGGCTGTCCGGGAGTGTTCCGTTCGTCGGCTCGTGGCGCGCCGTCGGGACCGGCCGCACCGCGTCGATCGCGGCGCCGACCGGCGCGGGTGGTCCGACGGTCCTACCGGCGCGGGAGATCTGCTCCCGATGGACGAGGGAGGGGGAGGCGGCCATGACCTGGCCTCCGGATCGGCCGGAACGGCATGGGCCGCCCGAGGAGCGGCATGCGGGAGAGGACAACGGCCAGCGACGCGATGCCCCTCGACGCGATGCCCCTGGACGCGATGCCCCTGGAAGCGATGTGCCTCGGCGTGATGTGCCTCGACGCGATGCCCCTCGGCGTGATGGTTCCCGGCATGATGTCCCTCGGCGTGATGGTTCCCGACGCGATGCTCCCGGGCCCGCGTCTGCGGAGAACTGGCCGGCGGGGCAGTGGCCGCGCCGCGATGCCGGGTCGCAGCCGCCCCGGGTGGACCGCCCGACCCGGCCGGATCTACCGGAGACCGGCGAACCCGCGCCGCGAGGCAGCTCGATTCGTCGCGGCGTCACCGCGGTCGCCGCGGTGCTCGCCGCGGTCGTGCTCGTCCTGGCCACCAGCGGCTGGGCCGTGTTGCGACACTACGACGGCCGGGTCCGACACACCCCCCTGACCTTCTCCGCCGGCGTGGACCGGCCGGCGTCGGCCGCCGGCGGAACGCAGAACATCCTGCTGGTCGGATCCGACACCCGGGCGGGGACCAACGGCGAGTTCGGGGTGGCCGAGGGGCAGCGGTCCGACACCACGATCCTGGCCCATCTCGACGGCAACGGTTCGACGACCCTGATTTCGTTCCCCCGCGACCTGTGGGTGCGAATACCGGCCTACACCGACCCGCAGGGCACCCAGCACGCGGCCCAGCGCTCCAAGCTGAACGCGGCCTTCTCCTACGGCGGCCCGTCCCTGCTGGTCGCGACCATCGAGGGCCTCACCGGGATTCGCGTCGACCACTACGTCCAGATCGACTTCGTCGGCTTCCAGGGGATGACCGACGCCCTGGGCGGGGTCACCGTCTGTATCAGGGAACTGCCGGCCGAGCTGAAGGAACGCGGCTTCGACAACCTGCATGATCACTACTCCGGGTTCTCCGGTCAGGTGGGGGAGAACCGGCTGAACGGCGCGCAGGCCCTGGCGTTCGTCCGCCAGCGGTACGGCCTGCCGGAGAGCGACATCGACCGGATCCGCCGCCAGCAGCAGTTCCTGGGGGTCGTCTTCCAACGGATCGCCTCCACCGACACGCTGCTCAATCCGGCGAAGCTGATCAATGTGGTCGACGCCGCGACCTCGGCGATCACCCTCGACGACGGCACCTCCCTGGCCGACCTGCGCCTGCTGGCGGTCCGCATGCAGTCAATCGGCTCCGGTGGGGTCGCGTTCGCCACGGTGCCGGCCGCCGCCGGTCAGCGCGCCGGGCAGAGCGTGCTGGTGCCCGATCCCGACCAGCTCGGTGCCTTCCTGAAGTCCTTCGGTGGTCGCGCCGTCGGGGCGACCACGGCGGGCGCCTTGCCTGCCGGTCCCACCACCACCGGGGTCGTCCCGGTGTCCTGGTCCCGGCCGGCTGCGGCTGCGGCCGCGGGCGACGGCGCTCCGGTCAGCGCGCAGCCGACTCCGGCCGCCGCCCCGGCGGGCGTCTCCTGCACCTACTGAGCAGGCCCTCGCCGCAGCGGGGACGTCGGCGGGGTGGGATCGCCATCGACGGCGCAATGGTCGAACGAGACGCCGCCGAGGCCGGGTGAATCGGGCTTCCCGTCGACCTGGCCCGGGCCGCCGCCGGTCGGCGGGCCGCCGCCGGCGGCAGGCGGGCTTCTTGTGGTGGGAGGGCTGACCCCGGCTGGCGAGGTGCCGGCTGGCGAGGTGCCGGCTGGTGAGGTGCCGGCTGGTGAGGTGCCGCCGGTGGTGGGCCCGCCGTCCTGGCTGCTCTTGCGCTGCGAGGACTGCTCGTCCAGCGCCGCGTTGAGCTCGGCGCCCAGCAGCACCGCCACTGCGGTGATGTAGAAGAACAGCAGCGCCGCCACGGGCGCGCCCAGCGAGCCGTAGACCAGCTCGTGGCTGAACACGATTTCCAGGTACAGCCGCAGCACGTCGCTGCCGACCAGCCAGCACACCAACGCCAGGGTCGCCCCGGGAAGCGCCCGCCACCAGGGCCTGCGCATCGGCAGGGAGAGGTGGTAGAGCGAGGTCAGCATCGCGAGCGCGACCAGCCCGACGACCGGCCAGAACAGCAGGGTCAGCAGATGGTCGACCGACGGGTGCCGGTCGGCGTCGAGTATCCGGGAGATCAGCCCAGGTCCCAGGATCAGTGCCGGCAGGATGATCACACCGCTGGTGACCTGGGCGAGGAACAGGCCCAGCGCCACCAGCCGGCTGCGCACCGCGGAACGCTGGTCGCGCTGGCCGTAGGCGATGGTGATGGTGTTGACGAAGGTCGCCATCGCCGTCGAACCGGTCCACAGCGAGAGCACGAAGCCGATGGAGATCACATCCGGCCGACCGCGAGAGAGGATCTCGTCCACGGTGGGCCGCACCGCGTCGTCGACCACCGACTCGGTCAGCAGGTCACCTGCTCCGCGCAGGATGCTGTCCCGGATGCTGCTGAGCGCGTTCCCGCCGATGGCGTCGGCGACGTAGCCGAGCGCGCCGAGCAGGGACAGCAGCAGCGGCGGCAGGGACAGCAGCTGCCAGAATCCCGCCTCGGCGGCCAGGCCGAGCACCCGGTGGCGCCAGGCGTTGGCAAGCGTCGTGCGGGCCAGGCGCAGCGGTCCCCGCGGGACCCGGCGCTGCTGGCGGTCAAGGCGACGGAACATCGCGCTACGCCGCACCTTCGCCTGGGCCACGGTGCGGCGCTCCCGGGCGTTCGCCACCAGTTCCGGGTTGGCCTCGAGGACGACCCGACGAAGCAGCACCGACCAGCGGCCCCGTGCCGGGCTGCGAGCGACGGGGATGGGTGCCTCCTTCCCCATGGCGGCCACGGCCCCACCGTATGGCCTGGTGGAACGCCTGGAGGTCAACGGCGCCCACGCGGTGTCGGGGCAGATCCCCGGAAAGGGGGAGCGGGCGGGGAAACGCTCGGCAGGATGTCACCCCGTCCGCTCCCCGTCGTGGCGGAGAGCAGCGAAAGGGGCACGCCACGTGATCGTGGCATGCCCCTTTAATACCTGAGCGTAGGGCTCAGGACACGCTGAGCTTGTCGGTTTCGTCGTGGTATTCGACGGCCATCTCACGCAGCTTGGAGTCGTGCGACTTGGCATGATGCCGGCAGAAAAGGAGATCCCCGCCGCCAGGCAGCACCACCCGCACGTATGCCTGGGCACCGCACCGGTCGCAACGATCGAGGTTGGTCAGCGTCGGCTTCGTGGTAGTCCCTGTCACATCTACTCCAACTGTGTTAGGCGGTCAGACGTTCCTGCTGACCATGTGACGGTTTACTCACAGCCGGCTCTCGTGGCGTCATTGCATCCAGAGCGGCGTGGTGTCCGCGGAGCTTCGGATCCGCGGACGGTACTCGCCCCTGGCGAGCTGCGGCCTGATCAGGGCCGTCGGGCGCCGAAGACGATGTCGTCCCATGCTGGCACTGACTTGCGTCCACGTCGACCGCCTGCGGGACGTTCCCCCCCACGGGTGCCGTTGTTCTGGCGGCTTCGTGACGCAGCGGGTGCACTCGACTTCTCTGCGGTCGACTCGTCGGCACTCTCTGTCGTCGATTCCTCCGGATCGGTGGAAGGTGGCTCGCTCTCGGCCGCCGGCGCCGACGCACCTCGGCGTTGCCTGGCGGCCGCGGCGGGGGTCTGGTCCGCTGTGCTCGGGACCGTCGGTGAGCTCACCGCGGGTGTCTGGATCGACTCCTCGGTGGGGGTGGCGGAGGCGCCGCCACCCACGGATGGCGCTGCGGTGGCGGCATCGTCGGCCTGCCCTGGACGTCGGCCCGGGGCAGCGGCGCCCGACCCGGCCGGGCCGATCGAGG
>NZ_JAMQQF010000151.1 GCF_023716945.1 Frankia sp. AiPs1 | reverse complement strand
CTCGATGGTCGCGGTGGGCTCGATGGTCGCGGCGGGCTCGGCGGTCGCGGTGCCCGCCTGCGGGACGCCGCGGTGTCCGAGCCGCCGTCGTCCGGCCCGATCGCCCAGGTGCCGCCGGCCGAGCTGGAGATCCGTGACGCACGGGTGGCGTTCGGCGGCCTGGTCGCCGTCGACGGGGTGACGCTGCGGGCCGCCACGGGGCACGTCACCGGACTCATCGGCCCGAACGGCGCCGGCAAGACGACGACGTTCAACGTGTGCTCGGGGCTGCTGCGGCCCCAGCGTGGCCAGGTCCTCCTCGACGGCCGGTCGATCATCCGGCGCTCGGCGTCGACCCGCGCCCGGCTGGGCCTGGGGCGCACCTTCCAGCAGATGGAGCTTTTCGACAACCTCACGGTGTGGGACAACGTCGTCCTCGGGGCGGAGGGGCGGCGGGCCGGACCCAACGCGTTGCGCCATCTCGCCAGCACCCCGCAGACCTCGCGTGACATCCACGCCGCGGCGGACTCCGCGGTGCGCACCTGCGGCCTGGGTGACCTGACCGGGCAGGTGGCCGGTTCCCTGTCGACCGGGCAACGCCGGCTGGTCGAGCTCGCGCGCTGCCTGGCCGGTCAGCCCCGGCTCCTCCTTCTCGACGAACCCTCCTCCGGCCTCGACCGCGCGGAAACCCGGCACTTCGGGCAGATCCTGCGACGCGTGGTCGACGAGCACGGAGTCGGCATCCTTCTCGTGGAGCACGACATGAGCCTGGTCACCGCGATCTGCGACCACGTGTACGTCCTGGACTTCGGCCGCCCGGTGTTCGACGGGACCCCGGCGGAGGTCATGGCGTCGCCGGTGGTACGCGTCGCCTACCTCGGCGAGACCGACCCGCTGGCGTCCGACCCGCCGCCGTCCGACCCGCCGGAGTCCGCCGCCGACGCGGTCCGCCCGCACTCGGCCAGCCTGACCACGGGCGGCGAGTGATGGCCGACACCGTCCTCGAACTGCGTGGCGTGGAAGCCGGCTACGGCCGGACGACCGTGCTGCGCGGGGTCGATCTGACCGTGCGGCCCGGCTCCGTCGTGGCACTGCTCGGAGCCAACGGAGCGGGCAAGACGACGCTGCTGCGCACGGCAACCGGCCTGCTGCCGGCCGCCCGCGGGCGCGTCCTCGTCGGCGGCCGGGACCGCACCGGCGCGCCCGCGCACCGGCGGGCCCGCGACGGGCTGTGCCACATCCCCGAGGGACGGGGCATCTTCCGCAGCCTGACCGTTCGGGACAACCTGCGGATGCAGGTGCCGCCGTGGGCGACGGACTCCTCCATCGAGGTCGCCCTGGCGGCGTTCCCGGTGCTGCGGGAGCGGTTGGGCCAGAGCGCCGGCACCCTCTCCGGCGGCCAGCAGCAGATGCTCGCCCTGGCCCGGGCCCATCTCGCCCGGCCTCGGATCGTGCTGCTCGACGAGGTGTCGATGGGCCTGGCGCCCGCCGTCGTCGACCAGATCTTCCACTCGCTGCGGGCCCTGGCCGCGTCGGGCGTCGCGCTGCTGCTCGTCGAGCAGTACGTGCAGCGCGCGCTCGACATCGCCGACCGGGTGGTGCTGCTCGACCGCGGCCAGGTGACGTTCGACGGCCCGGCCGGCGATCTCGACCAGAATTCGCTGCTGCGCGGCTATCTCGGGACCTGACACACCTCAACCAGGAGAGGAACTACGGCCACCAGTCTTTGTGGCCAGCGGCCGGCGGCTATCAACCTTTGCGGCCGTCAGGCGGCGGGCAGGGCTCGGCCGCACCGGTTCTGGTCGACGATGGTGAATGCGGTGCCGGTGTCGTTGGCCTGGACGAAGGACCAGCAGGTGGTGGGTTTGCCCAGGCCATTGCTGATGTCGATCGGCGGCTCGATCAGTCCGCCGGCGTCATAGCTGGTCACCGAGCGCAGGGCGGCGGTGAAGCCTTTCCTGGTCGGGCAGGGGCCGGCCATCTGCAGCCCCTTGAGGAACAGGTCGGTGTTGATGTAGGCGATCATGGCAATTTCCTGGGTGGGATTCTGGACCTGCGGCGCGTAGCTGCTCATCGCGGCGGTGTAGCGGGCTATCGCGAGGCCACCGGCCTCGAACGGCCGGTAGAACACCGGGACGACGACCCCGGCCATCGCGGGACCGGCCTGGCGTAGGAGCTCGTTGTCGTAGCCACTGACCGAAAGGATCACCTTCATGTGCTTGCCGGCGGCGCGCAGGGCGGTGAGCACCGGTGGAAGGGCGACACCGGCGTCGACGACGGCGAGCATGGTGTCGGCGCCGGAGTCGATGATTTTCTGGGCGGCCGCGGCCGGGCTGTCCGCGCCCGGGGTGTAGGGGACCTGGGCCACGGTGGGGATGCCGACGGACTGCAGGCTCTCCACCAGCTTGTCACCGGCGTTCCCGACCTCGCTGGACAGCGCGGTGCGCAGCAGCGCCGCCCTGGTCCCGCCGCGGGACTGCACGAACTGGCCGTAGGTGTCGACGGAACCGCCGGTGGTGTAGGAGAAGGAGAACATGTTGCGGTACTTCGGCCAGGCGTCGCCGATGGCCAGGCCGCTCACCGGAACATCCCGGTCGGCGAGGTACTGGGCACTTGCGCCCGCGGTCACGGAGTACTCCATGAGGCCGAAGTCCTGCTTGCCCTCGATCAGGTTCCGGGCACCCAGCGTGTTCGCCTCGGGGGTGCCCGGGTCGTCCTGCCAGTCGTAGACGATCTTGCGTCCGTTGATGCCGCCGCCGGCGTTGGCCTGGCCGATCCGGGCGTCGACGCCGGCCCGCGCGACGGCCAGGGTGGCGGAGCTCGCTCCGGTGTCGGAGTACAGCAGGCCGAGCCGGATCTCCTGCGGGCTCACCCCCGCGGTGGGACAGGGGGCGGCCGTGACGGCCGGCGACCGGCCCGACGAGCAGGCGCTGACCCCGGCGGTCAGCACCAGGACGATCGCGGCGATACCTCGCGTTACGTCACGACGCATGTTGGTTGCTCCGAAATATGGGCAGCAGCGAAGGCGCCGCGTGGCCGCGGATCCCCACTCGCCAGGGGCGGGTGTGGGCATGCCGGACATGCAGCGATAGGGAATCTGCGGGGTATGGGGGGAAGTGTCCTACTGACGACAGGACTCTACCGAAAAGGGGTGAGACCGCGGACACGCTCCCGTCGGCGGGCGTGGATTGCGCAGACGGCCGCCCCGGACACGCATAGCACCACATCGGCACATCGGGGGTGGGGCGCTGCGGCGCGCGACCGATCGTCGCGTACCGTTTTCACCTCCAGCGTGATCGCCGACCCGGGGATGGCCCCTTAGGAGCTCATGTCTCTTCCGACGTTCACCCGACCGCCGAACTGGCGCTTCCGCGTCCACCCCCGCGTCCACCCGTGGGCGAGCCGGGCTCCGCGCCCGTGACCGACCTGGCCGCCGTTCAGTTGCCCCGGCCCCGAAGCATCGCGAAACACGCGGTGCCGCATCTGGTCGAGGCGACGGTCATTCCTGCGGCGCTTTTCCTGATCTTTCTGCATCTCGGTGGTCTCACTCTTGCCGCGTTGACCGCCGTGGCCTGGGGCTATGTCGCCCTCGGCCGGCGCGTTGTGCGGCGCCAACGCATCCCCGCCCTGCTGATCCTCTCCTCGGTCGGGCTCACCGTCCGCACAGTTATTGTGATCATCAATGGCAACGCGTTCATCTACTTCCTGCAACCGGTGATCGTCGCCGGGGTGATCGGCATGATCTTCCTGTTGTCGGCGTTGACCCCCCGGCCACTGGTCCACCGGCTGGCCGGCGATTTCTGCCCGCTGCCCGCGGGTGTCACCGAGCGGATCGGCGTGCGTCGACTGTTTCTCGGTCTGACCCTCCTGTGGGCTGCGGTGAATCTTGGCAACGCCGCTTTCACCTTCTGGCTGCTGGTGTCGCAGTCCACCGCCGTGTTCGTGGCGATCCGAGGGGTTACCGGCACGGCCGTGACCGCGACCGCCGTGGCGATCACCGTCGCCTGGTCGTGGCGCGTCGCCCGGCTGGAGGGGCTGCGCGCCCCCCGCTCCCGCCTGGCCTGAGCCCGTCCGGCCGCCGCCCCCGACCGGTGCCTGTGCGTCCCGCGCAGGCGAGGGACGGGGTGGCGGCCGGGGCGCCGAGGAGAAATCCCTGCCCGTAGGGAATGTGCACGTCGAGAGCGGTGTCCAGTTCGCCGGGGGTTTCGATGCCCTCCGCGATGACGAGGCCCCCGAACTCCCTGCTGATCATGACGAGGGCCGCGGCGGTCGTCCGGCGGGCCGGGTCGGTGTCCATCCCGTGGGTGACCACATAGTCGAGCTTCACGATGTCCGGGTGCAGCTCGATGAGCTGCTCCAGCCCCGCGTAGCCGGTCCCGGTGTCATCGGCGGCGATTCGCACGCCGCGGGAACGCAGATCCCGCACGCCGCGCAGGACCTCGGCGTCGTCGCAGAAGTACTCGTGTTCGGTGATCTCCACGATCAGCCGTCGACAGGTCTCGTCATCGTGCAGGACGTCGAGAAGTCCGGAGATGATGGTGGCCGGCGAGGCGTTGACCGTGAGGCAGACGGCGGTGGGTAGCTGGGGCAGCGCGCGCAGCGCCCGGCGGATCGCGGCCAGTTCCAGTTCGGCGCTCAGGCCGATGGTCGTGGCGTCGAAGTACCAGCCCCGCGGGCCGCGGGGCGGCTCACGAGCCTCGTGTGGGAGCCGTGGCTCGTCGAGCAGCCGTGGCTCGCCGGGCAGGCGCGACTCGCCGGGGAATCGGGACAGCGCCTCCACCGCGGCGATCCGACCCGTCGCCAGGTCCACGATGGGCTGGTAGACGATCTCCGGGCCGCCGGCGTCGATGAGTTCGCTGATGCTGCACCAGACCCGGCTGCGCGCCTCCCAGATGCGGTGCAGGTCGAGGACGGCGTCGCTGAGGTATTCGGCGGCCAGACCCAGGAAGCGACTGTCCCGCTCCCGCAGATGCGGCCGCGGATCCCGGCTGATGCAGCCGAGCACCCCGAACACCTCGCCCTTCTTGTCGGTCACCACCGCCGACGCGTAACACCCGATGCCCATCCTCCGCACAATCGGCAGATCGATCAGGAGGGGATCACACCGGGTGTCCGGAATCACCTTGGGCAGCGTGCCGGCCAGCAGGCTCCGGTAGGAGGCGGGATCGGGTCGGACCCTGGCCCCCGCCGCCAGCCCGAACCGACCGCCCGCCCCGTTGAGCACCTGGATGACGAGATCCTCGCCGTCCGCCCGTGCCAGGTAGGCGAGATCCATCCCCAGGTGACGGCGCAGTATGCCGAGCAGTTCCATGACCGTCGTGTCCGGTTCGATCCCGCCCCGGGAGGGTTCGGACGCCGACTCCGCCCGTGCCATCGCCCCTCACCCCCAGCCGTCCCCGCGATTGGGGCCTGCCCCCGCCGTGCCCCCTGTAACCGGTCGTACGCCAACATGTGCGTTCCGCTTGCGGTCTGGCCGGGTCCAGCGGCTGGCGGCGGCCTGATCGCTCCGGCCAGCGCCGCGGACCGCCCCGACCGCGGCCGCCGATGCCCTGGACGGACCGGCTGGAGATCAGCGTCCCGGGGAAGCCGGCCGGCTCCGCGAGCACGAAGGCGGCGGACGAAGACGCCCTTCCCGCGCACCGATCGCACTGATCGCACCGATCGCAGGCGGGCGGAACGAACCCGTTGTCGCCGCGAAAGTGCAGCCGATATCCCGACCATACCCAGGGAATTCCATTCGCCGCCCCCGCATGATTGACCGGCGGTCGCCATCGCACCCGTCGGGGTGTCTCGGCGCGGCGGGCCGGCGGCCCGGACGCCGGCGTCGATGCCGAGGCCGCCGGCTTCCTGGGGGATTATCGGGATATGCGGATTCTGGTGGTCGAGGATGACGTGCGATTGGCGGAGGTGCTGTATTCGGGCCTGCGCGCCGAAGGTTTCGACGTCGACGTCGTCCACGACGGTCTCGAGGGATACTGGCAGGCCTGCGAGGGCGCCCATGACGTCATCGTGCTCGATATCCTGCTCCCGTCGATGACCGGCTACGCGGTCGCCACCCGGCTGCGCGCGGACAAGGTCTGGACGCCGTTGCTGATGCTGACCGCGAAGGACGGCGAATACGACGAGGCGGACGGTCTGGACGCCGGCGCGGACGACTACCTGCGCAAACCGTTCTCCTTTGTGGTGCTGACGGCGCGGCTGCGAGCATTGGCGCGCCGCGGCGCCAGCCCCCGCCCGCGGCTGCTGAGCCATGGTGGCCTGGTGCTCGACCCGGGATCGGGCGACTGCTCCGTCGGCGCTGCGCCGGTGTCGCTGCAGCCGCGCGAGCGGGCGCTGCTCGAGGTCCTGTTGCGCAACCCCGGCCGTGTGCTGTCGAAGGACCGGCTGCTGGCCGCGGTGTGGGGTCTGGACGGTGGCGGGGAGGGCAACCTCGTCGAGGTCTACGTGTCGAGCCTGCGGCGCAAGATCGGCAGCGACCGGATCGCCACCGTGCGGGGCCTCGGGTATCGCCTGCTGGATCCCGATGCCTAGGTTCCTGCGCTCCCTGCGCGTGCGCCTGACCCTGACGGTCACGCTCGCGGTCGGCCTGACGTTGGCGGCTGCCTCCGTCCTGTTCGTCGTCGCCATGTCCCGGACGCTGTTCGGCCGAGCCGAGGCCGCCGCGAGCGCCGAGGTGGACCGGGTGGCGCAGGCCCTGGTTCGCGGCGAGCCGATCACCGACCGCCCTGGCGTCCCCGCCGGCTACATCACGGCGATCCAGGTCCGGGACGACGCGGGCCGGGTGGTCGCGGTCCTGCCCGCGGCGTCGCCGGGTGCGACCTCGGCGCGCCCCGTCCCCTCGTCGCGCCCGTCGCCCCAGCCGGGTGTCGTGCCGCAGCAGGCACCGCCCCGGGACCTGCGGGTCGCCTCGCGGACGGTGATGACGCCGCAGGGCCGGCGGACGGTGATCGCCGTGTCCCGGCTGGGCCAGATCTCGCAGAGCATCAACCTGGTGGAACGGTCACTGGTGGTGGCCGCACCCCTGCTCACGCTGGTCGTGGGGCTGCTGACCTGGTTCGCGGTGGACCGGTCGCTGCGGCCGATCGAGGCGCTCAGGGTGCGCACGGAGGCGATCAGCCATTCCACGTTGGCCGAACGCCTACCGGAGCCGAAGACGGGTGACGAGGTGGAGCGCCTCGCGCGAACCCTCAACGAGATGCTCGACCGCCTGGACGCGGGCGCCCGGGTGCAACGCGAGTTCCTCTCCGACGCCTCCCACGAGCTGCGCACCCCACTTGCCGCGATGCGCGCGGAGCTGGAGGTCTCGCTGACGCACCGCGGCGCGGCGGACTGGCGTGCCGTCGCCGGCCGCCTGCACACCGACACCCGCCGCCTGGAACGCCTGACCGGCGACCTGCTCGTCCTCGCCCGATCCGAGGACCTGACGGTGACCCGGCCCGTCGAGACGCTGCGGTTCGACGAGGTCGTGGCGGGCGAGCTGCCGACCGTCAGCCACGTCGACCTGACCGTGTCCCTCGAACCCGTCCAGGTCCTCGGGGTCGCCGCGGAGCTCGCCCGCCTGGCCCGCAACCTGCTCGACAACGCCGACCGCCACGCCGTCGCGACCGTGGCCGTGCGGCTCGGCACGCAGGGCAACCGGGCGGTCCTCACCGTCGACGACGACGGCCCCGGCGTCCCGCCCGAGCAGCGGGAGCGGGTGTTCGACCGCTTCTTCCGGCTGGACGCCGGCCGGGACCGGTCGAGTGGCGGGGTCGGCCTGGGCCTGGCGATGACCCGGAGCATCGCCCGCCGCCACGGGGGCGACGTCGTCGTGCGGACGGCACCCCTTGGCGGTGCTCGCTTCGAGGTTCGGCTGCCGCTGCCGGGGGCGATCACTGCCTGACCGCCCGGCCGCCGGCGTGTGCGAGCCGCTGGCCTGGGCACTCAGCTCCCTCTCAGGTGAGCTCAGCTGCGTTGCAGGTTCATGGGTCACGGTTGCCGCCAGACAGTGACTGGCACCGGATTCTCGGAGGCGATCGCCGATGACACGACTCCTGAACGGACGTCTGCTTCTCCTGCTGCTCCTCCCGCTGCTGGCGCTGGTCGCCTGCTCGGGCAGCGGCGACGACGCCGGCGGGAATCCGGTGGCGGCGGCCTCGGCGGCGCCGGGTTCGGCGGCGAGCCCGACCGGCGATCCCATGCTGTCCTACGCCCAGTGCATGCGGGACAACGGAGTCCAGGTACCGGATCCGCAGCCGAGCAATCCCGCATCGCTGTACCAGGGCGTCGACACCTCGTCGGTCGCGTTCCAGACGGCCGACAAGGCGTGCGCCGGGATCCTGGCGGGCGTGGTGCAGGAACGTGGGAAGCAGGATCCCGATCAGCTCGCGGCGAAGAACGACGAACTGCTCGCGCTGGCCGGCTGCCTGCGCAGCAACGGGATCACCGTGCCCGACCCCGTGCCCGGGCAGGCCGGTGGTCCGTTCGGCAAGAACCTCGACCGCAACGACCCCGCCGTGAGCAAGGCCCTGCAGGCCTGCCAGCCGGGGACCACGGGAAAGGAATGAGGAGCCTGGCAATGACGAAGCGGACGCTGGTCCTCGGTGTGCTCGTCGTGCTCCTGGGCCTGGCCGTCGGCGGGGCGTTCCTGGCGCAGCGCCTGAGCTCGGACTCCGGCGCTGGCGAGCAGGCCGGGGTGGCGACCGCCGAGGTCAGGGTGCGGGACCTGACTCTCACGCAGACGCTCAGCGGGGTGATCGCCTACCGTGACCTGCGCGACCTGTTCCCGGCCCGGTCGGGAACCATCACCTGGTTGCCGCCGGTGGGGGCGGACCTGCCCTCCGGGCAGGTGCTGCTGCGGGTGGACGATCGGCCCGTCGTGCTGCTCGACGGGGCAGTGCCGGTGTGGCGGGACCTGCAGCCCGGCATGAGCGACGGCGCCGACGTGCTGGAGCTGGAAACCGCGCTGCTCGCGCTCGGTCACGGCACGAAGTCCGCGTCCTTCCCGGACGCGCACTGGGATGCGCAGACCACCGACGGGCTGACGGCTTTGCAGGCCGCGACGGGCGCGGTCGTGGACGGCACGGCCGCCCTCGGCGACCTGATCTTCACCCCGGGCCGCATCCACGTGGCCAAGCTCGGCGGCCAGGTCGGGGCGTTCGCCAAGCCGGACACCTCGATCCTGACGGTCGCCAGCACGGACAAGATCGTGACGCTCGATCTGAACCCCCTGGACCGCAACCTCATCTCCCAGGGCGCCACCGTGAAGGTGGACCTGCCGACGGGCCAGACGGCGGCGGGCACGATCGAGTCGGTCGGCACCACGCTGGAGATGAACGCGGACAACAAGCAGGTGTTCAAGGTCAAGGTGGCGCTGACGGACCCGAAGATCGCGGCCAGCCTCGATCTCGCCCCGGTGACGGTGCACTACACGACCGTGACGGCGAAGAAGGTGCTCGCGGTCCCGGTCTCGGCGGTGGTCGCGGTGCCCGGCGGTGGCTATGCCGTGGACGTCGTGGGCGAGAAGAACAAGCACCAGCGCGTACCGGTGATCCTGGGTGCGTGGGGCGACGGGTTCGTCCAGGTGAGCGGCAAGCTGGCCGCCGGCACCGCGATCGAGGTGCCCCAGTGACTCGGCCCGTGCTGGAACTGGTGGACGTCGTCCGGCAGTACCCCGGGTCGCCGCCGGTGCGGGCGCTCGACCGGGTGAACCTCACGGTGCTGACCGGTGAGTGGGTGGCGGTCATCGGACCCTCGGGTTCGGGCAAGTCGACGCTGCTCAACCTGATGGGTGCCCTCGATCAGCCGACCTCGGGCACCGTGCGCATCGACGGCTACGACGTGGCGGGTCTGGACGACGAGCGCCTGTCGGCGCTGCGGGGGCACTCGCTGGGTTTCGTGTTCCAGTCCTTCCACCTGCTGGCCAGCCTGACGGCGTGGGAGAACGTCGCCACCGCGCTGGTCTACCGGGGTGTCCCGGCCGCCGAGCGGCGGGATCGCGCGGCGGCGGCGATGACCCGGGTCGGCCTGGGTCACCGGATCGGGCACCGGCCCGCGCAGTTGTCCGGGGGCGAGTGTCAGCGGGTCGCGATCGCCCGGGCGCTGGTGGGTGAGCCGGCCCTGGTGCTGGCCGACGAGCCGACCGGAAACCTCGACACGCGGACCGGGGAGGAGATCATGGGTCTGTTCCGCGAGCTGAACGGGGACGGGACCACCCTGGTCCTCATCACGCACGATCCGGCGATCGCGGCCTCGGCGCCGCGGCGGGTCCGGATCCGCGACGGGAGGATCGTGGCTTCGGAGCTGGACGGGGTGACGGGATGACGGTCTCACCGGTCGCGTCCGGCGTGGACGAACAGCAGCAGCCCCGGCGCCTGCAGCGCTCGGTGCTGACCTTCCGGGATGCGCTCGGCCTGGGGGTGGTGGGTCTGCGTGGGCGTCGCGGTCGGGCCCTGCTGACCTCGGTGGGGATCGCGATCGGCATCGCGGCCATCGTCGCCGTCATCGGGATCTCGGCCTCGTCGAAGGCGAACGTGCTGGCCGTTCTCGACCAGCTCGGCACGAACTACCTGACCGTCACGCCGGGCCAGTCGCTCGCCGGGGACGACACCCCCCAGCTCCCACCGGACTCCGTGGGGCGGCTGTCGCTGCTCGACCATGTGCAGTCCGTCGCCGCGACCGCCCACCTCGACGTCATCGTGCGCCGCAGCGACCAGATGCCGCCGACGAACACCCGGGGAACGGTGGTGCTGGCCGCGGAGCCCGACCTGCTGACCACCCTCAACGGCCACCTCCGCAGCGGCCACTGGCTGGCAGCGGGGCCGCGCTCCTATCCCACGGTGGTGATCGGTGCGACGGCGGCCCGGCGTCAGGGCGTGGACCTCGCCGCGGGGGATCAGTTGCTGTGGATCGGCGATCAGTGGTTCGCCGTCGTCGGGGTGCTCGACGCGATGCCCCTGGCCCCGGAGCTCGACAACGCGGCGCTGATCAGTACCGAGGTCGCCACCCAGAAGTTCGGCTACCAGGGTTCGCCGACCACGGTGTACCTGCGGGCCAGTCCCGCGGACATGGACGGCGTCCGGGATGTGGCCGCCGCCACGGCCGATCCGACCTCCCCCCAGGAGGTCGACGTCACGCGGCCGTCCGACGCCCTCGAGGCGCGCGCCGCGACGGACACCGCCTTCACCACGCTGCTGCTCGGGCTCGGTGGCGTCGCCCTGCTCGTCGGCGGGGTCGGCATCGCGAACGTCATGGTCATCTCGGTCCTCGAGCGACGCAACGAGATCGGGGTGCGGCGGGCTCTCGGCGCCACCCGGCGGCACATCCGGACGCAGTTCCTGGTGGAGGCGCTGGTACAGGCCGCGCTGGGCGGCGTCGCGGGCGTCGCCCTCGGGACGGCGATCACCGTGGGCTACGGGCTGAGCATGGACTGGCCGATCGAGGTTCCGTTCGCGGGCCTGGCCGGCGGGGTGCTGGCGGCGCTCGTCGTCGGGGGACTCGCCGGCCTCTACCCGGCCAGTCGCGCCGCCCGGCTCGAGCCCGCGCAGGCGGTACGCCCCATCTGACGGCGACGCTGTCAGGCGATCGTTGGATCCCGTCCCTCCGCGGCCCGGGCGCGACGGCGCCGCGCGGCGTGCACGACCAGTCGGCGTGCACGACCAGTCGGCGTGCACGACCAGTCGGCGTGCACGACTATGCGGCGTACACGACGATGTTGTCGAGATAGTGCCCCCTGGCATGGTCGAAGGCGCCGCCGCAGGTGATCAGGCGCAGGGCGGGCGACCCAGGGCTGCCGCCGTAGACCTCGGCGGCCGGGATCGCGGACTTGGGATAGCGCACCAACCGCTGCACGACGAACGTCACGGTCGAGCCGTCCGCGCGGTCGATGAGCACCCGGGCCCCGGGCTGCAGCGCGCCGAGGCGGAAGAAGACGGCGGGACCGATCGTGGAGTCGACGTGGCCGGCGACGACGGCGACTCCGTTCTCGCCGGGCTCGGGGCCGGCGACGTTCCATCCCGCCGCCGCGAAGTCGGTCGGCGCCTGGAGAGTCCCGGCGGCGTCCAGGCCGAGCGGAGCGACGGTGGCGTCGACACCGATCGCGGGGATCCGGATCCGCACGGGCGCCGCCGCCTGCCCCTCGGCCCGGCGGCCCGGATCGGCGCCCGCCGCAGCACTCGGACGCCCCTGCGGCCTCCCACCGCCGCCCGGGACGCCTGCCCCGGTCGACCCGGCGGCTGCCCCGGTCGTCCCGGCGGTGCCGGTC
>NZ_JAMQQF010000150.1 GCF_023716945.1 Frankia sp. AiPs1 | reverse complement strand
GCCGGCGCGTTCCCGCCGCGCCCCCGTCGCTCGCTGCGCGCCGCGGCACGACCGGCGTCAGTACCGCCCTGCGTGGTGCCGGACGAGCCGGAACGCGGCCCGCGGCGCGGACGGTCCCGACGGGTCTGACGCAGCAGCGCCTCCTGAGCCTCGCGCTCGGCCCGGCTCTGGACGATGTCGCCCTTGTAGATCCAGACCTTCACGCCGATGCGGCCGAAGTTCGTCCGGGCCTCGTAGAAGCCGTAGTCGATGTCCGCCCGCAGGGTGTGCAGCGGCACCCGACCCTCGCGGTAGAACTCCGACCGGCTCATCTCGGCGCCGCCGAGGCGACCCGAGCACTGGACCCGGATCCCCTTCGCGCCGCCCTTCATCGCCGTCTGCATCGCCTTGCGCATGGCGCGGCGGAAGCTGACCCGGCTGGAGAGCTGCTCGGCCACGCCCTGGGCGACGAGCTGCGCGTCGACCTCGGGGTTCTTGACCTCGAGAATGTTGAGCTGCACCTGCTTGCCGGTGAGCTTCTCCAGGTCGCCGCGGATGCGGTCGGCCTCGGCGCCGCGGCGACCGATCACGATGCCCGGGCGTGCGGTGTGGATGTCCACCCGCAGCCGACCCTGGGTCCGCTCGATGTCGACCCGGCTGATACCGGCCCGCTCCATGCCCCGTGACATCATCTTGCGGATCTTCACGTCCTCGCCGACGTACGCCTTGTACTGCTTGTCGGCGTACCAGCGGGACGTGAACTCCGACGTGATGCCAAGCCGGAACCCGTGCGGGTTGACCTTCTGCCCCACTACCGGGCCCTCCTTGTCGTCTTCGCGCCCCGGCCGGTCGTGGAGACCGGCTCCCGGCTCTCCACCACGACGGTGATGTGGCTGGTGCGCTTGCGGATCCGGTAGGCCCGGCCCTGGGCACGGGGCCGGATGCGCTTGAGCGTCGGCCCCTCGTCCACGTAGACCTCGCCCACCCACAGGGTGGCGGGGTCGAGGCTGTGGTTGTTCTCGGCGTTCGCCGCGGCGCTGGCAACGACCTTGTAGACGTCGTCGCTGGCCGCCTGCGGGGCGAACCGGAGGATGTCCAGCGCCTCGCTGACCGACCGGCCGCGCACCAGGTCGACGACCCGGCGGGCCTTCATCGGCGAGACCCGCACGTAGCGGGCCGACGCCTTGGCGCCCGGTAGGCCGGCGCGGGTCACGCCCTCAATGAGATCGTCAGCCACGGCGTGACCTCCGGTCCTCCTTGACGTGGCCGCGGAACGTCCGGGTCGGGGCGAACTCGCCGAGCTTGTGCCCGACCATGCCCTCGGTGATGAAGACCGGGACGTGCTTGCGGCCATCGTGCACGGCGATCGTGTGCCCCAGCATGTCGGGGATCACGGTGGAGCGCCGAGACCAGGTCTTGATGACGTGCTTGGTGCCCTTCGAGTTCTGCACGTCCACCTTCTTGAGCAGGTGGTCGTCGACGAACGGGCCCTTCTTCAGACTGCGTGGCATGGCTGTGTCTCCTCCTTCCTGCTCAGATCCGGTGGGTACGAGGGGCGGACGGCGGGCTCACGGGCACCGGGGTCCGGGTACGTGAGGTCACTACCGCCGCCTGTTCTGCTTGCGACGACGCACGATG
Organism: Frankia sp. AiPs1; assembly: GCF_023716945.1. Lineage (GTDB taxonomy): Bacteria > Actinomycetota > Actinomycetes > Frankiales > Frankiaceae > Frankia. The sequence goes on along the minus strand of NZ_JAMQQF010000150.1, from coordinate 10,642 downwards.
AGCGCGTCGGACGACTTCTTGTGGGCCCGGGTCCGGCCCTCCGGACGACCCTTCGGGTTGACCGGGTGACGACCACCGGAGGTCTTGCCCTCACCACCACCATGCGGGTGGTCGACCGGGTTCATGGCGACACCACGCACGGTGGGCCGACGGCCCTTCCAGCGCATCCGGCCGGCCTTGCCCCAGTTGATGTTGCTCTGCTCGGCGTTGCCGACCTCACCGACCGTGGCGCGGCAGCGGACGTCCACGTTGCGGATCTCGCCCGAGGGCATCCGCAGCTGGGCGTACGGGCCGTCCTTCGCGACGAGCTGCACGCTGGCGCCGGCGCTACGGGCGATCTTCGCGCCGCCGCCGGGACGCAGCTCGATGGCGTGCACCACGGTGCCGGTCGGGATGTTGCGCAGCGGCAGGGCGTTACCCGGCTTGATGTCGGCGCCCACCCCCGAGCTGACCTGGTCGCCCTGCTTGAGCTTGACCGGCGCGATGATGTAGCGCTTCTCGCCGTCGGCGTAGTGCAGCAGCGCGATGCGGGCGGTGCGGTTCGGGTCGTACTCGATGTGCGCGACCTTCGCCGGCACGCCGTCCTTGTCCCGCCGGAAGTCGATGATCCGGTAGGCCCGCTTGTGCCCGCCGCCCTGGTGCCGGGTGGTGATCCGGCCGTGGACGTTACGCCCGCCCTTGGAATGCAGCGGACGGACCAGCGACTTCTCCGGGTGGTCACGGGTGATCTCGACGAAGTCGGCCACGCTCGCGCCACGACGCCCCGGCGTCGTCGGCTTGTACCTACGAATTCCCATGGCTTCCTACCGTCCCTGGCCCGTCGACCGGTGGGCCGCCGCCGCGGCGCGGCGCACGCGCTCAGGCACCGGGGCCTCCGAAGATCTCGATCGTGTCACCGGGAGCCAGGCTCACCAGGGCCCGCTTGGTCGCGGACCGGTGTCCCCAGCCATGCTTGGTCCGCTTGCGCTTGCCCTGCCGGTTGATGGTGTTCACCCGCAGCACGCGCACGCTGAAGATCTGCTGGACCGCGAGCTTGATCTGGGTCTTGTTCGCGTCCGGGTGCACGATGAAGGTGTAGACGTTCTCGTCGAGCAGGCCGTAGCTCTTCTCGGAGACGACCGGCCGCAGAATCACGTCACGCGGGTCGGGAATCACTTGTTCTCCTCCGCCCCGGCCGTCGCGGGCGACGCCGGGCGGCTGTCGCGAGCGAGGAACGCGGCCAGCGCCTCCTCGGTGAAGACGACGTCGTCGCTCACCAGCACGTCGTAGGTGTTGAGCTGGCCCGGGTCGAGCAGGTGCACCGCCGCGACGTTACGCAGGCTCTTCCAGGTCAGTTCGTCGGTACGGCTCGCGACCACCAGCACCCGGCGGGTGTCCGCCACCGTGCGCAGCGCCGTCACCGCGGCCTTCGTCGACGGTGCCTCGCCGGAGACCAGCGAGGACACGACGTGGACCCGGTTGTTGCGCGCCCGGTCGGACAGCGCGCCGCGCAGCGCGGCGGCCTTCATCTTCTTCGGGGTGCGCTGGTCGTAGCTGCGCGGTGTCGGGCCGTGCACGACGCCACCGCCGGTGAACTGCGGAGCGCGCAGTGAGCCCTGCCGGGCGCGGCCGGTGCCCTTCTGCCGGTACGGCTTGCGACCACCGCCGCGGACCTCGCCGCGAGTCTTGGTGGCGTGGGTCCCCTGGCGGGCCGCCGCGAGCTGCGCGACCACGACCTGGTGGATCAGCGGGACGTTCAGCGGCACATCGAACACACCACCGGGCAGCTCAGCGCTGCCACCGTCACCGCCGTTCGGGACGTGCACCGAGACGGTGCGCGTGGTGGAGGCATCCGGATCGGATGCGGTCGCCACCGGGCTCATGCCGAGACCTCCTCACCGGCGCCGACCGTCGCGGCCGGGGCGATCGCCTCGGGCGCCGGGCGCTTGGCCGCGCTGCGCACGAAGACGAGGCCGCCGTCCGGGCCCGGAATCGCGCCCTTCACCAGCAGAAAGCCACGCTCGGTGTCGACGGCGTGGATGGTCAGGCCCGGCGTGGTGGTGCGCGTGTGGCCCATCCGGCCCGCCATGCGCAGGCCCTTGAAGACGCGGCCGGGGGTGGCGCAGCCGCCGACCGAACCCGGCGAACGGTGCTTGCGCTCGACGCCGTGCCCGGCACCCAGGCCCTTGAAGCCGTGGCGCTTCATGACACCGGCGAAGCCCTTGCCCTTGGAGGTGCCGGTCACGTCGACGACCGTCCCCGGGACGAACACCTCGCCGGTCAGCTCCTGGCCGGGCCGGTAGTTCGCGGCGTCGGCGGTGCGCAGCTCGGCGAGGTGGCGCCGCGGCGTCACCCCGCTCGTGGCGAAGTGTCCGCGGGCCGGCTTGTTGGTCTTACGCGGGTCGATCTCGCCGTAACCGAGCTGGACGGCCGAGTATCCGTCCGAGTCAGGCGTCTTGACCTGCGTGACGACGTTGGGTCCGGCCTTGATGACGGTGACCGGCACGACGCGGTTGTTCGCGTCCCATACCTGGGTCATCCCGAGCTTGGTGCCCAGGAGCCCTCTGTAGTTGCGGATGAGCATGACTGCGCCGGCCCCTCTTACAGCTTGATCTCGATGTCGACACCGGCGGGGAGGTCGAGCCGCATCAGCGAGTCGACCGTCTTCGGCGTCGGGTCAAGGATGTCGATCAGCCGCTTGTGCGTCCGCATCTCGAAGTGCTCGCGGCTGTCCTTGTACTTGTGCGGCGACCGGATGACGCAGTAGATGTTCTTCTCCGTCGGCAGCGGCACCGGTCCCGCGACCTGCGCACCCGTCCGGGTCACCGTCTCGACGATTTTCCGCGCCGAGCTGTCGATGACCTCGTGGTCATAGGCCTTGAGCCGAATGCGGATCTTCTGTGCCGCCATGGTGGGCTTCGCCTGTCCTGTCTGTCTCGTCCGGCCGGTACCGCTACCGGGTCACCGCCCGTAGATCCGCGCCGCCGCCGGTGGCGCGAGGCCCGTGCCCCGCCGCCGGCGGAGGGAATCTGCCGGTTACCGCTGTCTCGTGCCGGCCCCGCGTCGGTCGATCGACACTCGGGCCGGATTGCCTGTCACGTCGGCAGCCGGGTTGCGCCGGCAGCCGGGCCGCCCGGGCGGTGCGGGATCGCGCCGCCCAGGCAGCAATGTGGGCGGTGGGCCCGGGGGATCCGGACCCACCGCCCACCGCTACTACTTGAGAACCTTCGTGACCTGGCCCGCGCCGACGGTCCGGCCACCCTCGCGGATGGCGAAGCGCAGACCCTCCTCCATGGCGATCGGCTGGATGAGCTCGACCGTCATCTCGGTGTTGTCGCCCGGCATGACCATCTCGGTGCCCTCGGGGAGGGTCACGACGCCGGTCACGTCGGTGGTGCGGAAGTAGAACTGCGGCCGGTAGTTCTTGAAGAACGGCGTGTGGCGGCCGCCCTCGTCCTTGTTCAGGATGTAGACGCGTGCCTCGAACACCGTGTGCGGGGTGATCGTCTTCGGCTTCACGATGACCTGGCCGCGCTCGACGTCCTCGCGCTTGATGCCGCGCAGGAGCAGGCCGACGTTGTCGCCAGCACGCCCCTCGTCGAGCAGCTTGCGGAACATCTCGACACCGGTGACGGTCGTCGTGCTGGTCTCCGGCTTGATGCCGACGATCTCCACGGTCTCGTTCACCTTGACGATTCCACGCTCGACGCGGCCGGTGACGACCGTGCCACGACCGGTGATCGTGAAGACGTCCTCGATCGGCATGAGGAACGGCCGGTCGATGTCACGCTGCGGCTCGGGAATCGAGTCGTCGACCGCGGCCATGAGCTCGAGGAGCTTGGCGCCCCACTCCTTGTCGCCCTCCAGCGCCTTGAGCGCGGAGACGCGGATGACCGGGACGTCGTCACCCGGGAACTCGTACGAGCTGAGCAGCTCGCGAACCTCGAGCTCGACGAGCTCCAGGATCTCCTCGTCGTCGACCATGTCGGCCTTGTTCAGCGCGACCACGATGTAGGGCACGCCGACCTGACGCGCGAGGAGCACGTGCTCCTTCGTCTGCGGCATCGGACCGTCGGTCGCGGACACCACCAGGATCGCCCCGTCCATCTGGGCGGCACCGGTGATCATGTTCTTGATGTAGTCCGCGTGCCCGGGGCAGTCGACGTGGGCGTAGTGCCGCTTGTCGGTCTGGTACTCGACGTGCGCGATCGAGATCGTGATTCCGCGGGCCTTCTCCTCCGGCGCCTTGTCGATCTGGTCGAACGGCGTGAAGGGGTTGAGCTCCGGATGCGCGTCGTGCAGCACCTTGGTGATCGCCGCGGTCAGCGTGGTCTTGCCATGGTCGATGTGACCGATGGTGCCAATGTTGACGTGCGGCTTCGTCCGCTCGAACTTCTGCTTCGCCACGGGGTCCCTCCAAGGACGGGTGGTGTCGTGCTGTGTAGTCAGGTTGGGGAGGTGCTCACGCCACGAGGGCGGTCACTCCCCCCGCGCCTTGGCGATGATCTCCTTGGCGACGTTCCCGGGAACCTCGGCGTAGGAGTCGAACTGCATCGAGTAGCTGGCCCGGCCGGACGTCTTCGACCGCAGGTCGCCGACGTAGCCGAACATCTCCGACAGTGGCACCTGCGCCCGCACGATCCGCGATCCGCCGCGCTCTTCCATCGCCTGGATCTGTCCGCGCCGGGAGTTCAGGTCGCCGATGACGTCGCCCATGTGGTCCTCGGGCGTGGTGACCTCGACGGCCATCAGCGGCTCGAGCAGCACCGGGTCGGCCTTGCGCGCCGCATCCTTGAACGCCATCGAACCGGCGATCTTGAAGGCGAGCTCGGACGAGTCGACGTCGTGGTACTGACCGTCCAGAAGGGTGACCTTGACGTCGACCAGCGGGTAGCCGGCGAGCACGCCGAACTCCATGGCCTCCTGGCAGCCGGCGTCGACCGACGGGATGTACTCCCGGGGGATGCGGCCGCCGGTGACCTTGTTCTGGAACTCGTAACCGCCACCGTCGCCACCGGAGGGCTCCAGGTTGATGATCACCCGAGCGTACTGACCGGACCCACCCGTCTGCTTCTTGTGGGTGTAGTCGATCTTCTCCACCTTGCGGCGGATGGTCTCCCGGTAGGCCACCTGCGGCTTGCCGACGTTCGCCTCGACGCCATATTCGCGGCGCATGCGGTCGACCAGCACGTCGAGGTGCAGCTCCCCCATGCCAGCGATGATCGTCTGGCCGGTTTCCTCGTCGGTGCGGACCTGGAAGGTCGGGTCCTCCTCGGCGAGCCGCTGGATGGCGGTGCCCAGCTTCTGCTGGTCGGCCTTCGTCTTCGGCTCGATCGCGACGTGGATGACCGGCGCCGGGAACGTCATCGACTCCAGGATGACCGGCGCGTTCGGGTCGCAGAGCGTGTCACCGGTGGTGGTGTTCTTCAGCCCCACGACGGCGACGATCTGCCCCGCACCGACGGCCTCGCGGTCTTCCCGGTGGTTGGCGTGCATCTGCAGGATGCGCCCGATGCGCTCCTTGCGGTCCTTCGTCGAGTTCAGCACCGGCGAACCGCCGGTCAACCTGCCGGAGTACACCCGAATGTAGGTCAGCTTGCCGACGTACGGGTCACTCATGATCTTGAAGGCAAGCGCCGAGAACGGCTCGTCCTCGCTGGGCTCGCGCCGGACCTCGGCGTCCTCGTCGCTGACCGAGTGACCGATGGTGGCGCCGATGTCCAGCGGGTTCGGCAGGAAGTCGACGACCGCGTCGAGCATGGGCTGGACGCCCTTGTTCTTGAACGCGGAGCCGCACAGCACCGGGTTGATCTTGCTGGCGAGGGTGCCGCGCCGCAGACCGGCCATGAGCTGCTCCTCGGAGGGTTCCTCACCCTCGAGGTAGAGCTCCATGAGCTCGTCGTCGTTCTCCGCGGCCGTCTCCAGAAGCTTGTCGCGCCATTCCTGCGCGGCCTCGGCGTGGTCCCGCGGAATGTCGACGACGTCGTAGGAGGCGCCCTTGTCCTCGGACTGCCAGAGCAGGCCCTTCATCCGGATCAGGTCGATCACGCCGCGGAAGTCGGACTCCACGCCCCAGGGGAGCTGGACCACGGCCGGCGTCGCGTCGAGCCGCTCGACCATCATGTCGACGCAGCGGTGGAACTCGGCGCCGACCCGGTCCATCTTGTTGACGAAGGCGATCCGCGGCACGTTGTACCGGTCGGCCTGCTTCCAGACCGTCTCGCTCTGGGGTTCGACGCCGGCGACGGCGTCGAACACCGCCACGGCGCCGTCGAGGACGCGCAGCGACCGCTCGACCTCGACCGTGAAGTCGACGTGGCCGGGCGTGTCGATGATGTTGATGGTGTGGTCGCGCCAGATACAGGTGGTGGCCGCGGAGGTGATGGTGATCCCCCGCTCCTGCTCCTGCTCCATCCAGTCCATCGTCGCGCCGCCCTCGTGAACCTCACCGATCTTGTAGTTCACACCGGTGTAGAAGAGGATGCGCTCGGTCGTGGTGGTCTTGCCCGCGTCGATGTGGGCCATGATCCCGATATTGCGGGTACTGGCCAGCGAGGAACGTACGTCAGATGGCATGTCGAGCTACCAGCGGTAGTGGGCGAAGGCCTTGTTGGACTCCGCCATCTTGTGGGTGTCCTCCCGGCGCTTCACGCTGGCGCCGAGGCCGTTGCTCGCATCGATGAGCTCGTTCATCAGCCGCTCGGTCATCGTCTTCTCGCGACGAGCCCGGGAGTAGCCGACGAGCCAGCGCAGAGCGAGAGTCGTGCTGCGGCCGGCGCGAACCTCGACCGGCACCTGGTAGGTGGCGCCACCGACCCGGCGGCTGCGCACCTCCAGGGTGGGCTTGACGTTGTCCAGCGCCCGCTTGAGCGTGACGACCGGGTCGTTACCGGTCTTGTTCTTCGCGCCTTCCAGCGCGCCGTACACGATGCGCTCCGCGACGGACTTCTTGCCGCTCATCAGCACCTTGTTCACCAGCGCGGTCACCAGCGGCGACCCATACACCGGGTCGACGACGACGGCGTGCTTGGGCGCGGGCCCCTTGCGCGGCATCAGCCCTTCTCCTTCTTCGCGCCGTAGCGGCTACGAGCCTGCTTGCGGTTACGGACGCCCTGCGTGTCGAGAGCGCCTCGGACGATCTTGTAGCGAACGCCCGGGAGGTCCTTCACTCGACCGCCACGAACCAGGACGATCGAGTGCTCCTGCAGGTTGTGGCCGACGCCGGGAATGTAGGCGGTGACCTCGATCCCGCTGTTCAGCCGGACACGCGCGACCTTGCGCAGCGCCGAGTTCGGCTTCTTGGGGGTGGTCGTGTAGACGCGGGTGCACACGCCACGACGCTGAGGGCTCCCCTTGAGTGCCGGGGTCTTGGTCTTCTCGACCTTGTCCTGCCGGCCCTTGCGGACCAGCTGCTGGATCGTGGGCAACGCCGCTCCCGTTCCTGTGACGCCTCGTCGTACTGCCTTGGGCAACCAGACCGGTACGCCGGCCTACCTGCTTTTCTTGCGAACCGCACCAGGACCACCGCGGTGGCCTCGACCGGCTTCTCCGACCCACGCGGTCGGGTGTGTCGCGCCGTTTCGCCCGAAGAGGATCACAAAATTGACTGATCCAACTGCGGTGGACAGCGCGCCATCCCGCCCGGCCGCTTCGCGGAACCGAGCCCGACAGTCGCCGACGGACACCCAGGCGGTGACTTTACGTCAACCTGCCAGGCACCACGGCGCCACATCGAAGTGCAAGACGCACGCCGGAGTCACGTGGACTCCGGCCACAGGAATCAACAGTACTCCACGGCCGCGTCACGTGTCGAACGGGGTGACGGCCGACGTCCGACGCAGACACCGCAGCACCACAAGCCCGTGACCTCGGACGGCGGCCGTGGCCATCGCGCACGACGCACCCACACCGCCGGCCCCGAAACGCGCAATCGCCCAGAGCTCGGCACAGACCGGGAATCCCACCGGCTCGCGTCGAACGGGCCCACCGGAGCCGACAATCCACTACCCGCAAGGCGGGGCGGCCGGACTCCGGCATCAGCACCGAAGGCAGCGAGCCGGGCACCGAGACCCGGGGACCATCACGTCCCGGGGACCCCTCGTCCCTGGTCCATCCGTGGTTCTGGTCCATCCGTGGCTCTGACACCACCGTGGCCGGACACCACCGTGGCCCTGGTCCTGGCACGCTGTACGAGACAGCACGATACCGGCACCGGAGGTCCACGAGGACATGTTTGACGCAGTTGGCCCGCAGCCGCCGGCCGCTCCACCCGCCCGGCCGTCCCGGGCCGAGCTGCTCGCCGCCTATGACACCGCGGTCCCCGACCTCCTCGCCCCGCGGACCACCGTGCTGCTGTGCGGGATCAACCCGTCTCTGGAGTCCGGAGCGACCGGCTTTCACTTCGGCACGCCCAGCAACCGGCTGTGGCCCGTCCTGCACCTCGCCGGGTTCACGCCACGCCGGCTGCACCCCAGCGAGACCGCGGAGCTGACCAGCCGCGGCATCAGCGTCACCAACCTGGTCAACCGGTCCACCGCCCGCGCCGACGAGATCAGCGACGACGAGGTGCGGGCCGGCGTCGCCCGCCTCACCGAGCTCGTCGAGCGCATCGAGCCGGCCTGGGTGGCCTTCCTCGGCCTGGCCGCCTACCGCGTCGGCTTCGGCCGTCGTCGCGCGCAGGTTGGTCGGCAGCCGGAGACCCTGGGCCAGGCGGCCGTCTGGCTGCTCCCCAACCCCAGCGGTCTGAACGCCCACTACCAGCTCCCCGACCTGGTCCGGGTATACGGCGAGCTGCACGAGGCGGCCTACGCCGATCGGTGATCGCCCGGCCCCGTCACGGGTGTCGAGCGTCGTCGAGCAGGTCCGCGGGCGGCCGGTCGCCGACGGGGGCGAGGAAGTCGGCGTCGGGGGGCGCCTCGACCTCGACGCGCGCGCCGCCGGCCCAGGCGGCGTCGAAGGCGAGCCGCCAGGAGTGCAGGAAGGTGCGCGTCGCAGGCGCCTTGTCGAACAGAGGGTCGCCGGCGATCGGATGGCCGATCCAGGCCAGGTGCACGCGGATCTGGTGACGCCGGCCGGTCTGTGGCGTCGCGGCGAGCAGGGTGTGCCCGCCGCCCTCCCAGAGCCGGACGAACGTCGTGACCGAGGGATAGGTCCGCACGTGGCCGAAGACCGCCTCGGGCGGGACGGACCAGTGCCCCTCGTCCGTCACCCCGCCCGCCCCGACCAGGTCGCCCGCCCCCACCAGATCGCCGGACGCGGCCAGGTCGCCGGACGCGGCCAGGTCGCCGGACGCGAGCAGGTCGCCGGACGCGAGCAGGTCGCCGGGCGCGAGCAGGGTGATGTCGGCACGGTTCGCGGCCACCCGGACCCGGCTCTTGCGGCCGACGCTGAGCGGCAGGTCGATGGTCCCCGCCGCGGGCAGGCCGCGGGTGCGGGTCAGTGCGAGGTAACGCTTGCCGATCGTGCGCCGTTGGAACTGTCTGGTCAGGTCGCCGTGGAAGCGTAGTTCCCGGGCGAACAGCACGATGCCCGAGGTGACCTTGTCGATCCGATGCACCGGGAACAGCTCCTCGCCCGCTTCGGCGGCGAGCCGCACGAGGTCGGTGTCGTGGCGCTCCCCCATCACCGAGATCCCGACGGGCTTGTCGAGCGCCAGGACCGCGTCGTCCTCGTAGATCGTGTGCGCGCGCCGGATTCCGCCCCAGTCCGTCACGAGACCCCCGCTCGTCAACCACTCACCGTCATCCCGGCCCATCCCGGTTCCGACTTCCTTGCCCTTCGGGGGGGCTCCGCGTCCGATTCGTCCCCCCAGAACGGCAAGAAACGCCGCGGGCCGCCGCGGGCCGCGGGAGGGGAGAACGCCGCCGGCCCGGTGTCCCCAGGCAGGGGACACCGGGCCGGCGGGATCAGGTCAGCGGCTCCGGGTCAGCGGCTCCGGGTCAGCGGAAGTCGCCCGAGCTGCGGTAGTCGAACTCGTCCAGCGGAACGGCCTGGCCGGAGCCGGTGCCGAACGCGCCGTACTCCACGCTGCCGCCGTCCTCGTACGCGCCGACGGAGTACATCGCGGCGCGCGCCTCCTCGGTCGGCTCGACCCGGATGTTGCGGTACCGGGAGATGCCGGTGCCGGCCGGGATGAGCTTACCGATGATGACGTTCTCCTTGAGGCCGACGAGCGAGTCCGACCGGGCGTTGATCGCCGCGTCGGTGAGCACTCGGGTCGTCTCCTGGAAGGAGGCCGCCGACAGCCACGACTCGGTGGCCAGCGACGCCTTGGTGATCCCCATCAGCACCGGGCGGGCCGAGGCCGGCTGGCCGCCGGACTCCACCACCCGACGGTTCTCACCCTCGAACCGCGCCCGCTCGCACAGCTCGCCGGGCAGCAGGTTGGTCTCACCGGACTCCAGCACGTTCACCCGCTTGAGCATCTGGCGGATGATGATCTCAATGTGCTTGTCGTGGATCGACACACCCTGCGACCGGTACACCTCCTGGACCTGGTCGACCAGGTGAAGCTGGACCTGGCGCGGGCCGAGGATGCGCAGCACCTCGTGCGGGGGGGCGGGGGGGGGGCCCCCCCCCCCCCCCCCCACGGAGAGCAGGTAGGGGATCTGGTAGTCCTGCTGGCCGAGATCGAGCCGCACCGTCAGGTCGTCGAGCACCGTCG
>NZ_JAMQQF010000014.1 GCF_023716945.1 Frankia sp. AiPs1 | reverse complement strand
GCCGGTGGCAGCCGCGGCGACACCGGCGGGTGCTGCGAGTGCTGCGAGTGCGGCGGGTGCGGCGCGGGGCGCTGCGTCGGCGCGGTGATGGTCATGGGGCGGCTGGCCTGGCGGAGCAGCGTCGCCGCGGTTCGCGCGTCGGGTCTTTCGGCGGGGACCTTCGCCAGCATTGCCCACAGGACACCGCCGAGTGGACCAACCCGCAGGCCGGGGCGCGGCGGCTCGAAGAGTATTGCGGCAAGCATCGCGGCGGTGTTCTCGCCCCCGAAGGGAAGAGCGCCCTCGACCGCCTGGTAAAGGGTGACCCCGAGCGAGAACACGTCGCTACGGAGGTCCGGCGGCCCGTCGCCGAAGCGTTCCGGGGCGATATAGGCCAGGGTGCCGACGACTCCGGTCGCGGTGAGAGTGCTGTCGTCGTGGTGCGAGGCGATGCCGAAGTCGGTGAGCAGGACCCGTCCGTCCTGGGTGAGCAGGATGTTGGACGGCTTGATGTCGCGGTGCGCGACCCCGCGATCGTGGGCGAAGGCGAGCGCGTCGGCCGCGTCGGCGCCGATCCGGGCGACCTCGTCGACGGACAGCCGCCGAGCGCGCAGACGGTCGAGGAGCGAGTCGGACTGGGTGATCAGCTCCATGACAATCCATGGCAGGCCGGCGTCGTCGAGGACATCGTGGACGGTCACGATCCCGGGATGGCTGCGCAACCGAGCCGCGTGCTCCGCCTCGCGGCGTGCACGCGCGACCCGCTCCGCACGCTCCCGGGCGGAGATGTCGGCCGGGAGGCGAACCTCCTTCAACGCGACGTCCACTTTCAGTGTCTCGTCGCGGGCGCGCCACACGGTGCCCATTCCGCCAGCGCCGAGACGGTCGAGTATCCGATACCGGCTTCCGACAATCCTGCCGACGGCCTCGTCTTCTCCGGTCATGTCGGCGCCCCCCGGACGATCCGCCTGGCCGGTCGGGCGAGGCGCGCTTTGTGGCGATAAGCATATATGTCTGCAGACGGGCGATGCGCAGCGCTCGGGGTATCGCCGTCACCCGTCACCCGTCACCATGACGGGGACATCGTCAGGTTTCGTGTGGGCTGACGGGTCCGCTGGATTCCGGGTCGGCCAGGGCCGCGAAATCGAAGCTGCTGGTGTGCCGCTCCCGGACGGTCCATCGGTGCCGGCCACCCGCCGTCGCGGTCGCAGCTGCGGTCACTTCGCCCCGCACGATCGCGCCCCTGATCTCGTCGTACCTGGCCCCCTCCTCGGCGACGCAGCACACCGCGTCGCCGACGCCGACCCCGGCGGCGGTCCCGGTCGGATCGGCGAACTCGACCGTGATCTCCTCCCCGTGCCGGTCGGCGGAGGCCAGGGTGCCGACGGGCCAACCGGCCGCGTCCACGTAGGCGACGACCATCTCCGCGGAACCGTCGAGGAACGCCGCGAGCTGCTCGGCGCCCATCGCGATCCGCCGGCGGCGCTCAGCCGGCATCGTCTGCTCCTTCCGCCGCGTGCATGAACAGGGCCGTGAGCGGGGTTACCCGGATGATGATCCGCCTGCCGTCGAGGAGTCTTTCCCGGACCCTGCTGACGACGTGGGGTGGCGTCACGACGTGAGGGGTCACGACCTGCGGGGTCGCGACCTGCGGGGTCGCGGCGGGAGACGGCGTGGCCTGGGGCGTCAGGACGTGGGGCGGAGCAGACAGGCCCGGCGTCGGATCCTCGCCGTTGCCGTCGCCGTGCATCCAGTGCTCGATGCTCCCCTCACCGGGCTGCACACGCCCCCAGACGCTGAGCACCCGCCGATCGGCGGCCCGGTCACGGGGCACCACGACCACGCACACCCGGCCATCGCGCCGCAGATGGGTGACCTTCGCGCTCCTGCGGTAGGTGTTGAACTCCAGCGTTCCGTCGCACCAGCGGACGGTCATCGGGTAGCCGATCGGGCCGCCGTCCGCCCCGGTCGTGATCAGGAAGCCACGCGTGTGCTCGGCGAGGAACCGGCGGTGCTCGCCGCTGACGGGATCGCCGGGCGGTTGGCCGTCGTGCCCGCGCCGGTCGGGTAATTCCGCGCCCGGACCAGCGGCGGCATTCTCCGTCGGAATCGTCATATCCGATCTCCCTCCGGTGGGAACTGGGACGACGCTGCCGAAGCCCCGCCCCCGATGAAACCCCGCGTTCACGGTGCGGTGCACGAGACCGAGACTCCCGCTTCCTACGGACGGGGCGGTGAGGACGGGCGGCGACAGTTTTTCCGCGTGGCGGGCTTGACCTTTACGCCTACGGCAACTCCTGCTGTCGGCGGCATGAGCGCCTCCACACCCGCTGCCTCCTCACCCTCCGCTTCCTCACTCGCTGCGTTCTCGCCCACCTCGTCGACGCCCACCTCGTCGACGCCCACCCCGCCGGCGCCCACCCCGGCCGCCGGTCGGCAGGTGTGTCTCGCCGCGCACCCGGTCGGGCTGCCGACCCTGGCGGACTTCCGCGTGGAGCGGGCCGCGGTGCCGGCCCCGCAGCCCGGCCAGGTCGTCGTCCGCACCACCCTGTTCGCCCTCGACGCCGCCGCCCGTCTGTTCCTCGGCGACGTCGACCTGCCGCTGCCCCGGCTTGCCCTAGGTGTCGTCGTGCCGGGGGCGGCGCTCGGCGAGGTCGTCGCCAGCACCGACCCCGGCTTCGCCGTCGGCGACGTGGTCTGTCACCAGCTCGGCTGGCGGGAGTTCGCCGTCGCCGACGCGGCGGCGTGCGGCGCGGCGGCCCGAAGGGCCGCCCTTGAAACCGCATATAAAGTCTGCGATGGATCTTCTGTTCCTGTTTGTGTTGGTCAGACGTCTGCGGCCCCGGTGGCTACTCGGAGGTGTTCGGCCAGGTCCTTCGCGCCGGGATGGCCGGTGGCGTGTACCTCTCGGCAGACTTCGGCGAAGTGGCTTCCGAAGATCGCGGAGGACGTCAGGGGCGCTGCGTCGATCGCGTCGTGCGCGAGGTGGACCGCGGCGTCCGGGTCTCCGGCTCTGGCGTGGGCCACGGCGAGGCTCGCCTGAAACTCCAGCAGGTCACGCGGCATGTCTGGGCTGGCGTGGTCGATCGCGGATCGGACGTGCGGGATCGCGGCGGCGGGATCGCCACTGAAGATCATGGACACGCCAGCGTGGTAGGAGATCATTTCGGTGGTCACCCAGTAGACGTGGGGTGGGTCCTCGTCGGGCCGGGCCTGCGCGATGTGCTCGCGGGCTTCGTCGGCGGCGCTCTGGGCAGCGTGGCGGTCCTGGGCGCGGCCGTGGGCGACGGCAAGTTGTCCGGCGAGGATCGCGTTCTCCGTGGCGGTGAGCCGTCCGCGTGCGCCGGCGCGGGCTGAGCGGAGGAGTTCGACGCCGGTGCGGGGGTCGCCCCGGCCGCATGCCTGTACGGCCATGCAGCGCAGGATGTTCGCGCCGATGCCGGGGTCATCGGCTTCGTGGGCGGCGCGGAGGCCGAGCAGGTAGAACCGTTGGGCGGTGCCGTGGGCGCCGGTGTCCTGGGCGGTCCAGCCGGCCATGCGGGACAGTTCGGCGGCGATGGCGTGCAACGCCTTTCCGTCCGCCTGGCTGTAGCTGGCGTTGCGCAGGAGTCCGACGACTAGCCGTAGCTGTTCGACGGTCATGCCGTAGACGGCCTGACCACCAAGTTTGTCGTCAAGGCGACGGAGGAGATCAACCCCGCCGTTCAGGTCGGCGATCACGGCCGCGTCGGCTTGGCGACCGGCCAGGGCGGCGGAGATCCGTGCGGGGTCGGCGACCAGCCATTCATGGGCGGCAGCGGCCAGTGCGACGCCGGAGAGGGTGAGGAACTGGCGGCGTGGGAGGGGGGAGGCGGTCAGGGTGGCGGTCACCTCCTCGAACACCGCGGGCAGCGTGCCGGGCTGCCAGAGCCGTTCCAGGCCGATGTTGGCTGGCACGGCGCCGGTTCTCCTATGGTGACCCAGCCGGCCGGGGGTTTCCACCCCGTCCCCGGTGAGCGACGGGTCACTCTGGCGGATGGCGGGATGGTGCGGGCCGCTGAGCTGGGGCGGGCCGAATCCGAGGGCGGATCGGCTAATGCGGTAGAGGGCGGCGTAGGCGCGTTGGTAGCCGATCCCGGGGTGGACCCGGCCGCGTTCGTGCCGGCCGATCATCTGGAACGTCGCGGCGGGCGGTGTGGCGCCGTCAGGGAAGCGCAGGTTACGGATCTTCTCGGCGGCCTGTTCCATGGTCAGGCCGGTGACCGCGGAACATTGGCATGGCGGTGTTCCCGGAGCAGGGCCGGGTTCCACTGCGGGTGCTGGACCTGCGCCACCGTCGCCCCCTGTCCGTGTGACCATGTCGCGCCGTGCGGTGAGGACGCTAACGGATCACGAACGGTTCCGCCCCGTGTCCACGCGGATACCCGAAATCCGAATTCGGATCATGGCTAGATGACTCGGCCGATGACTAAATCTGGGCGATGGCGTACGGATGGCTCATGGATGACTAACGCGCGATGGAGCAGGACGGTCGAGTGCTCCTACGTCATCTTCCCGCAGCGCGCATGACGTAGAGCTGGCCACGCATGACACATGGTTAAAGGTGCTGCTAACGGGTGCGCTGTCGTGCTGTCGGTCCGCGGGTTGGACTTGTCGGTGACGGTTCCGGTCGGGTTGACCGCGTATCCCCGGCCGGGGCCGTCGTTCACCGTCCGGCGGGAGAGGGGAGGTTCTGGCGTGGGTGCCTGGGAAGACGAGCATTGCGCGCGGGTCGAGTGCGAGTTGGGGGTCTGGGGCCGGGACCGCCTGCTCTGGCTGCGGTCGTCGCGAGCCGGGCCGGGTGCGGTGGAGGTGGCGGCGGTGCCGGGCTGGTCGCCGGTGTCGAGGCTGGCCGGGCCTGGGGTGGCGGTGCGCCACGGCCGGGGTCCGATGGCGGGGGCGGCGTTGCTGTTCGAGCTGTCGGAGTGGTCGGCGTTCGTCGCCGGTCTGCGCAGCGGGGAGTTCGCGCGGCTACGTCGCAGCGCGCTCTCGTCGGCGCCGCACCGGGACGGTTCCGCGGAACCGCGGCAGGCGGCGGCCGGCGATGGGTGAGGCGGCCGGTGCGCCGGTGCTGTGGGCGATCGCGGTCTTGCAGGGCCAGGCCCGGGTGGTAACCGGGACGGTCGGACCGTTCCCGACGCCTGGGGCGGCGGAAGGCTACGCGCAGGAACACCGGTACGCCGATTGGCGGATTGTGCCGTTGGTGCTGCTGCCGATCCCGGTGGAAGTGGCCGGCCGGTGAGCGGCGTTTCGTGGGTCGCGGCGCAGGACGACCGGTATCGCTCGCTGGTGGACATGGAGGTTCCCGACCGCAACGGGCTGCTGGTCGCGGCGCCGCTGTCCTATGACGTGGGCCGGGGCTGGGCGCCAGTCGAAGCAGAATTCATCCCGGTGTCGGCCGATCGGCTGGTCGAGGTCGCCATGGGCCTGGTGGCCATGACGGACGTGGGAATTGTTGCGATGCATCCCCAGGACACTCCGGCGGACGCCACCCGGTTGGCGTTCACGGTCGGGTTGCGGCTGGGAGTATTCGCCCGGCCGTTCGGCGTGGTCCTCGCCGGGAGGCAACCGGTCGGACCTGAGACGTCCACCCATGGCCGTCGGGTGGTCGCCCACGACGTCGAGGTCCTCGTCGATGCCGAGCAGGGGGTCGGTGTTCCGGAAGCGGAGCCTTGGGTGCGCCGACAGGTGTGGGAGATCATGCCGGCCGGTCGGTATGCCGCCTGGCAGTCGGCCGGTCGGACCGGCTGACCGAACCTGGTGGCGGCGGAACGCCTCTCTCCCTCGACCGTCGCCGCTATCGGGAGGACCCTGCCCCTCCAGCGGGGTCCTCCGTCCTCGTGACCGGCACCCGATTCGGCTGCGCACGGTGGAGGGCTGGGCCAGCACCGCGTTCGTTGAACGCGCGATCTTGGAGGGTGCGGAGTCGTCGCCCGACCTGTCGGCGCTGGCGTTTCAGTGATAGGGCTGGCACGGAACGACGCATGCCCCTACCCTCTGCGTCGGGTACATCTGCCTAGATTGACCGATATCGATCACTTCGGTGAGGGCTGACCCTGGGCAAGGTCACCATGTCAGGAGGAAGCGGTGCGCGCGAACAGCCACACCTGGACGGCTCTGGGTGCCCTGCTCGCCGCCGCGACCCTTCTGGCTGCCGGCTGCTCCGCGAGTGGAAGCATCACCCCGCTGCGTGACCGGCTGTCCCACCGGCTCGGCCCCACCCGCTGACCACCCGCTGACCGGAGCGGTCAGCGGTTGATGGTGGACATGTCGGCGTAGCGGTCGCCGGCCGGCGGCTCGATCGCGTCGAGGCGGGCGAGCTGGTCGGGGGTGAGGACGACCGCGTCCGCTGCGGCGTTCTCCTCCAGCCGGCTGACCCGCTTCGTGCCCGGGATCGGGGCGAGGTCGTCGCCCTGGGCGAGCAGCCAGGCCAGCGCCACCTGGGCCGGGGTCGCCCCCACCTCGCCGGCGACGGCCTCCACTTCGGCGACGATCCGCAGGTTCTGTGCCAGCGCCGAGGCGGCGAAGCGGGGATTGCCGCCGCGGAAGTCGCCGGCCTCGAGCTGGTCCACCGAACGGATCTGGCCGGTCAGGAATCCGCGGCCGAGCGGGGAGTAGGGGACGAAACCGATGCCGAGTTCGCGCAGCAGCGGCAGGATCGCCGCCTCCGGCTCCCGCGACCACAGCGAGTACTCGGTCTGCAGGGCCGTGATCGGGTGGACAGCATGCGCCCGCCGGATCGTCTCGACGCCGGCCTCGGACAGGCCGATGTGGCGGATCTTGCCCGCGGCGACCAGCTCGCCGAGCGCGCCGACGGTGTCCTCGATCGGCGTGTCCGGGTCCACCCGGTGCTGGTAGTAGAGGTCGACGTGCTCCACCCCGAGGCGGCGCAGGGACCCGTCGAGCGCGGCCCGCAGGCTCGCCGGCGAGCTGTCCAGACCGGGCCGGTCACCGTCGCGGTGCGAGATCAGCCCGAACTTGGTGGCCAGCACCACCTCGTCGCGCCGCCCGGCGATCGCCCTGCCGACCAGCTCCTCGTTGCGGTACGGGCCGTAGATCTCCGCGGTGTCCAGGAAGGTGACGCCGAGGTCCAGCGCCCGGTGGATCGTCCGGATCGACTCGGCATCGTCCGCGCCGGCGCCGGCGTAGTACGCCGACATCCCCATCGCGCCGAGACCGAGGCGGGAGACGTCCAGGCCGGCCAGAGACACATGCTGCATGCGCCGTGATCCAATCCGAGTGAGGCGGGACGGGCTGGGTGCTGCACCCGTGACCAAACTAGTCCGTCGGCTGCCGGAGTCCCCGGTGGCCGGCCCACCCCCTGGCCCGCCAGACGTGCCCAAACCGCCGACACACCGGCCCCGCGCAGCGTGGCGAGGGTCACGAAGACGCCCGCGTCGGAGCGTGAGGGGACCCACCAGTTAGGGTCATTAGGGAGGGAATCGCCAGAGATGTGAGGGGGGCTGGCCGCGATGACGGAGACAGGCGGGCGGGACCTGACGGGCGGGCGGTGGTGGCAGAGTCTCGTTGAGGAGCGCAACCCAGTGGATCTCAAGACCGACCAGCCGCATTCGGCTCGGATGTACGACTACTTCCTCGGTGGGAAGGACAACTTCCCCGCCGATCGGGAGGCGGCGGAGCAGTCCCTTGCCGCGTTCCCGAACCTGCGGCTCGTCGCCCGGGAGAATCGGGCGTTCCTGGCCCGGACGGTCCGCTTCCTGGCCGGCGAGGTCGGGATCCGGCAGTTCCTCGACATCGGCACCGGCATCCCCACCTCGCCGAACCTGCATGAGATCGCCCAGGGTATCGCCCCGGACGCGCGCGTGGTCTACGCGGACAACGACCCGATCGTTCTCACCCACGCCCGCGCGCTGCTCACCGGCACCCCCCAGGGCGCCACGGCCTACCTCGACGTCGACGTCCGAGACGTCGAGGGCATCCTGAGCGCGGTGGAGCTGCGCGACACCCTCGACGTGACGAAGCCGATCGCGCTGTCGCTCATCGCGCTGTTCCACTTCGTCCCCGACTCGGATGATCCCTATGGCATCGTCCGTCGCCTCGTCGACGCGCTTCCGGTCGGCAGCTACCTCGCCCTGTCCCACATCACCGCCGACGAGGACCCGGGGTGGGAGCAGGTTGCCGAGACCTACCGCAGCCGCGGCATCCCCCTGCAGCCGCGCACCCGCGCGCAGGTCGCGCGCTTCTTCGACGGTCTGGAGCTGGTCGAGCCGGGAGTACAGGTCGTGCACCGTTGGCGCCCCGACGGCACCGCCACCGGGCTGACCGACCTGGAGGTCAGCAACTACGGCGCGGTCGGTCGAAAGGTCTGACAGGCGCGCGTTGCGCCGGCCGTGGAACCCGGCCCCCGCTCGGTCGCCAGGCCAGATCCTGGTCCGGCCTCGATACTGGCCCTGTCCCGGTCCGGTCGAAGCGGGGAGGGTGACGCGATGTCCTCGGCATCCACGACGGCCGGCCCGGCGTCTGGGGGCGGGCCGCTGATCGGCTCGGACCTGGCGCCGGTCGGTTTCCTCGGACTCGGCACGATGGGCCAGCCGATGGCGGTGAACCTCGCCGCGTCGGGCCGACCGCTGGTGGTGTGGAACCGCACGCCCGCCCGCACCGGGCCGCTGGCGACGGTCGGGGCCGCGACCACCGAGGACGCCGCCGAGGTGTTCGCGCGCTGCCGCACCGTGATCGTGATGCTCGCCGGTCCCGAGGCGATCGACGCGGTGCTCGACCGCGCCGGCCCGACCTTCCCGGCCCGGCTGCGCGACCGCACGCTCATCCAGATGGGGACGACGTCGCCCGCCTACTCGCGGGCCCTCGCCGCCGACGTCCGCGCCGTGGGCGGTCACTTCGTCGAGGCGCCGGTGTCCGGGTCGCGCGGGCCCGCCGAGGCCGGCCGGCTCGTGGGCATGCTCGCCGGCGACCCGGCCGACGTCGCCGGCGTGCGAGCGCTGCTCGCCCCGATGTGCCATGACCTGGTGGACTGCGGGGGAGTTCCCCGGGCGATGTCGACGAAGCTGGCCGTCAACCTGTTCCTTGTCACGCTGGTGACGGGCCTGGCGGAGGCGGTGCACTTCGCCCGGTCCAACGACGTCGACCTCGGCGTGCTCGGCCGGGTGTTGGCCGCGGGTCCGATGGCCAGCGACGTCTCCCGGGTGAAGCTGCCCAAGCTCGTCGAGCGCGACTTCACCGTGCAGGCGGGCGTCCCCGACGTGCTGGAGATCATCCAGTTGATCACGCAGGCGGCCCGGGCCGCCGGCATCGCCTCGCCCCTGACGGACGTCTGCGAGGCGCTCTACCGCGAAACCGTGGCGCAGGGCCGTGCCGCCGCCGACATGGTCGCCGTCCTCACGGCCCTCGAATCCCGCAGCGCCCCCGCTCCGGCCCCGGCCTCGGCCCCCGCCCCCGCCCCGGCCTCGGCCCTCGAATCGACCCGCGGTGGATCACCGTGAGGATGATCCGGCCGTACTGCCGGCGGCGCTGTTCTCGGCGACGAAGCCGGTCTGGATCAGGCGGCTGCCCCGCCGGGTACACAGCAGCGCCCGCCCAGGCGGCAGGACCCGCGGCTTGACCCCGCCGAGCAGGGGCCCCTCGCTGCGCGGGCAGGACAGCGCGAGGTCGGGGGTGTTGAGCTCCTGCAGCCGGCGCAGCAACGGGTCCATCGACATGCGCATCAGCCCGGCCGCGGCCCGGCCGGCGACGACGTGCAGGCCGATGTCGCCGGCCTGCGGCAGCAGCGGCACGAACGCGGTCAGCGGGTTGTCCGAGCCGGTCAGCAGGTCGTAGTCGTCGATGAGCACGAACAGCAGCGGCCCGGACCACCAGTCGCGCCGCCGAAGCTGCTCCGGTGAGATGTCCGCGCCGGGCATCCGCGGGGTGAGGCCGGCGACGGCGTCGCGGGCCGTCGCCCTGGTGCTGTCCGACGACACCGAGTAGCCCAGCCGGTAGGCGTCGGGGATGTCGTCGAAGAGCCGCCGACGGTAGTCGACCGCCATGATCCGCGCCTGCGCCGGGGTGAACCGGGTGGTGATCGCCCGTGCCACCAGCCGCAGCAGATTGGTCTTGCCGCTCTCGTCGTCGCCGAGCAGGGTGAGGTGCGGGAGCTGGCCGAAGTCGTGCCAGACGGGTTCCAACCGGCTTTCGTCGACGCCGAGGGCGACCCGCATCGCGGCGGCTTCGCCGTCGGGGGGCGGCAACTGCTCCACCGGCAGGAGGGCGGGCAGCGCCCGCACACCCCGCGCCTTCGGGCCGGGCCAGCCGTCCACGACCGCGGAGACCAGGTGGCGGGTGCCGTGCGCCAGATCGTCGACCGAGCCAGCGCCGTCGATTCTCGGCAGGGCGGCGATGAAGTGCAGCTTGGTGTCGGTCAGCCCGCGGCCGGGCAGTTTCGGCACCGCGGCGGCCGCCCGCAGGTCGATGCCGGACTCCACCGGGTCGCCGAGTCGCAGCTCCAACCGGGAGCCGATCTTGTCCCGCATCGTGTGGTAGATCTCCGACCACCGCCCGGCCGTCAGCAGGATGTGCAGGCCGTAGTTCAGCCCCCGGGAGGCGATCTCGCGGGCGCCCGCCTCCGCCGCCTCGAACTCCTGGCGCAGGGTGGACCACCCGTCGACGACGAGGAACAGGTCACCGAACTCCTCCGCCGGGACCCGTCCCGCCGCGACCAGCGCGCGGTAGGCGGCCATCCCGGACACCTCGAGTTCGGCGAACCGCCGCTCCCGGTCGCCGAGCAGCGAGACCATCTCGGCGACGGTCCGGCTCACCCGGTCCGGGTCGTGGCGGCCGGTGACCCCGCCGACGTGCGGCAGATCCGCGATGCTCGCCAGCGAGCCGCCACCGAAGTCCAGGCAGAAGAACTGCACCTGGCGCGGGGAATGGGTCAGGGCGAGGGCGGCGATGACGGATCGCAGCAGGGTGCTCTTGCCGCTCTGCGGCCCGCCGGCGATCCCGAGATGGCCGCCGACGCCACCGAAATCGACCGTCAGCAGGTCTCGGACCTGCTCGAACGGCTTGTCGATCATCCCTACCGGGACTGTCAGCAGCCCGTCCGCGCCGGCGTCGACGGGCCGCAGCCCGTGTTCCGGGTCGGGCAGCAGCGGCGGCAGGACCTGGTCCAGGCTCGGCGACTGCTCCAACGGCGGCAACCAGACGCGGTGCGCCGGCGGGCCCTGATCGATCAGTCGGTTGACCAGCACCTCCAGCACGGTGCTGGCGGTGGCGTCGCCGCTGTCGGCCTCGTCGGAGTCACCAGGGGTGTCGGTTTCCCGGACGACGACCGGGACGTGATCGGTCCCGTAGGGCACGACCTGGCTTTCGATGACGTCCTGGTCGACGTGGGTCGAGCGCAGCCGGTACGGCCCGGAGACGTAGGCCGCCTTGAACCGGGTGATCGTCGCGACGTCGGAGCGCAGGTAGCCGTTGCCCGGCGCGGCGGGCAGCTCGTAGGCGTCCGGAACGCCGATGACGGACCGGGACTCCATCGCCGAGAAGGTCCGCAGGCTGACCCGGTAGGACAGGTGGCCCTCGAGCTGGTGGATGCGGCCGTCGTCCAGGCGCTGGGAGGCCAGCAGCAGGTGGACGGCCAGCGACCGGCCGAGCCTGCCGATCATCACGAACAGCTCGATGAAGTCGGTGTGCGCCGCGATCAGTTCGCTGAACTCGTCGACGATGACGAACAGGGTGGGCAGCGGGGCCAGCGGCGCGCCCTGCGCACGGGCCTGCTCGTAGTCCCGCACCGAGCTGAAGTTGCCGGCGCGGCGCAGCAGCTCCTGGCGGCGGACCAGCTCGCCGCGCAGCGCGTCGCGCATCCGGTCCACCAGCGCGGCCTCGTCGGCGAGGTTGGTGATGGTCGCGGACACGTGCGGCAGCCGGTCCAGCCCGGCGAAGGTCGCGCCGCCCTTGAAGTCGACCAGCACGAAGTTCAGCGTCTCCGACGAGTGCGTCGCCGCCAGCGCCAGCACGAGGGTGCGCAGCAGCTCGCTCTTGCCCGAGCCGGTCGCCCCGATCAGCATCCCGTGCGGCCCCATGCCGTCCTCGGCGGACTCCTTGATGTCCAGCTCGATGGGCGAGCCGTCGGCGGCGACGCCGATGGGCACCCGCAGCCGCTCGGACCCGTGCCGGGTCGGCCAGACGGTCCTCGGGTCGAAGCGTTCCAGATCGCCGAGGCCGAGCAGGTCGGGCAGGTCGAGGTTGGCGCTCAGCCCGTCGGGGGTCTGCTCGGCGCTCTCGCCGGCGCTGTGCCGGGCCATCAGCCGGGCCAGCATCGCCATCCGGACCCGGGAGAGCACGTCCGGGGTGGCCAGGCGGGTCCGGACCTCCCGCCCGACCCGGTCGATCTCGACGATGTCCATGGCGTCGGCGGCGACGTCGAGGTGCAGCAGATGCCGGACGTTGCCACCGCCGCCGTTGGGCTCGAAGTCGACGAGGACGGCGTTGCGGTAGCCGGAGACGAGGAACCGGGTCCCGGGCGAGATCCGGGCGCCGTCGCTGACCACGACGACGAACGGTTCGGCGCGCGAGGGCGCCGTGCCGGTCTCGAACCGCGCCCGCTCCCCGAAGCTCTGCCCCAGCAGCCGCTCGACGTCGTCCAGCGACTCCCCGAACAGCCGCACCGGGCCGGCCGCGTCCCGGTCGGTGGGGTGCTGGGCGTGCGGCAGCCACTTGACCCAGCCCCACTCCTCGCGCCGCTCGGCCGAGGCGCACACGGCGATCCGCACCTCGTCCGGGGCGTGGAAGGTGGCCATGTGAGCGAGCAGCGCCCGCACCATGCCCAGTGACACCTCGCGGTCGCCGTCCACCTGGATGCGGGCGAACCCGCGGATGAACAGGGCGACCGGCTGGCCGGGGACCGTCGTGTACGCGCGGGTGAACCGCCGCAGCGCCTTCGCGGACACCGGCTCCAGGTCCTCCACGGGGCTGGTCTGCAGCGGGGTGATCCGCACGGCGAGCCGCTGCGCTCCGGTCCCCACCCGCACCTCGCCGAAGTCCGGGTGGGTCGGGCGGCGCTCCCACAACCTGCTGGTCATCGCGAGCGACCACAGCGACTCCGGGTCCGGGTGGCGCCACGCGAGGGCGGAGCGCTGCTTCTCCGCGTAGCCCCGGACCTGCCGGCGGGTGCGGGAGAGATAGCGCAGGTAGTCGCGGCGCTCGCCGCCCACCTTGTGCTTGCGGTCGCCGGACTGGGTGAGGACCTGGCTGAGACCCATGCCGGCCATGCCGACGCCCATCACGGCCATCATTCCCAGGCCCATCGGCCCGGACGCCGAGCGGCCGATGTAGAAGTACATCATCCCGCCCGACATCAGGGCCATCGGGAGAACCATCAGCAGCACCCGCAGGCCCGCGCTCTGCACCTCGGGGACGGTGGGTGGCTCCTGAAGCGTGATCTCACCGTGCGGCATCTCCGGGCCGGTGCGGCGAGCGGGGCGGCGGAAGGCGACCGTGGCCATGTCCTTTACACGCGCCCGGCCCGACGCAGAGTTGAACCGGCGGATGTGACCTGAATCACGACGATGAACCGGCCTGGTTGACCCCGTCGTGCCGGAGGTATGGCACAGAGCAGCGCGGCGGAGGTCTGCCGTCTTCTCGTCATCGGGCCGACCAGCCGGGTCGATCTGTCCGTGCCCACGCACGTGCCCCTGACCGACCTGATGCCGGCGTTGCTGCGCAGTCTCGGCCCCGATCTCGCCGATCGCGGGCTGGAACACAGCGGCTGGGTGGTGCAGCGGCTCGGCTCGCCCCCGCTGGACGAGGACCTCAGCGTCGCCGAGCACGAGCTGCTCGACGGCGACACCGTCCACGTCCGCCCCCGATCGGACCAGATACCGCCGCTGGACTTCGACGACCTGATCGACGGCGTCTCCACCGGGATCAGCGCGCGTTCGGGTCTGTGGCGGCCGCGGACCACCCACACGGTGTCGGCGTTGGCACTGGTGGTGTGGTTGCTGGTGGCGCTCGCGGTGCCCGTGCTGGCCGGTCCGCACGTTTCCCCCCCGGCCGCGGACGCCCACGGCGCCACCGACGCCGGCGACGACGTGTTCGGCCGGCCCGTGACGGTGGGCGTCGTCGCGATGCTGCTGTTCGTCGCCATGGTCGGGTCGAGCCGGGGGCAGCGGGATCGCGCGGTGACCGCGCTGCTCGGCGGTGCGGTGGTGGCCTTCGCCGTGGAGGCGGTGGTTCTCCAGGTCGCCGATGCCGATGCCTATGCCGACGCGGGCGCGGGCGCCCACCTGCCCGAGATGCTGCTGGCCGGCGCGGGAGTCGCCGTGCTCGCGAGCCTGCTGGTGCTGGTCGTGACGTCCGTGCGCGACACTCTTCTGCCGGTCGGCCTCGCGGTCACGGCCATGGCGCTCGCCGCCGCCGTGGCCAGCGAGCTGAGTTCCGCCGCCGGGCTGGACTGGACCCAGACGGCGGCGGTGATGTCGCTGCTCTGCGTGGCGGCCCGTCCCGCGGTGCCGATGGCCTCGTTCAAGCTCGCCGGGCTGACGCTGCCGCCGCTGCCGGTCGAACCGGAGGACCTCCAGGACGACATCGACCCCGAACCGGGGGCGCAACTGCTGGCCCGCACCGCCCGGGCCGACCGTTACATGACCGCCCTGCACGCGGCCGGCGGGGTCGTGTCGACCGCCGCGGTGCTCCGGCTGGCGCTCGCCCCCGGCTGGCCGCCGGCGACGGTCGCCCTCCTCGTCGGGTTCGCACAGGTGCTCGCCGCCCGCCCGATGACGAGTACCTGGCACCGCCTGGCGTTGGGACTGCCCGCCGGCGCGGGCCTGGCCGCCGTCGTCCTGTCGCTGCCCGCCCGGTCGGGAGTGCTCGGGGGCGGCGCGGCGCTGCCGATGGTGCTGGCCCTGCTGCTGGCGGTCGTCGCCGCGGCCTGCGCGTACACGCTTCCCCGCCGCCGGCTGACGCCGATCTGGGGACGGCTTGGCGACTGGGGTCACGCCATCGCGCTGGCGGTCTCGGTCCCGCTGGTGGTCGGGATCCTCGGCGGAGTCGGGTTCATCCGTTCGGTGGTCGGCTGAGATGCGCTCCCGACGAGACCAGGTCAACGCGCACAACTACCTGGTGTTCCGGCTGACCGGGGCGCTCGTGCGGGCCGAACCGGACATCCTCGAGTCGCCGACCCGCCGGGACCTGCGCGGTCTGATCACCGGGGGGGTGGCGGCGATCCTGCTGCTGGCGGTGGTCGCGGTCTGGGCGCTGATCTCCGCGCGGGGGTCGACGGCCTGGCGCAAACCCGGCGCCCTGATCGTGGACAAGTCGAGCGGAAGCCGGTTCCTGCTGGTCGACGGCGCGTTGCGGCCGGTGCGCAACATCGCCTCGGCCCGGCTGCTGACGGGCAAGACCATCTCACCCGTGGTGGTGCCGCGCACCAGGCTGACCGGAGTGCCGCGTGGCGCCCCCCTCGGCCTCACGAACGCGCCGGACACGCTGCCCGACCCCAGTCGCCTCAACAAGGGCGTGTGGCGGCTGTGCACCCGGCCCGGTGCCGCCGGTGCCGCCGGTGTCGCCGGTGCCGCCGGTGATGACGGCCCTGGCGCCGGGCCGGCCATGGTTCTCGACGTCGGCGTTGCCCCGGCGAAGCCCCGCCTCGGCGCCGACGCGGGACTGCTGGTCTCCGCCGACGGGCAGCAGTACCTGCTCTGGAACGGACAGCGGTTGCTGCTGGCCCGGCCCTGGGCCGCGGACGTGCTGGGTTTCGGCGCGATCATCCCCACCGCCGTTCCCCGGACGTGGCTGGACCTGGTGCCGCCCGGGCCGGATCTGGCCCCGGTCGCCGTGCCGGACGCCGGGACACCCGGACCGCGCATCGGGGATCAGGCCACCCGGCGGGGCGAGCTGTTCGCGGTGACGACGGCAACCGGATCGGTCGCCCACTACATCCTGCTGGGGTCCGGGCTGACCGCGCTGAGCCCGACCCAGTTCGCCCTGGCCCGAGGCGAGGCGGGCGACGCACCGGAACAGCCGATCACCCCGGGGGACCTTGCCACCGCCGCGCGCGCCGTGATGGCGGCGCCGCAGAACACCCTGCCGGCAACGCCACCGCCGATCCGGCTGCCGTCCGCGGGCGAGTCGGTCTGCGTCGAGTCCTCGCCGGATCCGGCCGGCTCCACGTTCGACGTCGTGGTCTCGACGGTGCGTGCGGCCGCGGGCCGGCGGACGTCCGGCGACACCGCCATCGGCGTCGCCGCGGGTGGTGGCGCCCTGGTCGTACCCAGGGTGCTGCCGCGGGGCAGCCGGGCGGCGGACGTGGACAAGCAGCCGGGCGTCCTGGTCGACGGCAGCGGCATGGCTTACCCGGTGAGTGGGGACGCGGTCAAGGCGCTCGGCTACGCGCCGCAGCAGGCCGTCGCCGCGCCCTGGAAGTTGTTGGCGCTCCTGCCCTCGGGACCGCCGCTGACGACGCCGGGACGGGGGTGACGACCGGAGGACCCCGCCCCTGATGACCACATCCCTGATGACCCCGCCCTGATGACCACTGGAATCAATGATGTTCTGTCCGAAACCCGGAGGGCACGTCCATGCCAGATCAGTCTCTCGTCGCCGATGAAGCCACCACCATCAACATGATCAAGGCTTTTGACAACTGCCAGGACGAGTGCAACAACATCCAGCAGACGATCGACGGCGCCAGCTCCATGCTCTTCTCGACGTGGGGTGGCGTCGCGGCCAACAAGTACCGCGACGCCATCTCCGGCTGGCAGAACGGCTTCAACGAGGTCAGGCAGGCGCTGAACCTGCTGAACGAATCGATGGTCAGTTACGCGAAGACCACGACCAGCACCGAGGACGACGCCCTGATGATCGGCTCAAGCTGGGCCCAGGGACTCACCTGAGGCGCAGCCGGCCGATCGCCGACCCAACCTTGAGCCGGAATTCGGAATCCGGGGAAACGAGGAGACATGGCCACCTACCAGTTCAGCCCGAATGGCGCCCTCGACACCGCAGATGAACTCACCTTCGTCACCAAGAAGCTCGAGGAGTCGCTCGCCGATCTCGTGTCCAAGGTGCAGCTCTTCATCCAGGCCAACGCGGGTTCCGCGCCGGAGAACTACACGCTGGCCCAGCAGCAGTGGAACAAGGGCCAGCAGGACATGGAGCTGTCCCTCGCGGTGGGCCGACAGAAGCTCGAGGAGATTCACAACCAGTACGTGCTGGGTGACAGGAAGGGTGCGAGCGTCTTCGGCTCGCTCCTCTGACGATGCCCGTCACGCCGGACACCCGCGTATCTCCCCATCGCGTACGCGGCCGGTAACCAGATTCTTCTCGTGCTCGGTGGCCGACCGGATCCCGCGCGGACCACTACCGGTGTGACGGTCCGCGCGGGCCGGTCGGGCCGCTGCTCTCTTGGTAGGACACAAAAACCGAGGCGAACGACAGGAGAGACCATTGGGCACCGAGTTCACGATCAAGATTGACGAGCCGACCCTCCAGCGGCTCCGAACCGAGTACGGCGACCTGCTCCAGGACATGGACACCCGGCTGGCCGACTACCAGTGGGACAGTGGTGAGACCTACTCCGACCTGACCCTGGGTGATCAGTTTCCCCTGAGCCTGGGGGGCGCGGACTTCACCGAGGCCGTGAAGCTGGCCAAGGACCTGGACAAGGTGCGCAAGAACCTCACCGGCCGGTTCGACACGGTGTACTCCAACGCGTCGAACCTGTACTGGGGTCTGCAGTCGCTGCTGGAGGACACGGACGCGGTCGAGCATCTGAACGATATGACGGCAGAGGAGTTCTCGGGGTTCATCCCCACGGAGACGCCCCAGGGGCCGGGTGACGGCCCGACCGATCAGGGCAAGGGGAGCTGACAATGGCTGCTGCCCAGCCGATCGAGGACATCCTCCAGACCATCCTCGGGTATACCGTCGGCGCGGCCGACGGCGGACTCAATCTCGCCACCGGCCCGGGCGACGGGGACTCGCCCAAACCGAACGGAACAACCAGCAAGAGCGTCGCCGACAACCTGCGGCCGAGCACCATCGGGGGTGCCGGCGGCGCGCCCTGGCTGATTCCCGAAGAGCGGGAGGAGCACTACCACACCCTGGGAAGCTGGAAGCCCAAGTTCAAACAGGGCGCGATCACCTTCTGGCGCTGGATGTCAAGCGACAGCATGAGTAACGCGGAGCAGTTGACCCTGTGGGTCGGGAAGCAGGACGACTCCTCGTCGGCGAACCGCAACTCCCCGACGCCCGCGGGCGCCGGGGACAGCAATCCGTTGATGGACGTCCGGGCGGCCTGGGCCGCGGTGTTCAAGGACATCCCGCAGATCGCCGGTCCGCGCACGCCGTTCGATCCGGCCACGCTGCGTGGGGTCAATGTGGCCCTGCAGCGTGTCGGGGAGTGGGCCCAGGCCATCTTCGAGGATCTGGACAACGACGTCTCCCGGCTGGACACGAAGGTGGAGAATTTCGACGGCTCGGCGGCCGCGGCCTTCCGGGATCAGGTCAATGCAGCCAGGCGCGGTGTGCAGGGCGTCCTCGACCAGATCAAGAGTTGGTCCGATCCCCTGGGGCAGGCCGTCACCAGCGCGGTGAACTTCGTGAACCAGCTTTTCCTGGACAATGCCTACTGGAACGGGCAGAGCGGTCAGGGGGAGACGAGGGCTCCGATTGGGGGGCCGCCCGGCGTCTGGCCGGACCCCTACACGCTGATCGTCCAGATGTTCGACGATTCCACGGTGTTCAGCAGCTACGGTACCGACCCGAACTACAACCATTCCCACGGGTTGTGGGAGACCGGACGGATCCGCGGCGAGCTCGGGGAGTACGAGTACGACCTGTGGCGGGAGATGTACATTCGCTTTCCCGAGTGGAGTGGCGTCACCGGGGACTTCGCCGTGCTCCGGCAGCCGTCCTGGTTCGCCGCCGATCAGGCCCTGCGGGCTGCGTGGGCGAAGAAGGTGCAGGACAGCTTCGCGCCGTCCGTGGGCCTGGCCCAGGACATGATGGACAAGTTCAACGCCGCGGCCGGCAAGGTCAAGATGACCGCCATGCCGCCGGTCACCCGCACTCCACACGATAACCCGGAGACCACTGACCCGCCGCCGTTCAACCCCGAGGATCTCGACAAGTACTTCAACGGCCTCAACAACGGCTTCAACGGTCTGAACAACGGTCTGAATGACCTGAATAACGGCCTGAACGGCCTGAACAACGGCTTCAACGGTCTGAACAACGGCTTCAACGGTCTGAACAACGACCTGAACGACCTGAACAACGGTCTGAACGACATGAACAACGGTCTGAACAACGACCTGAACGACCTGAACAACGGTCTGAACGACGGCCTGAACGGTCTGAACGACGGTCTGAACGACGGCCTGAACGGTCTGAACGACGGTCTGAACGACATGAACAATGGCCTGAACAACGACCTGAACGACATGAACGACGGGCTCAACAAGAACTTCGACGGTCTGGGTGACGGACTGAACGGGGTGAACGACAACCTGGGCAACGGTCTGACCGGGTTGAACGACAACCTGGGTAACGGTCTGACCGGTCTGGGTGACGGTCTGACCGGGTTGAACGACAACGTCGGCAACGGCTTGAACGACGGGCTGAACGACAACCTGGGCAACGGTCCGAACGGGCCGGGGGGCGACCTGTCCGGCCTTGTCGGCGGCCCGGCGGCCCTTGCCGGGCTGAACAGCCCGAACAGCCCGAACAGCCCGAACAGCCTCGCCGGCGGGCTGAACGGACTCGGCGACGGGGAGGACCTCGGCGGCCTCAACGACTCCGTACCGAAGACGCTGGGCGACCTCAGCCCCCAGCAGCTCAGCACGCTTCAGCAGGCCGGGCAGCTCGACGGCGTGCCGTTGACCCCGGAGCAGTCGGCGGCGCTGGAGCAGGCGGGTCTCGCCGCTCCCGGCGCCCAGACGCTGGGCGACCTCAGCCCCCAGCAGCTCCAGGAACTGCAGCGCGATGGTCTGCTCAACGATGTCCCACTCACACCGCAGAATCTGCAGACCCTGGGCGACGCCGGTCTGCTCGGACCCACCACCGGCACGCCGCACGACCTCGGCGATCTGAGCCCGGCGCAACTGGCCGAGCTCGGCTCCTCCGGTGCGTTGGACAATGTGCCGGTCACGGATGCGCAGCTCAACCAGTTGCGTCAGGATGGGCTGCTCGGCCCCAACGCCAGCGGCATCGACTCGCTCGGGGACCTCAGCCCGGCCCAGCTCGCCGACCTGCAGCAGAACGGCCTACTGGACTCGGTGCCGGTGACTCCGAGTGAGCTGGACACGCTGCAGCACGCGGGTCTGCTCGGCCCGAACGCCACGACCGGGGCCGGCATGAACACGCTGCCGACGCTCGGCCCGGACTCCGTCGGGGGCGCCGGATTCGGCGACAACGGCCTGCTCAGCCCGTCCGATCTGGCGGGCAACGGGACGCCGAAGACATACTTTCCCACGGCGGTCGACGGTCTGGATGTGAGCCCACCCGACCCGTATGACCTCGCCGCCGGCTCGGGAGTGCAGGTCGGGAACATCCAGCAGCCGATGGCCCGGACGGTTCCCGGAGTCGGCGGTGCGGGCTTCGGAACGGCTGGCGTCTCCCTGCCGAATTCACAGCCACTCGGGACGGGCGACGGTTCCCTGCTCGGCCGGGACGGAACCACCGGGCTGGGCGACCTGGCGGGTGCCGGCGCTCTGGGGGGCGCCGACGGGTCGATGAGTGTCAAGGGGTCGCCCATGTCCGGCGGGATGCCGTTCATGCCGATGGGCGGCATGGGCGGGCTCGGCGGCGGCCAGGGCCAGCAGTCCAAGGAACGGCAGCGCAACACGTGGCTGACGGAGGACGAGGACGTGTGGGGCACGGACCCCGAATGCGCACCGGCCGTCGTGGGCCGCGGGGACGGCCCCGCCGACGCCGAGTCCGACCGTCCCGCCGGCCCGACGCCGGTGCCGCCCACTCCCGATCGCAGCCGCACCCGTCGTGGGCGTTGACACCGCAGGGCGTTGATGCAGGGAAAGGAGGCACGATGGCGCTGTTCGACGAAAGCCAGGTGGAAGCCGCGCTGGCCGAGCTGGCGCACACCGAGGAGGTCACGGAGCGGATCCGGCAGCAGGGCGCGGAGACGAGCTACCGGACGAGCGACAAGAACAAGCTGCTCTCGGTCACCGTCGGTGGCCAGGGCGAGATTCGTG
This sequence comes from Frankia sp. AiPs1, assembly GCF_023716945.1. Lineage (GTDB taxonomy): Bacteria > Actinomycetota > Actinomycetes > Frankiales > Frankiaceae > Frankia. The sequence continues at coordinate 19,354 of NZ_JAMQQF010000014.1, read as the reverse complement.
ATCTCACCTTCCGCGGCGACGGCTACCGGGATCTCGCCCCGGCCGAGCTGGCCGATCTCCTGGTGAAGACGATCGAGCGGGCTCGTCAGGAGGTCCGTCGGCGTGTCCTGGCCGGCATGCAGGAACTGATGCTGGAACTGCCGTCTCCCGTGGGCAGTCTGGCCGAGGCCGGGTCGGCGGAGGAACTCGTGGAGGAGCTGCTCGGGATGTTCACCCGGAACATGCCCGACGACGGCCGCGAGCTGGCTCCGCCCGAGGAAGACGGGCGCTGGCGGTGAGCGACGAGGTGATACTCCACGACGGCGACGAGATCGCGCAGAAGGTGCCGATGCTCAGCACGTTCCGCCAGCAGGTGACCGATCTGGGCGGCGAGCTGGCCGACACCATCGCCCGAAACAATTTCGCCAAGGGCGCGAAGGACGAGGTTTCTCTGTACGCGGAGTCGTCGTTCCAGGAGCTGATGGACGCCTTCGGGAAGATCTACGGGGCGCTTGGGGAAGCGGTCGGTCTGCAGGGCGACCGGCTGTCCGTCGTGCGCCAGATCGGCGACACGACCGAGGGCGAGACGACCGAGGAAGCCGGCTGGGAGTCCCCGGGCGGCCATCACGGCTGACAGCACTGCGAGGCCCGGGTATCGGCCGCCACCCCCGCGGCGGCCGTTCGCGGGCGTTGTCGTGATCGGCGCCGGGTTGCGGAGGTGAACGGATGTCCAAGTCCCTGGACGAGGCCATCTACGCCTTCACCGGAATGCGGCTACCCGGCGCCGATCCGAACAAGATGTGGGCCCTGGCCGACGACCTGGACCGCAAGGGCGACGTGGTCCTCAACACGTTGTCGCCGGAGCTGACAAAGATCGTCCGTGCCGTCCAGAGCGGCGTGCACGGTCAGGCCGGGCGACGTTTCACCGCCCAGACTCTGCCGTTCGTCATCAGTGAACCGAAGCTCCTGCTCCAGGCCGGCATGTTGCTGAAGTCGGCGGCGACGCTGTTGCGGGACCAGGCACTGCAGGTGGACTACACCCGCAAGCAGGGCTTCGTCATGTTCATTTTTATGCAGATCCAGTTGGCGATCGCGGCGATCGAGGCCGCGTTCGGCGACGAGGCGGACGCGGCCGCCCGCATCGCCGAAACTCGGACGATCATCCAGCGCATCCTGTCCCTGGAGACGGCCAAGACGGCATCGAAGATCACCGCGATGCAGATGCTGTTCATGCCCGGTTCGTCGATCGTGGCCCAGGCGTGGCAGATCCTGGCCGGCAAGCGGAGCGGTCTGGACGGCGGCGAGATCGGTCACATGGTCGAGTACGGGTTCGCCGCCGCAGCCTTCTCGCTGTTCTCCCTGCCTGGTATGAAACCAGGCTTGGTAAAGATAGACAAGTGGCTGAAAAAAATAGGCGTCGACAACGGCATCAAAAACCCGCTGGCCGGACTGTTCGTCGCGACTCTCGTCTCCGGGCTGACCGAAACCGGCGGCGGCATCTTCGCCAGCGGAGCGGTGGATGGGCAGTGGGGAGTGACCTCTGCCATCGACGACCTGATCTCCGGTTCTGTCGAGGGCAGCACGGAGCATATTGCTCACCTCTTCGGCAAGGGGATGCGTGGTGGGGGTAAACCACCCATCAACGAAGCGCAGATCGCCGCACTTCTTGACAGGCTGAACCTCAACAACCTCGGCCCGGGCCCGGCGGATTCGAATCTTAACCTGGACACGGGGGGCGGCCCCGATGACGACGGAGGCGATGACGGCCCCGTCGTCGGCCATGGCGGCGACGGCCCCTCGGAGCACACGCCGAGCCTGCACGACGGCGACCTGGACTCGTTCTCGGATTCCGACTCGGACCGGTCGGACTCGGACTCGGACACGGACTCGATTTTCAGCATGGCCTCGGACGGCACCACCGACACCGATCTGAGCGACAGCGATCTGAGTGGCAACGACCTGGGCGACGGGGATCTGGAGCCGATATCCGGCCCGTCCGGGCCTGAGTTGAACGGACTGAACACGAAGCCGAAGCCGCATCGACTGGATCTCGACGCGGCCGGCTTCGACGTACCGGCGGAGTTCAACGACCATCCTGCAGCTCCGCCGAAAGTGCCCGACCTCCATCTGTCCAGTGATCGGACACCGGACATCCATCGGCCGGACATCCGTCCACTGGACGGCTCGACCGCGGACCCACCGGCCCCGGTCGCCGGATCGCCGCTCAGAAGCCACCCGACGATCGAGCCCGACGCACCCGCGCCGCCCGTCCCCGCGTCGCCCGTCCCCGCGTCGCCCGTCCCCGCGTCGCCCGTCCCCGCGTCGACGGGTCTTCCCTCGTCGGCTGACCGACTCGGGTCGACTGGCCTCACCGGGCAGGTCGATCTTTCCGGCACTGGTCCGGATGACACCTTGATCCAGCCGGCTCCCCAGCCCACGACCGGTCACAGCCGCAGTCCCGACGCCGTCATCGAACAGATCGAGGTGCCGCCGGACGTCGGATCGCTGGCGCCGGTCGATCAGGTCCCGCCGCGGCCGGCACCAGCACCGACCGGTCCGCTGTCGGCCCCCTCTCCGGTGATTGCCGTCGACGGAGTCATGCCTCCGCCGACTTCAGCCCGCCCGCCGAGCCGCCAGGCGCCCGCCGGGCCGCCTTCTGCGGTGGTGACGCCCGCCCCGGCCGTGAGGCCCCCGACGCCTCCCGACCTGAACGGTCGGACCACGGTCGATGCCTCGACGCTCATCCGGCCCGCGCCGGTTCCGTCGCGGGCGCTCGGGAGTTGGGCTGTCCCCCAGACCGATCCCGCGCACAGCGACGTCATCGCACCATCCCCCGGGCCACCGGTGCCGCCCGTTGCTCCCGTCACGTCAACCCCACCGGTCACCACCACTCCGCCGGTCTCGCAGAGCCCGCCGGTCTCGCCGGTCTCGCAGAGCCCGCCGGTCTCGCCGGTCTCGCCGGTCTCGCCGGTCTCGCAGAGCCCGCCGGTCTCGCAGAGCCCGCCAAGCCCGCGGATCCAGCCGATGCCACCGGCCCTGCCCACGCCGTCGAGCCTGCAGACTCCGGCGGTCCCGCCGGCCGCTGTGCCCCCGCCGGCCGTGGGATCGAACACGCCCGCCGGGCCGCAGGCGCCCCCGCTGCTGGACAGCCGGCATACCGGCTCCCCGCAGGAGTCCTCCATTCCCGATGGAGCCTCCCCGGTCTCGCGGACGCCGGCTCCTGTTCCGCCGGTCGCCGGCGGCTCTGCCGGACACCAGCAGGTGCCGAATGCGAGCGATGCCGAGTCGCCTGGCGAGGCTTCGGACTTCTCATCCTCCAGCGACCTCTCGGTAGCTCCCGCACCGTCGTCGGACTCGCCGCAGTCGTCCGCTGCTCCGACGAGCCCGGTGCCGCCGGTCACGAGCGATCCGTCGCCGAACCTGACCGGGTCGCCGAACTTGACCGCGTCGCCGAACCTGACCGCGTCGCCGAACTTGACCGCGCCCCCGAATGCTGACGGCACCGTGGCCCCCCTCGGGGCGGTCGACGAGATCCTGCCGGTGCCGATGGGACAGCAGAGCGTCCCGGGGGAGCAGGCGGAACCCGAGTCCCTTCACCCGACGGCCACCGAGCGCGATCTGCTGAGCTCGGTACGGGTGGATCTACAGGGTCGTCCGGCGGGTCGAGAGATCAACGACGGCGAGATTCTGCAGGTCTACCGTCATGTGCGGTCGCAGGTGGCGAACCGGGGGAGGGCGACGAAGGTTCTCGCCGCGGATGTGGCCGCACTCCTGCGGGGCGAGGAGATCGGACGGCTGCGCGGGGGCGCCTCGGGTGCCATTGCGGATCCGAATTCCGCGACGCAGGCCGATCCGCCCGATATCGCTGATACGGGACCGTCCACACCGGAGGTCGACCAGTGGCGGGACGTCCGCCTGGAGCTGGACGTCCCGGAAGGCGTCCGCACGTTCACCAGTACCGACCTGAGCGCGGATCAGCGTCAGAGCCTGGACCGCTTCGCCGAGCACATCGCCGCCGACGCCGCGCGCCGGGCTCGCGACGGGCTTCCGCCGCTCACTGTTCACCTGGAAGGTGGGGGTAACGGCCGAACCATCGGCTACCGACGTGCGATCAGGAGCGGGCAGCTTCGCGCCGACTCCGCCTGGCGAGTGCTCGCGCCTGCTGTGGCCGTCCGGCTGGTGCGGTTGGGCCTGCAGCCCAACGTGGTCACCTATCAGACGCACACCCGGGGCGCTCAACCCACGGTCGTCCCGCATCCGGTGGCTGGAGCCGGCTCCGGCGCAGTACGGTCCAGCCCGCCGGTGGATGTGGGACAGCGACACCGTCAGATAGTCGGATGGCTGACCGAGGACACCGCCACGCTTCCCGCTGTGATTCCTGCGGCGCAGCCTCGTGGCCCACAGGCCCGGGCCGACGACCAGGCTCCGCCGCCGCTGGAATCCACCCCGCCACCCGGCGAGGTGCCAGCGCCCGCCGATCCTGCTCCGCCCGCCGATCCTGCTCCGCCCGCCGATCCTGCTCCGCCCGCCGAACCAGTGGTGCCGGTTGGTGGGGAGCGGCCGGTTCGTGGTTTGGATTTCGAGCTGGCTCCCGCGGTGGAGCCGAAGGGTTTGAAGGACTGGGAGTTCGACAAGGAGGGTCGGCTTCGGGTCAATCCTTTGTGGAGCCGGTTGGAGGATTTTTCGGGTAAACATCTGGAGGGGAGTGCGGCGGGGGCGCTGTGGCAGTTCGCGGTGAGTGAGGACGGTCAGGTCTTCCTGGGTAGCGAGCTGGTGACGTCGATTGTTTCGAAGGCGGAGCTCGACGAGCTGTTCGCCTGGATGTCTCCGCATAATCTGGGGTTGACGCGGGATCGGCTGGAAAGTGATCTGATGATGCACGGGCATCCGACGATCGTGGTGGGTTTTGATCCGGTTTCGGGCCGGACGGTGACGGCGCCGGCGCGGTTCAGTGGTGAGCTGAGTCGGGGGCCTGATGGTCGTTGGATAATCAACGACAAGTCGGGTCGGTACATGAGCAAGAAGGTTCGGGGTAACGTCGCGGAGGCGGACCTGGCGCGGTGGATGAACAATGTGGCCGCGCAGATGACACGACAGTTCGGTTTCCCGGTCGGGGTCAATCCCCTCAAGCACGCCGCACCGGCCCCCCCACCCCCGGCCCCCGAAGCCCCCGGTCCGCAGGAATCTGTCCCGCCACCGGCCTACGACCTCGCCCCGCCCGTCGTCCCGGCGGTGCCCGTCGATCCGACCCTGCCCGTCGACCGGCCGGCGCCGGCCGGTTCCGCGATGCAGGTTGAGCCGCAGCCGCAGCTCGGGGCCGTCGCGCCGACCGATGATCCGATACTTCCCGCGGTGGATGCGGCCACGACGACCGTGAATCCCGTCCAGTCGGGGTCCACGCCGTCGGCGGTCGAGTCGACGGAGCCGGTACCGGGGAGCGAGGAGGCTGAGCTGCTGGACTGGGTGCGGGTGGATCTGCGGGCCCGTCCGGCGGATCGTGAGGTCGGCGACGGCGAGATCCTGCGGGTCTACCGTGACCTGCGCGCCCAGCCGGCGAACCAGCACGGGGTGACGAAGGTGCTCGCCGGCGATGTGGCCGCGCTGCTGCGGGGCGAGCCGCTCGGCCGGTTGCGCGGCGGCGCCCCGGGCGACGCGGCGGACCCGAGCCTCACCCCTCCCCTCAACGCCCATGATCTGACTCCGCCGGTGCCGACTCCGTCGCTGCCGGTGCCGTCGCTGCCGTCGCTGCCGGTGCCGGTGCTGCCGGTGCCGTCGCGGCCGGCGCCGGGCCCGCCGTCGATCCTGGACCTTCCCGCACTGGATCCGGACGGTGACCAGTGGGCCGAGCGGACAATGGCCGCCCTGGACCGCAGCGCGGCCTCGGTCGACGCGGCGGCCCGCAGCGGCCGCGGCACCCGTGACAGCCAGCTCGGCAACCCCGGTGAGACCAGCACAGTTGGTAACCCGAGCGCCGCCGACAACGCCGCCCACGGCATCGTGGCCCGCGACTTCGCTACCGAGCCCCCGACTCGATCGCTCGCCGAGCTCCTGCGCCGGGTGGACGAGCACGGCGGGCAGCCCGACCTCCACGGCCCGCTCCGACGACTGACAGCCCCTCAGATCGAGGCTCTGCTGGGAGGGTCCGCCTCTCTGGCGGAGGGGCAGCCGACCACCTCGCGGCCTTCCCCGACCCCGCCTTCCCCGATCCCGCCGTCGACGACCCGGCGGCCACCGGTGGCGCCAGTAACCACTGTGTCCGCGAACCCGAACGTGGTGCGCCGGTCCGGTGACCTGATTACGTTGTCCGACAACCGATCGTTCCGGGTCCGCGACGTCGCGGGAGACGGGGACTGTTTTCCCCGGGCGCTGAGGCTGAGCACCGAGCAGCAGGTTCCGCCTGGCGCCACGGCGTCGACGTCGCGGGCCCCGGCCGGCCTGTCGAGTTCCGTCCCGATCCGGGATTACCGCTCCGAGCTGGCCCGGCGATACCGGGAGGAGGTGCGCCGGGCCGCGGATCGCGGTGAGACCCATCCGGATGCCGGCCGGGAGATCGTGCCGCTGCTGCTCGCCGACCTCTCGGACGACGCTGTCGCCACCATTCTGCGCAGGGCCGGGCAGAGTACCGCGCCGACCCGGGATCAGGTTCGTGCCTGGTCCCGGGGCAGGCAGATGCAGACGACCAGGGATCTGCTGGTCGATCGACTGGTCGCTACCGGAGAGGACCGGGCGCAGGCCCGGGATCTGGTTGCCGACCTGCCTTTCGGGTTCGTCGAACAGGCGGTCGGTCGGCCGCCGGCGCCCGATCCCCGGCAGTTCGCCGGGTCCGCCCAGCATCACAACGGCCTGCGCGCGCGTCTCGGAGACTGGCTGACGGCAAATCCCACCACCCGGTTCCCGCTGGTTCAGCGCTGGCTTCCGGCGTCGATGGCGGCCGTCATTCCGTATGTCCGGGCGGCGCTCGCGCGGGACGGCTGGCTGCCGGAGTTCACCGATCTGCTGGCGTCGGCCATCGAGGACCGCGCTCTGTGGAACACCCCGATCGGCGAGGAGGTGCCGGCCGCGATCGCCCGGGTCGCAGACGTGGACATTCGCGTGTTGCAGCAGGGGCAGAGCGAGTTGGGGCTCAACGAGTCCGCCGCCGGCCGCCCCACCGTCTATGTGCTGCGGCATCACAACCACTACCTGGGCTTGGAACCGATCGCGCGGCCACGGGGCACCGGCCCGACGACCCCCGGGCCAGCACACACGCCGACAGCTCGCCCGACGTCACGGAGGCTGGGAAGACGCATCCCACCGACCGGCCCGCGTCCGACCTCGACGCCGGCAGCAGACCCCGCCGGCGAGCAGCAGGCCGGCCCGCCGACGCTGCCGCCACCGATGTTCGAACCCACGCGCTGGCCGACGCAGATCACCGGCCGGCCGGACGCTTCTGCCTCCCCACCGCCGGTGAGGATCTCCCGGCACGGCCGGTTGAGCGCTTCGGACACGGTGATCGGGATGTATCCGGGGGAGAACGACGTCTACCAGTGGATCGAGCGGCGGCTGAAGAAGCCGCTGGGCGGAGCCTGGGCGGAGATCGAGCCGGATGTGCGGAACTTCGCCCGGGCCTCGGTGACCAAGGCGAGGCTGGCCGGGATGACCCGTGGCGATCAGCGGCAGCTCCGGATCAACCAGCGGGGGTGGGTGGGCACCGTCACCCTCGACGCCATCGTCCGGGACTTCTCGACTGTCCGTGACGTGCAGAAGTTCGAGTTCGAGAGCGGTTCGGAGTCACAGGGCACCGCCGGCGATCTCCACGAGTCCCGGTGGAGAACCAATGTCACGCTGCCGGTGCGGGTCACGACACCGAAGTTCCAGTGGACCGGCAACTTCGGGCGGTACTGGGACTCGAGCCGAGGGACCAACGAGTGGAGCGGCGGGCGGACGGTCGCGAAGTCGAAGGTCGTCGAGCCGGGCACGCTCTACGACGGTTTCACCGATCTCGGCGTCACCATCGATCTCCGCCACCTGAAAGTGGGCGAGCACATCGCCCCGAAACGCCGGGTGTTCACGATCGGCACGCGGATTTCGACCCCGAGCGCCGACAGTCCCGACGCCGACGGGAATCCCCGGGCGCCCGCGAACCACTACACGGCGCCGGAACGGGTGCGCCGTGACCGTCGCCTAGGGTCCACCGACGTCGTGTTGGACGTGTACCCCCTGGTGTCGCCGGGCCAGGGTTACATGCGGGACACCCGCGGTGTGGCGGGGGTACTCGACAGCATCGACCCGTCGGGCACCACCGTGTACAGCTCCATGTGGCCGCGGGTGAAACAGGAGATCCTCGCCGAGGTCGATCTGGACCGGATTCATCAGCACCTGAAGGGAATGATGTCCGGTGATCCGCTGGCGGTGAGGCTGGAGTCGGTCGACGAGACGGTCGAGATCTCCGCGGAGCTGGCCGCGCTCGACCATGTCCGGGCGACGGCCCAGACGGAGTTCAACTCCGGTACCGAGACCTATCGCTTCACCTCCGACCAGCGGATCACCTCGGACGCGCTCCAGGTCCCCGCGCCCGGCCAGTTACTCGGCACGGCGAAAGCCGCCTTCGACATCACCGGCACCGGTACCGGGCAGATGGGCCGGGACACGGTCGTGCTGCGGGACTCGCTGACGAAGTCCGGCGTGGCGAACAAGTCCAAGAATCCTGACGGACAGAAGTTCGACGGCCGCGTCAGACTGATTTTTCACCTGCGGAACAAGCCGGCCGTCGGCTCGGTGCGGACGGCTCGGCCGACGGCCGCGCTCGGAATCACCACGGTGATCGAGACGGACGAGGCGGAGGCGGCGGATCGGCCGACCCCCTGGGTGGCGCCGCCGCCGATGCCGACCCGGCCGGCGCCGGCTGCGCCGGTCGCGCCTCGCGACGTGCTGGTGCCGCCATCGCGGATCTGGGGCAACGGGCCGGGGACCGGGCTACGGGACACGGACACCGTCCGCGACCTCTACCACATGGAGCGAATCCGGGCCGCGCTCGACCAGCAGGGCCGGGACTTCTTCGGGGACATTACGTGGAACGGGATCCGCCAGGAGGTACTGACCTGGTTCAACCGGGACCGGGTCGCGGCCTACCTGGCCTCGATGACCCGGGGCGCCGTCCTCGACGGCCCGGAACTCAACCAGCGGGACGTGCCACCGGGGGCGTTCCTCCAGGCCCGGGCGAAGGTCACGTCGACCACCTTCCGGCGAACGACGAGGACCGAACTGTCTCCGCAGGACGAGACGAGCGCGCAGTTCTCCCGGCGGCGGCTGAACTGGTGGAGTCAGGCGACGACTCTGGTGCTGGGCGGCGTCCCGACCTTCGAGGGTGGGGAGGTCGCCCTCCAGGGCCTGGGTGGCCGGGAGTTCCGGCGCCGGACCGGCTGGCGCCTGCTCAGCTCAGGAAAGATCGTCGCCGGCGCGAAGTTTCCCACCCGGGTCGGGATCTACGACAGCGACGTCGAGCTCACGTTCACCTTCGGCGCACTTCTCAAGAAGAACACGTCGACGTCGGCGACGGTACGGACCGAGATAACGATTCCCGAGGGGGAGGGATTCCTCTTCCCGAACTCGACCCGCCCGGCGAGCAGGATCACCGAGAAGACCCACGGATCGGAGCTGAACGCCCATCAGGCGGAGCTGGCCGATCGCGACCCGGACGCTTCCCCGGTGCGGCCCAGCGGATACCTCGTCGGGCCACCGTCGACGCCGGCCACCAGCGTCCGTCCGCCCGCCCGGGTGACGGACGAGCACCGGATCAGCCCGACCGACACCGTGCTCAGCATGGGCGCCGACGACCGGGTCGTCATGCGGGCGATGACGCGCGACCTGCGGCCACTGCTCAGGCTGAGCTGGCGGCGCAACGAACGGCGGCTGAACCGGCGTTACGAGGGCGACCCGCTGCGGGCGAAGCTGGCGGACCTCTCCAGCGGGGAGGAGTCGACGACCAGGGTCAGAAGCTTCCTCGTCTGGGGCAAGGTGGCTGTGCGAGCCGAGGTCGGCAACCTGGGCTACCACGAGCCCGTACCCGGCATCGAGATGGAGAGCGGCACCGAGACCTCGCACTCCGTCGGCGGCAACATCGATTCGCGTCGTCGGAACATCGCCCTGTTCCCGGAGAAGCTGAAGCTCGACGGTCCCCATCTCAACATCAACGTCACCGGCGCCTACAACCGGGACAGGTCGATCTCGCATGCCGGTGTCGGCGGCGGACGCATCGTCGCCAAGGGGAAGACGGCGGAGGAAGGGGCGCTCTTCCGGGGACCTGTCCGGTTCGTGGTGAGTTACGACCTGCGTCTGCTGGGCTTCCCGCTGCGTCGCGGACCGCGGTCGGTCACCATCCCCGACGCTTCGGTCATCTTCCCGATGCGCGACACCCGGACCGGGACGGCGGGGCAGCCGGCGGTCGACCGTACCCCCGACACCGCCTTCGCCCCGCCGCCGCGGATCCGGCGGACGCGTCGGCTTGGATCCTCCGACATCGTGCAGGATCTGCGCGGTTTCCCGGCCACCCCGGGCGGTCGCCTGCAGGGCGTGGAGGACATCCTGCGCCATGTCGACGAGAAGGGCCGACGGGTGTTCGGGCACCGGTGGAAGGCGGCCCGGAGCAGGATCGAGAAGGAGGTGCCCCTGGTCCGGCTGCAGTACGACTTCCGGCCCATGACCGCGGGCGACCCGATCGAGGTCGTCGTGCCCGGTGGCCGCGTCCTGATCACCGCGTCCCTGCCGGAGTCGGCGGACGATCTGCCGCACGTGAGCAACACCGACCAGACCGAGTTCAACACCGGGTCCGAACAGAGCAGTTCCACCGCGACGACGGACGGGGTCACCGCCTACGGCGTCTCTGGCAGCGTCACCACTCAGACGCAGATCTACTACACCACCGACCCCGCTGGAGTGGCGCCGATCAAGGGTCGATTCGGCGGAAACATCATCGCCCAGGCGGGCAGCGACGACATCATGACCCAGTCGATCATGTCGCGCGCGGCGATGACGACGAAGACGAAGAAGCCGGGCGCGGTCTTCGACGGCCGCGTCCTGCTCCACTTCCGCATGGAGCGCACGCCGCTGCTCCGCTCACCCCGGATCGGTATTCCCGACGCCCCCGCGCGGCTGCGGGTCCTCACGGAACAGACGGAGGCCGAGGCGCTGCCGGCGAAGAACGGCCCGGCGGAGGAAGATCCAGCGAAGGACAGCCCGGCGAAGGAAGGCCCGGCGAAGGATGATCCGGCGTCCGCCGGGCCGGCCGCCCCGATCCCACGAACGGCCGCCGCCACTCCTGCTCCGCCGGCGCGGATCTGGAGCGACCAGGCAAACCGCGGCCTGCGGGACACCGACGTCATACGTAGCCTGCCCGAGACCGCCGGGTTGCATCAGGCCCTCGACCTCGCGGGCCGGGAGCTGTTCGGCAAGCGAACCTGGGTGAAGATCGGTCCCGCCGTCCGGGCGGCGTTCAGCAACGCGAACCTGACCGCCTCGCTGGTGGGAATGACCCGCGGCGAACCCGTCACCGTTCCGCGGCTGCTGAACAATGTGACGTCCAGATCGGCCTCCGCCACGGCCACCGCCCGGATCCTGCATCTTCGTCACCTGCGCACCGACGATGTCGCCGAGCTCAATCCGGTCAACGAGACCACCACCGCGGTGTCGCGGCGCGGGCAGTACTGGTCGGCCGCCGGTCTGCAACCCCAGGTCGGCGGGGTTGTCACCGCCGCCAACGTGGCGGATGTGAGCGTCGACCTCCTCGCGGGTCCGACCTACCAGACGAGGAACACCGACGTCGCCGGCTCGACCGGGCGGGTCCTGGGCAACGGCAAGTTCCTGAGCCCCACGGCGAACTACGAGGGCTTCGTCGAGATCTCCATCACCCTCACCCACGGCAACACCACCCGCGTCGTCACCGGCGCCGTGCCGGTCGAACTGGGCTTCCCGGCCGAGGAACTGTCGACCACCTTCGATCCGGGCACGGCCACGACCTTCGATCTTCCCGGCGACGACGGAAACCCTGTCCAGTGGTACGGGCCACGGGACATGGATCTTCCGCTGCCCCACCTCCCACCGGCGACCTCGCCACGCGACCCGGCATCCGCACCCCCGGCATCCCCCGCACCCCCGGCGCCACCGGCCTCGGGCACACCGGCCGCCGATCATCAGGGGGCGCCGGGACGCCCAGGCTCCTTCCAACGCGGCGAGGCGCCGGTCATCCCCCGGCGGACCTCGTCGTTGTCTCCCGCGCCGTCGGCCCCGCCGGTCATCCCCCAGCGGACCTCGTCATTGCCCCCTGCGCCGGCCGCCCCGCCCATGACACCGCCGCCGCTGCCTCACAGGCGCAGGCCGCCTCGGCGCGTCGACCTCCCGCCGATCGCGGAGGTCCGGGAGGAACCCGACGACGACAACGACATCGCCATGCGGGAACTGCGCTCGCCGCCGCCGCTGTCGTCGCCGGCCGGCCGGACCGATGACGATCGGACAGCGGTTGGCGAACGGCCGACGGGTCGCGGTGACATTCGGGCGGCACCTGAGCCGCCCGATCCGGTGGGCGCCGAGCGCGAGCTGGTGCAGTGGGTACGGATCAGGCTGCGGGCTCATCCGGTCAGTCGTGACGTCGACGACCGTGAGATCGTGCGCGCCTATCACCAGCTTTCGTCGCAGCAGCGGTATCGGCGGACGCCGACGAAGTCGCTGGCCGACCATGTGATCGCCCTTCTACACGGGCAGCCTCCTGGTGCACTGCTCGGTGGCGCCGGCACGGACAGCACGGGGACGGGAACCGCCGAGACGGACATCCCTGAAACGGTCGCCGAGGCGGTCGAACAGGGGCCGCCGGACGCGGTGATCCGCACGGGTGCCGGCCTGGTCGGGACGACCGCCGCCCACCGTCCGTGGAACGCCACCCGTCCCTCGCTCGACGCGGCGCGGACCGATGTCTTCGAGGTGAGCGGGATCAGGGCGGCGGCCGGCGGCGCCGACGGGCCCGGGTTCGTGATCAACCGGACGGATGGCACCTCCTACGTGCTGTCGCCGGCGCAGATGCCCGCCTTCCTACAGGGCCATGGCTGGCAGCCCGGCACGCCGCTGGCCGTGGTCGAGGAGGCCGGGCCCCTGCTGCGGCAGGCGTGGCGCGCGGTCGGGTCCGCCGCCGACACCTTCGTCTTCGCCCCGCCTCCAAACCTGAACGTGCGCAGGCTCGGGGGACACGTCCAGCTCGCCGGCGCTCGCTCACGGTGGACTACCCTGCACGCGCCGGCCGGCCGGCCGGCGCCGCTGGTGACCGACCCGGCGGGGCGGCTGTGGCGCCCGGACGCCCCGTCGTGGCTGTGGATGGACGACCACGGGCTGGCGTCACCCACCACCGAGCTCTACCGGAAACGCTGGGACCTGTACCGGATGGTCGGACTCGGCTACCAGCCCGGCGTGTTCGCCCTTGATCTTCCCGTGCTGCCGGACGGCCATCTTGGTGTGACGTTGGGTGACGGCAGCGTCCGTCCACTCGACGAACGGGGGTTCGCGGAGGTGGTCTCGGCCGCGCGGGCCGCGCAGGCATCGGCGACCGCGCAGCGCACCCCGATGGGAATGGTGGCGCTCTGGGCGACGCCGCCCGAGGAAGCCGCGGCCCACCGGAACTTCCTGCGCGACACGGAATCCCTCGCCGCGGCCTTCGGCAAACCGGTCGCGCACATCCGTCCCGGGGCCGAACCCTTCACGACGCACGTGGCGCCGGGCAGCATGTACCCGATGCCGGATCCGCCCTCCCGGCCGGACGGGGCGGGGCCGGGGGAGGAACTGGAGATAGTCTTCCCGCCGGGGCTGGCGGACTTGCCGCCCTACTTCTCCGTCGACGAGGAAAGCCGGCTCGTCCCACCAGGAAACGACGGGGCCCGGTTCTTCGAAGGCGGCGGCCTGATCTTCGGTCTCGCGGCCGACAACGACGCTGACGCAGCCGTTCTGCAGGGCTGGTACGTGGATCTGATCGCCATGCCGCCGATCGCCGACGCCCTGCCGCTCGTCGTCGTCAACACCGTGCCCACCGGCGAGCCTTCCTGGCGCCGAGAGGCACTGGAGCCGCTTTCGGCGGAACAGATCATCACGATCCTTGACCAGGCCATTGCGGAACCGGGGTCGACGACCCGCCGAGCCGTGCCGATCAGGCTCGTCTCGACCCGGGAGGCGAGCGACCGCGAGAAGCTGGAAAAACTGGCCCGGGAGATCTCGGAACGCAACGACGGTCAGCCGGTCTACGTCGGTCACGACGCGAACTTCGTTCCCGGCCTGCATGACGTCGTCGCCAACTCCTGGGTTCCGGTGACCGCCGACTCCGCGGCCGGGGGCAGCGCGGGGCCGGCGTCGTTGATCCGCCACGGGGGAAACCGCGAGACGGGCACGCTCACGGCGGTCGACCAGATCTTCGACAATCTCGGGTCGGATCCGTCGCAGTGGTATCAGGCGGCCGCGTCGATCGCGGATGTTCACGTGGTGCCGCTGGCCGACGCGGACGGGGTGTACGGGATAGATCTGACGGCTCCGCCGGACAAGGGCCGGCCAAGCCGGGCCGTCCCCGCGCGGCAGCCCGGCGGGTTCGTGGTGCTGGCGGACGGCGACACGGACACGATCTTCGTCTCGCATGCCACGCACGGGGGACTGCGCATTCCACCGGAGCAGCTCGCGGCCGTCATCGACGCCCACGCCCCCGAGGGGTTCGCGGGGAACGTCCACCTGGGGGTCGGACGGCTGGAACCGAGCCCGGGAAGCGACCAGTCGTCGAGGCCCCCGCACACCCGCTTCGCGACGCTCCTGCGCGGCGAGCTGGACCTGCCCGTGTACTCGACCCACCAACGCGAGCCGGACTTCGGCGAGGAGGGAGCCTGGCAGGCGGCTCCCCGGCCCCCCTGGTCGGCGTTGCTTGACGGCGACTCTCCCGGCGGGGGTCTGAACCTCTGGTCGGCGGATCTCTCCCTCGCCTCCACCGCCGTCATCAGAAGCACCGCCGCCGCCGTCGCCACCGCGCTGGCTGCCGGCAGTATCCCCGTCGTTGTCGGCACCGTCGGCGACGGACGGCTGGCGGTGCGCGGCGAGCACGGTTTCGAGCCGACCACACCGCGCATTCTCGCGCGGCGGATCCGCCTGCTGCTGGCGAGCACGAACGTCGACCCCGCCGCGCCCGTCTCCGTGATCCCGGTGCCGCCCGGCGCCACGACCAGGGAACGCAGAGGGGCCGCCTTCGCGACCCGGCACGCGCAGTTCCGCGACGAGCTGGCCGTGCACCTGGCGAACATGCCGGCGTTGACCGCCGTCGACCTGGCCCGGATACCTCCGTATCCGGGCGCGGCGGACGCGGCCGACCCGGGGCCGAGCGCCGCGGCCGAGACCGGGCCGGTGCGGTCCGACGTCCGGGCCGAAGGGAGCCCTCGGCGGACCGCGGAGGTCGGCACGACAAGCGCCGCTTCGCCGGTCGACACGATCGAACCCGTCGCCGAGCCCGACCCCGACCCCGGCCTCGATCCACCGTCGAGCCCGTCGCCGTCGCCGTCCGATCCTGCTCCTCGTCCGCGGGACGAGGAGCAGGATCTTCTGCACCTCGTGCGCAGGAGGCTGACGGTCGGCTCGGCGCCTGCGGACCGCGACGACGACGAGATCCTGATGGTGTACCGGACACTGCGGAGGCAGCCGCAGAACCGGCGGCGGGCGACGAAGACGCTGGCGGATGAGGTGGTTGCGGTCCTTCGTGGTGAGCCGATCGGGCGGCTGCTCGGTGGGGCTGATCGGGTCGATCTCGTCGCGGAGTCGGTGGGCTCGTGGCGGGATGTCGGGTTGGAGCTTGATATCCCGGAGGGTGTGCGGGTTTTTGGGCCTGCGGATCTGACTGCTGAGCAGCTCGCCGGCGTTGGTCGGCTCGCGGATGAGATTGCGGGGGAGGCGGCGCGGCGGGCTCGGGTGGGGGGGCCGGCGCTGGTAGTGCACCTGGAGGGCGGGGGCAGCGGCCGAGCGGTTGGCCTTGGTCGCGCGGCGCGTTCCGGGCGCTATCGTGCGCAGTCCGCCTGGCAGGTGCTGGCGCCGGCCCTGGCGCAGCGGCTGACAGCAGTCGGTCTGCCGGTTCACGCGGTGGGTCATCGGATCTTGACACGCGGCACCGGGCCCACGTCCGCGCCGACGCCTGCCGGCGGGGCCGCTGCTCGGGGTGGGGCGGAGGAACGTCGGGATCGTCGTCGGGTGGCGATCTGGCTGACGGAGGATCCGACCGCCCGTCCGCTGGGTATCCGCCCGTCGGCCATCCCGTCGCCGGAGCAGCCTGTGCCGGAGCAGCCTGTGCCGGAGCCGTCCGTGGTGGAGCCGCCTGTGCCGGTCGCGGCACCGGTGGAGACGGAGCCCGCGCCGTTGCTTCCGGTGCCGGTCGCGGCACTGGTGGAGACTGCGACGCCGGAGCCCGCGCAGTTGCTTCCGGAGCCGATGGCACCGCCGGCCGCCGATTCCTCGCAGGCGCCAGGATCGTCGCCGTCCGTCCCGGTGTTCCCGGCCGAGGAGGGTGCTCTGTCGGGGCCGCTGGATTCGCCGTCGGTCGAGCCGGCGCGCCCGTTCGACGAGCCGGCCTCGGACTCCACCCCCGGCGAAGAAAGCCCGGATGCGGCCGGTCCGGAGGCGGCCGCGCCGGCGTCCCCGGCCGCCAGCTTGTCCGTGTACGAGTTCGATTCCGGGGAAGCCGAGATGGTGGTGCGCACGGGTGCCGGGCTGCTGGTGACGAATCCGGCGGGCTATCGGTTCGCGCTCGACGACGCCGACGAGGTGGTGGCTCGGGACGAGGTGTTCGAGGTGCGGGGTGCTGAGGTTCGGCGCACCGATACCGGCGAGCCCGTATTCGTGATCGAGCGTTTCAACGGATCCCATCTGGTTCTGTCACCGGAGGAGATGGCCGGATTCCTGGGCCGGCATGGTTGGCAGGGTGAACCGCTTGCTGTGGCGGATGAGCCAGCGGCCGCGCAGGACGGATCGGATGAGCGTTCGGTGTTGCGTCGGGAGGCCTGGCGGCGGGTGGGGGTGGCCGCCGATGCGTTGGTGTTCATGCCGGCTGCGGGTAGCGAGGTGATGGTCAGGGCCGGTCACCACACCGCCGTCGCCGCCGGTGCGGACCAGGCCGGCGGGTTCTGGGAGGTGCTGCACAATCCGGCCGGCCGGCCGGTTGGCCTGGTGACCGATCCGGCGGGTCGGTTGTGGGCGCCGGACAGTCCGGCGTGGTTGTCGATGGACGACAACGGGCTGGCCGCGCCCACGGTGGACATGTTCGGCCAGAACACGGTGTGGTACTTCGAGGAGGATCTCGGCTACCCGCCGGGTACTTTCGCCCTCGACCTTCCCAGGCTTGCGGACGGCCGTCTTGGCGTGACGTTCGGCGACGGCAGCGTGCGCCCCTTGGCCGAGGTGGGGGCGGAGGCGGTCGTCGTGGCCGCTGCGGCAGGGCGGCGGGCACCGTTCGGGACGGTGGTGCTGTGGACGGCGCCGCCGGGCGACACCGCCGCGGCCGAGGCGTTCGTGCGGGACCTGGAGCTGCTGACGGCCGCCTTCGGGGTGCCCGTGGTTCCGCCCTCCTTCTCGGGCACCGATCCGACGCTGGATCACGACGGTGACACCGTGTCGCCCGAGGACCGTGACGCCGAAACCGATGACGCCGAGGTCGATGACGCTGAGGTCGATGACGCCGAGACTGATGACGCCGAGGTTGACGACGGCGAGTCCGCCTACGAGGCCGCCGACGCGGACGGCGAGATCTCCGAGGACGGCGATGCCGAACGCAACGATCCGGATTCGCCGTACTCCGGCCCGGTCCACGCCAACTCGGTCCACGCCAACTCGGTCGATTCCGAATCGGTTGATTCCGGCTCGGTCTACTCCGACTACTCCGGTCCGGGCGGCCGTGAGGCCGACGAGCCCGAAGCCGCGGATTGGTTGGACGACTTCGACGTCCGGGTCGACGCGGAACGTGGGCTGGTGCTCGCGGGCGGAATGCGCGAGTTTGCGGCCGGGCTGCACGGCCAGCCGTATGTGACAACGGTCTTCCTGCCGCGGATGGCTGACGGTGCGCTGGGCATCCGGCCGCGGGACAGCGTGGACCTGGAGCCGGTGTGGCCGGGGCTGATGGTCGGCCTGCTGACGGCGGCGGGATGGCGGGGCGGGCCGGTGCAGGTGTGGGCGCCGAGCGAGTCCGCGGGGGGCTGGGCCGATCAGGCCGACGAGGAGGCCGAGAACGTCACGCTGCGCGAGCAGTTGCAGGAGTTCGCGACGGAGCTGCGGACGGAGTTCTGGCTGCCGGACGCGGGTATCGGCCAGCGGGTGGTGGACGGCCACCTGGCCGCGCGCAACGACGACCTGGGTAGCGGGTGGAGTGCGCTGCGACCCGAGCTGGTGGACGGCCGCAACCTGGTGCGGCCGCCGGTGTGGCTCTCCGTCGCGCCGGACGGCTCCCTGGCGCCGGGCGAGGTCACCGGTCCGGTGGTGTGGAACAACGGGATGGCGTCCCTGACGTTGCCGGAGTATCTCGCTGAGATCGACTTTCTGCGTGCGCTGGCGGCCGCCGAGGCCGGGCCGTTCGAGCTGGTCCTGCCGGCGCATGAGGGTGGTGTCGGGATGACGATGCCCGATGGTCACCGGCTCCGTTTCCGGGAGGACTTCGAGGGCACGCCGCCTGGCGGGAACGTCCATCCCTCCTTCGCGTCGTTCCTGCGGGACAACGGCTGGCACGACGACTCCGCCTACTACCTGGACCTGCGCCTGTGGGTCGCCGGGGGGCCGGGACGGTCGCAGCAGATGCTGCACCGGTTCGCCAATGCCCAGGACGTGGAGTTCCTGGTGCTCGACGGGAGCAGTCACGGCGAGTTCGACGACGCGGGCGGCGGGCCGCGGTCGGTGGACACCGGGGGGCGGCCGACGTCGTGGCGGGTACTGGGGCCGCTGGCCGAGCAGGGCACGAGCAAATGGGACACCGCGGATGGCGGGGCGCGGCTGCGTCCCGACGACGCGGTGGTCCGTACGAGCACCGGGCTGGCCGCGACCAGCACGAACTCCTACCTGTCCGCGGTGCGTCATGCCACGGATCTCGCGGCCCGCGACGATGTCTACGAGGTGGAGGGATTCGAGGTCTACCAGGACGAGGCCGGACAGCCCCGGTTCGTGCTCGGACGGCTGGACGGGGGATTCACCTACCTGCCGCCGGCGCAGATGCCCGCCTACCTCGCGAACCAGGGGTGGGACGGTGTCCGGCCCCTCGTCGTCGTCTACCAGCAGGACGACGAGGGTGAGCGGTCGGACCTGCGCCGGCGGGCCTGGCGGCGGGTCGGCGCGGCGGCCGACGTGACCGTGTTCGCGCCGACCC
>NZ_JAMQQF010000149.1 GCF_023716945.1 Frankia sp. AiPs1 | reverse complement strand
GCGCCGGCGCCGGCGGGAGCTCGGGACTGGGCCCGGAGTTCGCGGTCGCCGTCATGACCAGGTCCTGGTGTCCGAGCGGGCCTGCGCGTCGCGGCCGAGCACGGTGACCGTGAGGACCATGGCGACCAGCAGCAGGCCGGGGAACAGCGCGATCCACCAGGCCTGGCCCAGGTAACCCTGGCCTTCGGTGAGCATCGCCCCCCACTCCGGGGTCGGCGCCTGGGCACCGAGCCCGAGGTAGCTCAGCCCCGCGCCGGCCGAGATGGACGTGCCGAGGGTGACGCTGGCCAGCACCAGCAGCGGGGCCAGGGTGTTGGGAAGCACGTGCCGGGCTGTGATCAGCGATCGGCGCACACCCAGCCCGACGGCGGCGTTGACGTAGCCCGAGCGGCGCACGACCAGCGCCTGGGCGCGGATCACCCGGGCGAAACCGGGCGCGGCGCCGACCGCGACGGCGAGGGTCACACCGAAGACCCCCTTGCCGGTGATCATGACGACCATCAGCGCCAGCAGCACGCCGGGCAGCGCCAGCAGGATGTCGGCGGCGCGCATCAGCAGCGTGTCCCCGACCCGGCCGCTCAGCGCGGCGACCAGCCCCCACACGCTGGCGATCGCGACCCCGACGGCGGTGGCGACGACGCCGATCGACAGCGAGTAGCGGGTGCCGTACACGACGCGGGTGAACACGTCCCGGCCGAGCTGGTCGGTGCCGAACCAGTGCCGGCCGCTCGGCCCCTGCAGGGTCGCCTGCAGGTCGCCGTCGGCCGGCCCGTGGCTGGTGAGCAGCCCCGGCGCGACGGCCGCAAGCAGTATCAGGATCACGATGGCCATCGCGACCAGCAGCCCGGGCCGCGGCAGCCGCCGAACGGCGCTCATGCCGCCACCATCCCGGTCCGTCGCCGCAGTCGGGGGTCGACGACGGCGTACAGCACGTCCATCACCGCGGCCACGACGACGAACACGACCGCGGACAGCGTGACCACCCCCTGCACGACGGGGAAGTCCCGGTCGGACACGGCCTGCAGGGCGACCCGCCCGACGCCGGGCCGGGCGAAGACGCTCTCCACGATCACGGCACCGCCGAGCAGGGTGCCGACGAACCAGCCCGCGAGGGTCAGGGCGGGCAGGGCCGAGTGCCGCAGCGCGTGCCGCGAGCGCACCGAGTGTTCGGCGAGCCCGCGGGCGCGGGCGGTCAGAACGAAGGGCGCGTCGAGCGCGGCGAGCAGCCCCTCGCGCAGCACCTGGGTGAGGATCGCCGCGATCGGCAGGCCCAGCGTCACCACCGGCAGGATCAGCGAGCGCGGGTCGCCGGTGTCGGACACCGGCAGCCAGCGCAGGTGGAACGAGAACACGGTCAGCAGCAGGATGCCCAGCCAGAACGCCGGCGTGGACACCACCACCAGCTCCAGCAGCGAGCTGATCCGCCGCGGCCAGCGGGAGCGCCCGGAGGTCAGCAGGGTCACGGCGACCGAGAGCACCACCGCAAGCAGGCTCGCCCACAGCGCGAGTTCGACCGTGGGCCGCAACTGGTCGGTGATCACCGACCAGACCGGCTGCTGGAGCTGGTAGGAGTTGCCGAGCTGGCCGGTGGCCAACCGCCCGAGCTGGTCGGCGTACTGGATGACCAACGGCTGGTCGAAGTGGTACCGCGCCCGCAGCAGCTCGCGCTGCTCCGGGCCGACCAGCGCGTTCGTTCCGATGATTGCGTTCACCGGATCGCCAGGGATGAGCTGGAGCACGAGGAACGCGCAGGTCACGGCGCCCCAGATGACCGCGACGGCGCCCAGCAGGCGGACCAGGACTCCGCGGATGGCCGATGGCATCAGCCGGCCTGGACCCAGGCGCCGTAGAACTCCGGCCAGGTGGCGATGCTCAGCCGCAGGTCGTGCACCTTCTTGTTGACGCCGACGGTCGCCGTCGACACGAACGTCGGGACCGCCGCGGCATTGTCGATCACCCACTTCTGGACCTGGGCGTACTGCTTCGCCCGCTGCTGGGGCGACTGCTCGGCCTGGGCGGCCTTCAGCCACGTGTCGACCTGCGGGTCGGCGACGTGGGCGAAGTTGTGCCCGCCGCCCTTGGAGGTCTCGGTGGACAGGAAGAACGAGCTGAGGATGTCGCCGTCGGGCCGCGCCCAGCTCGTCTCGACCACGTCGTACTTGCCGTCGTCGAGCAGGCCGGAGACCTCGGTGGCGTCGGTGGAGGCATGCTGCTGGAAATCGAAGCCGATCTTCTTCAGTTCGGTCTGGGCGGCCTCGGAGAACAGGGTCGGCTTGCCGTAGACCGGCGAGACGACGGTCAGCCGCCTGCCGTCCTTGGTGCGGTAGCCCTGGGCGTCCCGCGCGGTCCAGCCGGCCTCGTCGAGCAGCCGGCCGGCCAGCGCCGGGTCGTACGGCCAGCTGTTCTCCAGCGAGGCGTCATAGCTGTACGGGGTGGTGGGCGACAGCACGCTCCACGCCCGGTCGGTGGTGCCCTGGTACACCGACTTCACGATGGTGCCGATGTCGAGGCCGCGCTGGAACGCCCTGCGGACCCTGACGTCGGTGAACACCCCGCCGGTGGTGTTGAGGTAGTAGGCGTCGACGGCGCCGGGCGTCTGCTTGCTGATCGCGGTCAGCCGCGGGTTGGCGCGCACGCCGGCGATCGCGTTCGGCGGGAGGGCGGCGGCGCCGTCGACCTGGCCGGAGTTCAGCGCGCCGACCCGGGTGGCGTCCTCCTTGATGAACCGGATGGTGACCGAGTCGAGCCGGGCCGGGCCGCTCTGCGCGGCACCCTTCGGTGCCCAGTTGTAGGCGGCGTTACGGGTGTAGACCCGCTGCTGGCCGCGGACGTACTGGCCGTTGCGGAACGGCCCGGAGCCGACCGACGCGGTGCCCGAGCACAGCTTGTCCTCGCCGACGCGCAGCGACGCCGGCGAGGCGATGCCGAGGAAGGTGGTGCTCGCCACCTGCAGGAACGGCGCGTAGGGACGGCTGAACGACACCTGGATCTCGTTCGGACCGGTGACCTTCGTGCCCGTGTAGGGGCCGAGGAGACCGGCGGCGAACTGCGACTCGGTGTCCTTGGCGACGATGTGGTCGAAGTTGGCCTTCACCGCGGCGGCGTCGAACTTGGCGCCGTCGTGGAAGGTGACGTCCTTGCGCAGCTCCAGGGTGTACGTCAGGCCGTCCGCGCTGACCTTCCAGGAGGAGGCGAGCCAGGGCTCCAGCGAGCCGTCGGGCTTCTGGTAGACGAGGGAGTCGAAGATCGTCCGCTGGGTGAACGCGGTGACATCCTGGGCGCTGGCGTGCGGGTCCCAGCAGTCCGGCTCCTTCTGTGACGCGTAGGTGATGCTGCCGCCGCTGTGCGGTTGGGCGCCGGTCGCGTCGTCGCCGCCGCCACCGTCCGATCCACAGGCCGCCGCGAACAGGGTGGCGGCGAGGGCTGTGAGCAGCCCGGCTTTACGAGCGGTGGGGCGCGATGGCATGCAGATACTCCGTACACGGTGTGGATGCTGGACTCCCCAACCCTTGGGGCGGCCGCTAAAGTCGAGCTGAAATGCCTGGTCGCGCGGCTGGACTTGGCGAGGAAGCAGCCTGGGTCAGCAGCTCGAAGGAGCGCACGCGGTCGGCCTGGTCGGGCACGATGGTCAGCGCCATCAGCTCGTCCGCGCCGGTGGCCTCGAGGAGCGCGGTCAGGTCGCGGCGCACCGTGTCCACCCCGCCGATGAGCTGGGGGGCGGCGAGGTCGTCGAGGAAGGCGACCTCGGCGCGGCTGTAGGAATGCGCGCTCGTCCTCGCCTGGGAGGGGAACGCGTCGAACAGGCCGATGGTGCGCATCCAGACCTTGCTCAGCAGGTAGGGGGCGGCGGCCTGGCGGGCGGCCTCGTCGGTCTCGCCGACGGTGACCAGCGCGCTCAGCAGCGAGCGGGGGCGGGCGAGCTGGGCCGAGGGCGTGAACGCCGCCCGGTAGCGGCGCAGCGCCGCCACGCTGGCCTGCGGATTGACGTGGTGGGCGAAGGCGTAGGGGAGCCCGAGGGCGGCGGCGAGACCGGCGCTGGCGGGGCTGGAGCCGAGCACCCAGACCTCCGGCCGGCCGTCGGCGGCCGGCACCGCGACGATCGGGTTGCCCGGGTCGGCGGGGGCGAAGTACCCGGTGAGCTCGGTGATCTGGTCGGCGAAGGAGTGCTCGTCGCTGCCGGGGGAGCGGCGCAGCGCGTGGGCGGTGCGGGGATCGGTGCCCGGCGCCCGGCCCAGCCCGAGGTCGATGCGGTCGCCGAACAGCGCCTGCAGCGTGCCGAACTGCTCGGCGACGACCAGCGGGGCGTGGTTGGGTAGCAGCACCCCGCCGGAGCCGACCCGCAGCGTGCTGGTCGCGGCGGCGATCCGGCCGGCGAGAACGGCAGGCGTGGAGGTGGCCAGGCTCGGCGTGCCGTGATGCTCGGCCACCCAGTACCGGTGGTAGCCGAGTTCCTCCACGCGGGGGGCAACCGCGACGGTGTCGCGCAGTGCCGTGGTGGCGCTGCGCCCTTCGAAGACGGGGACGACGTCGAGAACGGACAGGGGAACGACGGTGGGACTCGTCATCGGGTTCCTTCGGCAGGACCCGCCCGCGGCGGTGGCGCCGACGGCGGGATGGCGGGACGGCGGTGATGCGGGCCGGCGGTGATGCGCGGTGGCGGTGATGCGGGCCGGCGGTGATGCGCGGTGGCGGTGATGTGGGACGGCGGGTCGGCGCTCAGGCCGAGACGGGTTCCGCCGGCGCGGCCGGGCTCGGCGCGGCCACGGGCGCCGTTCGGCCGGGCAGCAGCAGACCCATGGCGAACACGACGAGGCCGGCCGCGAACGGCCACCAGAAGGCGTTGCCGAACGACCCCTCCGTCGGTGCCGTGTGCGCGCCGCCGCCCTGCAGGATCAACGCGACGACCGCGATGCCCAGCGAGGCGCCGATCTGGTTGAGGATGAACACGGCGCCGGTCGCGCCGGCCACCGCGTCACCGGGCACCGTGCGGTACACCGAGCCCATCGTCGGGGCGCCGACCAGGCCCATGCCGAAACCGGCGACGAACTGGGCTGCCGTCAGCGCGACCTGGGAGGTGCCCGACCCGGACTGGGTGAACACCAGCGAGCCGGCCGCGACCAGCAGGGCGCCGACGGGCACCAGCCGCCGGGCACCGACCTTGTCGGCCAGGTTGCCCGCCAGCGGCATGCCGAGCATGGTGCCAAGGCCCAGCGGGGCCAGCAGCAGACCGGATTCCAGCACCGAGTGGCCGTGCACCTGCTGGTAGTACAGCGGGAGGATGAACAGCAGCGAGAACAGGCCGCCGCCGAGCAGGAACATGGTGGTGACGCTGGCGGAGAAGCCCCTGCTCGCGAACAACCGCAGGTCGAGCAGCGGCGTGCCGGCCGTGCGCAGCGCGTGGACGGCGTAGCCGGCGAACAGCGCCAGCCCGATCACCAGGCCGACCACCACCCGGGTGCTGTCGAAGCCCTGGCTGCCGGCCTGCGAGAACGCGTAGACGATCGCGGCGAAGCCCGGGGACAGCAGGGCCACACCGAGGATGTCCAGCGGCACGGACCCGCCGGTGCGCGGCGGGTCCGTGGGCAGCGCCACGATCGCCAGCACGATGGCCGCGAGCGCGAACGGGACGTTGACCAGGAACATCCATTCCCACGACAGGCCGTCGAGCAGCAGGCCGCCGACGATGGGGCCGAGCACCGGCCCGAGCGTGATCGGGATCGAGATCAGGCCCATCGCCCGCCCGATGCGGGCGGGCCCCGCGGCGCCGGCGACGACGGCCATCATGATCGGGTCGACCATGCCGCCGCCGAGGCCCTGCAGGATCCGGAAGGCGATCAGGCTCTCCGCGTTCCACGCCACCGCGCACAGCACCGACCCGACCAGGAACAGCGACAGGCCGAGCAGCCACATGCGCTTGGCCCCGAACCGCATCACGGACCAGCCGGCCACCGGGATGGCGAGCGCGACCGCCAGCAGGTAGCCGGTCGTCACCCATTCGATCGTGGCGAGCGAGGCGTCGAAGTGCGCGCCGAGCGTGCTGATGCCGACGTTGACGATGGTCGCGTCCAGGTACGACATCATCCCGCCGAGCACCATCACCCCGATGATGGTCAACAGGGCGCGATCGAGCCCGGGTGGGCTGTCCGGCGCGGTGTCCGTGCCCGTCATGGCAACTCCCTTGTAACTGGCGTTCAGGAAAAGTGAACTACCCGTTTCAAATTGATGGGTGCCAACGTAGCATGGGTCCATGAGGGTGGGCGAGACCGCAAACGCGGCGGGAGCTCCGGCCGAGCGGGGTCGGTTGGACAAGCGCCGCGCGATCGTGGAGGCGGCGCTGCGTGTCTTCGCCCGCAACGGCTACGCGGAGGCGAGCCTCGACATGATCGCCACCGAGGCGGGGGTGGCGAAGCCGACGATCTACAACCATCTCGGCTCGAAGGAGAACCTGTTCCGGTACGTCATGACGACGACGGCGACCCGCTCCAACGCGAAGGCGCTCGAGGTGCTCGAGGGCTTTCCCAAGGAGGCCGGCGGCCTTCGCGGTGGTCTGGAGGACGTCGCCGCCCGGCTCGTCGACTGCTACTGCGACGAGCGGTCCGAGGCGGTGCGCCGCCTGCTCTACGCCGAGGCGCTGCGCTTTCCCGATCTCTACGACGCCGTGCGCGCCAGCGGGGCGGACCAGTTCATCGAGGCGCTCGCCGGCCGGCTCGCCCGGCTGGCCAACGCCGGCCATCTGAGCATCGCCGATCCGGTGCGCGCGGCCAACCAGTTCATCGCGCTCGTCTACGAGGAGTTGCCGGTGCGCAGCACGCTGGGTACCCGCCCGCTCGGGCCGGACGAGGCCGGGGAGGTGGTGCGCGCCGGGGTTGACACCTTCCTGCGGGCGTTCGCCGCGTCGGGCGGCGGGGACGAGTCCGCTCAGCCGCCGGCCCCGGCCCCGGCCCCGTAGCGAAGTTGGTAGAGCTGCCTGGTCAGGGCGGTGCGGGTCGGGCCGTGGCCGCCGTGCATGCGCAGGATCGACAGCACCGTCCACAGCCGGGTCTGGGCGAAGTGAGCCGGCGAACCGTGCACGTCGTCGTGTGCCAGCAGCCGCGCCCGCCCGACCAGCCGGCGTAGCAGCCGCGCGTCGCCGGGCGGGATGATCTCGTCGCGCAGGCTGGTCACGTGCGCGACCGGCACGCGCAGCGCGGCCAGCTCCGCCTCGGTCAGCGCCCACTCGCGCACGACGTCGTAGACCTCGTCGGGCCGTGTCGCGGTCAGGTGTGCCAGCGTGTCGGTGGTGATCCGTGGGACGTGGCGCTGCCACGCGGCGTCGGTGAAGAACTCCCGCAGCGGCGCCCCGGCGCCCACCACGCCGGCGATGCGGTCGTCGTGCAGCGCCGCCCGCAGCGCCAGGTGCCCGCTGAAGCTCAGCGCCAGCAGGTAGACGTCGGCGCGGCCCGGCGGCCGGCCGACCGCGTCGAGCAGCGCCGGGAACAGCGTCCAACTGTCGGCCCGGTAGGGCAGCGTGTTCTCCCCGACGCCCGGCATCTCCGTGACCAGGCCGGCGAAGCCCAGCTCGCTGAGCGTCAGCAGTACCGGTGCCCACTGCTCCTTCGTCGACACGATGCCGCCGGTCATGACCAGCAGCGGCCGCGCGTCCGGCGCGTCCAGCCCGGTGGTCCAGCAGCGCACGCGTCCCACCGGCAGCGTGACGTCCAGGCGCCTGAGCGCGGGGAACCCGGCGCTGAAGCGCTCGAAGGATGCCGTGGCCTCGGCCAGCGCGCGGGCCCGGGCCGGGCCGTCGACGAACGGGAAGCGGGCCATCGTGTAGTGCACACAGGCGTCCAGGGGCTGGTCGCGGGCGGCCAGGTCGTCGGCGCGGGCACTCCACTCGTGGACCCAGGACCCGGGCCCGGTGCCGTCGTGGCGGATGCGTTCCAGCAGCGGGCCGTAGTGCGCGGCGGGCAGGCCCTGTGAGGCGGCGTGCGCGACGACGAACGACTTCAGCTCGGCGACGTCGTTCATACCGCTGCCAGGGCTTCCTCTGCCAGGGCTTCCTTTTCCAGGACTTCCTTGACCTCGGTCAGGACGTCGGCGGCCTGCGCGCCGTCGATCGCGCGGTGGTCGAAGCTCATGCTGAGCCGCAGCAGGGGCGCGATGGCGAGCTGGCCGTCGCGGACCACCGGCCGGGGCAGGATACGGCCCACCCCGAAGGTGGTGGTGGTGCCGCCGACCGAATGGAACGAGTCGACGGCGCGGTGCCCGAGCGAGGTGACGGCGACGGT
The DNA here is from genome assembly GCF_023716945.1 of Frankia sp. AiPs1. GTDB lineage: Bacteria > Actinomycetota > Actinomycetes > Frankiales > Frankiaceae > Frankia. The sequence continues at coordinate 3,999 of NZ_JAMQQF010000149.1, read as the reverse complement.
GCCGGTCAACCGCGGGCGCAACGCCAGCGAGCGGGAGGCCCGGCGGAACCGGGCCCGACCCACCAGCAGGGGCGCCCGGTGCAGCCGGCGGACCGGCTCGAAGTCGGGCAGCTCCGCCAGGTCGGCCCCGCGGATGCGGTCCAGGTGCGCCTGGATCTGACCGAGCTCGGCCTGGTGCAGGTTGGGCACGACGGTGGCGAGCACCACCCGCTGCCCGTCCAGGGTGGCGTCCAGGGTCAGCTTGCCGTGCACGTACGGGTAGAGCGCGCGGCGCTGGCGCAGCCGGCCGCTCAGCGCGGCGTTGGCATCGGGGTGGCGCGCCAGCACCCGCCCGGCGGCGCGCAGGATGTAGCCGGTCGTCGAGTAGTGCACCCCGGTCGCGGCCCGGGCGGCCTCGCGGTGGGCGAGCACCCGGGTCATGTCGACCTCGGTGTCGAGGAAGACGGGGGCGAAGTCGCGCACGACCTCCAGGAAGAACAGGGTGTGGCGGCGCTGGCGGGGCAGCGGCCCCGGCGTGACCACCGGCTCGGGGCCCGGGGTCGTCCCCGTGCCGGACGCCACCGGCGCCTTGGCGGTGGCGGTGGCGTCGGTGGTGGTCCCGTCGGTGGTGGCGTCGGCGTCGGCGTCGGTGGCGGTCACGACCGGACCGCCAGTCGGTACACCGCGTCGAGGCTCGGCGCCTCCAGAACCGCGGCGAACGGCAGCGACCGGCCCGTCTCCCGCTCCAGGATCGTGCACAGCGCCAGCAGGTGGACGGAGTCCCACGACTCGACGGTGTCGAGATCGCGGCCCAGGTCGTCGGCGGTGACGGGCAGGGCAAGCTCGTCGCGCAGCAGGGTGACGAAGTCCTCGACGGTCCTCACGGGGCATCCTTCTCGAAGCGGGCGGTCAGCCGGACGTGCGGGGGCGCTGCGGGCAGGTCGCAGAGGTCGTGGCGGAACTGGGCGCCGGCCTCGTCCGCGCTGAGCGTGACGAAGCCGGCCTGCGGGTAGAAGTCGGCGACCTTGCCGTTCTTCGCGGTGCGGGTGTACGCGGCCCGGACCTCCGCCGCGCCGGTCTCGTGCGCGCGGCGCAGCACCGCCGACAGCACGGACTGCTCGATGCCGCGGGCGAACACCCGGCAGCTCAGCAGGAAGTCGTCGATGTGCAGCGCGGCGCCCGCCCGGCGCGTCAAAACCACGCCGACCAGGCCGTTGTCGCCGAAGCGGTCGGCGGAGGTGACGGTGAGCACCTGCACGGCCGGGTCCTCGGCCAGGGCGACGACCTCGGCGGGCCGCAGCCGGCGGGTGTTCAGGTTGAACTGGTTGGTGCGCAGGGTGAGCTGCGAAACCCGGGCGAGCTGCGCCGGCGCCGCCGGGTCGACGGTGACGGTGATGTCGAGCCCGCGCAGGTAGTCGTCGACCGAACCGGCGGTGTCCAACAGCCGCCGCCGCGCCCGCTCCGCCCGGTAGCGGGCCGGCCGGGCGACGTCGTCGGAGGTCAGCTCGCGCACGTCGAACCAGCCGTCGGCGAGCAGCCGGGAGACGTGCAGCGCCGGCTCGTCGTCGACCTCGACGACGGCCACCCCGGGCAGCTCGCTGCGCACGACCCCCCGCTCGAACGGGTTGTCGTCGACGAAGACGATGCTGTCCACCCCCAGGCCCAGCTCGGCGGCGAGCTCGGTGAGATGACGGTGCTTGGGCCCCCAGTCGGCGCGCACCGCGGCGAAGTCGTCCTCGCGCAGGACCATGCCCGGATGCTCGCGCAGCACGGCGACGACGGGTTCCAGGTCGTTCTTGCTCACCGCGGCGAGCAGCACGCCCTGCGCGCCGATCTGGCGCACGACCTGCTGGAAGCGGCGGAACGCCTGGCCGCGGTAGCCGCCGTCGACCTCGATGCCCTCCGGGCCCACCTCGCCGAGCACGCCGCCCCACACCGTGTCGTCCAGGTCCAGCGCGAGCACCTTGCGCCCGCCGCCGGTGGCCCCTCGGACCAGGTGGGCGACCTGCCGGGCGAAGCCGGCGAGCAGCCTGTCGGACAGGTGGGCGTGGGCGTACACGGCGGCCCGCGGTTCGCGCGCGGCGACGCCCGCGGCCAGCAGCGGGTCGAGGTCGACCGTCGCCACCGCCGGGTGGGTGCCGGCCAGGCGCAGCAGCCGCGCATTCGCCTCCCGCCATGCCGCCCCGAGGCGGGCCCGCTCGCGCAGGTCGAGGAGCTGGGCGGTGAGCTCGTGGGGCAGCGGGATGGTGTTGAGCACGAGGGTGGCGCCCCGGCCGGTGGCGGCGAAGACGTCCGCGATCCGCTCCACCAGCGCCACCTTCTGCGCCAGCACCTGCTCGGCGTCGTCGGCGCGCCACGGGTTCGGCAGCTCGTCGGCGATCACCTCCGGGTCGAGCAGGAGCAGGACGAAGGCGGGCCGCCCGGCGTACAGCGCGCTGTCCGGGTCGACCAGATCGAGGACCCAGGTGTCGAAGTCCGACAGCGACAGCCGGCCGAGCAGCCCGAGCCGGGCGAGTTCGGCGCTCAGGGCGGGCACCAGCCCGCTGAGCGTGCCGTGCCCGGTGACGGCGATCGCCGGCGCGGCGATGGCGGGATGGGCGGCGAGGACGTCGTCCGGGTCGAGCCGGGCCAGCAGCCGACCGGCCGCGAGCAGGTCGGCCCCGCCGAGCCCGGCGAGCAGGCGCTGGACGGTCGGATACGCGGCGGCGAGCCGCCCGGACCGATGCAGGGCGCGGATCTCGCCGAGGGCGTCCGCGGCCGCGTCCGGGTGGGCCGCGTTCAGGTGGGCCGTGTCCGGCGTGTACCCGCTCACCCCGCGCCGCCCTGCAGGGCGAAGCCGGACTTGATCCATTTGCTGGACTCGATGGAGATACCCAGCGCCCGCTCGCCCTCGTCCAGGCTGGTCAGGGCCTGCTCCAGCTGGAGGAAGACAATCGCGTTACCGCAGTTGCCCGCCTCGTCGACCACGCTCACCTCGCGCGCGCGGGGCAGTTCCAGCGAGTCGACGATCAGCCTGGTCATCCGGCCCGAGAGTTGCGGGGGCAGCAGCAGGTCCACCTGGCCGGGCGTCCAGCCGGTGTCGGCGAGCAGCTCCTGGAGCACCTCGCCGGTCATCGCCGGCACGCGCTGTTCGATGGCCGCGTAGTCCTCGGTCGCCGCGGGGCGGGTGCTGTCCCTGTCGACGGGGCCGAACCACTCCAGCGTCGCGCCGGGCGCCTGGCCGAGGCCGACCAGCCGGGTGAACAGCGCGCGCACGACCGCCGAGCCCGGGGCCGGCTCCGTCGAGAGCACCGCCGCGCCGGCGGCGTCGCCGAACAGCACGTAGTTGACGAGCTGGGCCGGCGCAACGCTGCGCAGGTCGGCGGTGACGTCGTAGAACCGGGCGATCACGTCGCCACCGAGCACCAGCACCCGCCGGGCACTGCCGGCGAGCAGGACCTGGCGGGCCAGGTCGAGCGCCTGGACCGCGCCGGAGCAGCCGGACTGAAGCTGGTAGGTGCGCACGTCGTTGATGCCCAGCCGGTCGGCGACGATGTTGACGGTCGCCGGCATGAGCTGGTCGGGGGTGGCGGTGCCGAGCACCACCGCGTCGATGTCGCCGGGGCCGAGCCCGGCTGCGGTCAGGGCCTGGCGGCCCGCCCGCTCGGCAAGCTCGGCGAGGGTTCCGGTGATCTTCCCGGACTCCAGGTCCAGGGCGAGGTGGCGGGCCTTCGTCCCGATGAACACCTCGACCCACTGCTCCCAGAGGGTGTCCAGACCGAATCGTCGCGCCAGCGCGGCGTTGTCCACGGCGGTTCCCGGCAGCGCGGAGCCGGCGGACAGAACATGTACGTCGGGACCGGGCATCGGCGCACTCCTCTCTTCGGGTCGCGGCCCGGTGCGCCGCGACACGCTCTGGTCAGGCCCCGCGGCCGGCGGGGTCGGGCACCCTCAGCGCGCGAGCGCGGTGCGCAGCGGATGGCGGTCGGCGATCCGCGGCGGGCGGGCGGGTGTCGTGCCGGGACCGGTCAGGGCCTGCAG
>NZ_JAMQQF010000148.1 GCF_023716945.1 Frankia sp. AiPs1 | reverse complement strand
GGCCAGCGCCGAGCACTGCCTCGAATACCGCCGAGCCCCCGAGGTTCGGCGACACGCCGTGCTGGTGCAACGGGGCGTCGAGCACCACGGGGGTGACGCTGTCCTCGCCGTCGCAGGCCGCCGCCGCGTCCACCGCGAACCATCCGCCTGCGCCGTGCCAACCGCCCTCGACGAGCCATCCACCTGTGCCGTGCCAACCGCTCTCGACGAGCCGTCCGCCTACCCGCAGGGGGCCGGCCGCCGCGGCGCGGGGCTCGAACGGGCGCGACGTCCCCGTCGGGGTCGGGACGCCGAGGCCGCGCAGGCCCCTGACCGGCGTGTCGAGGCCGCGGTGAGCCGTGACGGGTGCGCCGAGCCCGGCCTGCGGTGCGGCCGGCACGGCGGGGGCGATCTCGGGTTCGACGCGGGCCAGTTCGAGGCGCACCTCGTCGAGCAGGTCCGTCAGGCGCACGCCGAGTGCGCGGCAGATCGCCGCGAGGATCTCCGAGGAGGCCTCCTTGCGGCCCCGTTCGATCTCGGACAGGTAGGGCATCGACACCAGCGCCGCCGCCGCGACGTCGCGCAGGGTGCGCTGCTGGGCCAGCCGGCGCCGACGCAGCGCCCGCCCGATCAGCCCGCGCAGCAACGGGACCTCGACCTGCTCGGCCATCGCCACCCGGACCACCCTCCGACGCCCGCGGAACCGCTCAGAAGCCGAGGGTATCCGCTGCGGCACCGTCTCATCCGCCGATGTCGCCGTCCGGTCCCGCCAGCTCGCGCAGATCGTCGCGACGGATGCAGCAGTGCACCCCGACGACCTGGTCGACGACCTGGCTGACCGCGAAGTCACCGGCGGCGCTGAGGTAGGCCAGGGCGACGTGCGGGGGCAGCGCGAACCGTTCGCGCAGGAACGCCACGGCGTTGCGGGTGGCCGCCCGCATCGCCTCGCCGAGGTCCCGGTCCAACCCGGCGACGATGTGCAGCGCGTCGGTCTGTGCCCAGGGAGCGCTGAGCGCCTGGGCGGTGCGGCGCACCGACTCGTCGGAGTGCACGGTCAGGCGCAGCAGCGCGCGCAGCGGCGCCTCGAACGCGGTGAGCGCCACCTCGCCGTCGCCCTGGGCGAAATGCGGGTCCCCGGCGTAGAACAGGGCGTCCGGGACCTGGACGGGCAGGTAGAGCCGGGCGCCGACGCCCAGGTGGCGGATGTCGAGGTTGCCGCCGTGCGGCCCGGGCGGCACCGAGTGGACCGGGTTGGTCGTCGCCACCGCCACCCCCATGATCCCGAGGAAGGGGCGCAGCGGGAACCGGATCTGGCGGCCGTCGCCGACGGGCAGCACCCCGGACTCGCCGCGGGTGTGCGCGACCAGGCACACCGGCGGCACCGCGGCCCCGGCCGGCAGGCCCGGCGGTGCGATCGGCATCTCGCCGGGCAGCGCCCCCCGACCGTGCCGGTTGCTGATCACTCCGTAGGGGGCCCGGCGGGCCAGGTCGAGCACCTCGACCTCCAGGACGTCGCCGGGCCGGGCGCCGGTCACGGCCACCGGACCGGTGACCACGTGCGGGCCGGCGACGTCGGGCTGGTGGCGCCGACCGCTGCCCGCCAGCGCCAGCACGTCGTCGAGCAGCCCGTCGGCCGGGATGCCCGCGGCGCCGAAGAAGGCCCGCGGGTCGCCACCCTGGTCGGCGAGCAGTCCCTCATGGCTGATCGTGTCGATCCGGATGGCCCGCCCGGACGGCACGGTCAGCACCGGTCGGCTCGCCGCGTTCGGCAGCAGCCCCCACCAGACCTCGTCCGGCCGGGACGGCAGGTACGTCTCGCCCGCGGCAACCCCGACCCCGCTGTGCAGAACGGTCACGGGCCGGCACGCTGCCACACCCCGATGTCGGTCCCGTTACCGTGCCGCGCGGTCACCGGGCCGGCGCAGATGGAGTGACCAGCGGATCCGTCCCGCGAGCGGCGAGGGCGCGGTCAGCACCCGGCGAGTCGTGTCCCGGCCGGCCACGCCGGGAGCCACCCCGACGCCACCACGACGCAACCGCGCGGTAATGCCGAGGCAAACGACCGCCCGCAGGATGTTCGCGTGGTCAACATCCGGCTGGGCGGCCCCCGGAACTCGTGGGCGGTGTCGTCCGAACACGTCGATCTGCGCCGCCCCCCGGTCGCGTCGCTGCCGGTCACGCTCGACGCCCGCCCGCAGCGGCTCACCGTCGATCTGGCCCGCACCGCCGTCGTCGTCGTCGACATGCAGAACGACTTCTGCCATCCCGACGGCTGGCTCGCCTCGATCGGCGTCGACATCACCCCGGCACGGCGGCCCATCGCGCCGCTGCGCCGCGCCCTGCCGGTGCTGCGCGCCGCCGGCGTCGCCGTCGTCTGGCTGAACTGGGGCAACCGACCGGACGCGGCGAACCTGCCCCCCGGCGTGCTGCACGTCTACAACCCGGATGGCACCAGCGGCGGCATCGGCGCGCCGGCGCGTCCCGGTGGCAGCCCGACGCTGCAGGCCGGAAGCTGGTCGGCGGCGATCGTCGACGAGCTGCGGGCGCCGCCGGGCGACGTGTGCGTCGACAAGTACCGGATGAGCGGCTTCTACGACACGCCGCTGGACGCCGTGCTGCGCAACCTCATGGTGACGACGCTGCTGTTCGCCGGGGTGAACTCCGACCAGTGCGTGCTGGCCACCCTGACCGACGCGGCCTGTCTCGGCTACGACGTCGTGCTGCTCGAGGACTGCGCGGCGACGACGTCACCGCCGTTCTGCCACGACGCCACCGTCTACAACGTCGCCCAGTGCTTCGGGTTCGTCGCCTCGTCGGCGTCGTTCACCGACTCCCTCGCCGGGCGGGGATGACGCCATGCCGACAGTGCCGATTCTGATCACTCCGGATGCGCTGGAGATGCACCACATCAGCGCCGGCGACACCGTGCGCCTCGGCGTGCTCGCCGGCCCCGAGGCCTCGCCGGTCACCGTCATCCTGGAGTCCTGGGACGTCGGCGGAGCCCAGCCACCCAACAGTCATCCGGCGTCCACCGAGCTTTTCGTGTTCCTGCACGGACACGGGGTGGCCGTCTGCGACGACACCGAGGTCGCCGTCGCCGCCGGCACCACGCTGGTGCTTCCGCCCACGTCGCTGCACCACATCACCAACACCGGACCGGGCCGGATGTACGCGCTGACCCTGATGAGCCCGGACGACGGGTTCGCGGCGATGGTGCGTCGCGGGCCCCTCGCCGGGACCGACGACGAGGACCGCGCCGTCCTGGCCGCCGCGCCGTCTGTCGAACCGTCCGTCGCGCCATGACCGGCGGTGACGCGGTGGCCATGGCGGCGGACTGGTTCGCGCTGCGGCCCGTCGCGGCCCGGACCTGGCTGGTCGCCGAGCCCGGCCATGTCAACTGCTTCCTCGTCGAGGGCGACGAGCGTGCGGTGCTCGTCGACACCGGGCTGGGCCTCGCCGACGTGCACGCGGCGGCCCGGTCCCTGACCGGCCGGCCGATCCTCGCCGTCAACTCCCACGGGCATGACGACCATCGCGGCGGCAACTGGCTGTTCAGCGACGTCGCCGCGCACCCGCTGGCGTCGCCGTCGCTGACGGTGCCGGTACCCGCCGAGCGGCTGGCGGCCTACCTCGCCGTCGCCCGCGAGCAGTACGCCGCCTACGAGCGGCTGCGCGCCGACGACCAGCGGTTCTTCCACCTGCTCACCGAGGCCACGACGCCCCGCCCGTTGCCGCCGTCCGCCGACGCCTGGACCGTGCCCGCGGGACCCGCGCCGGCCGCGCTGGCCGACGGTGAGCGCCTCGACCTGGGCGGCCGAGAGCTGACCGTGCTGCACACCCCCGGCCATTCACCGGACTCGCTGTGCCTGTTCGACGAGCGCGACGGCCTGCTGTTCGCCGGGGACACGCTCATCACCGGCGACTTCTGGGTGCACATGCCGGATGCCGAGGTCGACGTGTTCGCCGCGACCCTGCGCGGCCTGGCGTCGCGGCTGGCCGGCTCGGTGCGGGAGGTCTATCCCGCGCATACCCTGCGGTACCGGGTTGGCCCCGACTTCCTGCACCGGGCCGCGGACGCGTTCGAGGCCGTCGCCGCCGGCGAGGCCCCCGGCCGACCGGGCACCGATCTGCTGCGCCGCCCGGCACTGCGCCACGACTTCGCAGACTTCAGCATTCTGCGTCCCCTCGGCGTGGAGACCGCGGCGGCCACGCCGGCGGCGGCCCCACCGGAGGTGGCCGTGTCCGAGGTGGCCGTGTCGGCGGCAGCCCCGTCGGCGGCGGTTGACGGGGCTGCGGCTGACACAGCGCCGGCTTACGAGGCGCTGGCTTACGAGGCGCCGGCGTACGTGGCGCCGGCTGATGGGGCGCTTGCGGGGCTGGCCGCCATCGACCGCGAGCTCGGCGCCGCCTTTGCGCGGTACGACCGGGCCCTCATGGCCGGGGACGTGGCCACCCAGCAGGAATCCTTCTCCGCCGGTGCGGACGTGGTGCGCGTCGACGGGGACGGCCCGCTCATCGGGCCGACGGCGCTCGCGGCCTACCGGGCCGCCCGGCCCACCCCCGGCCCGCGGCGCCTGCGCGCGCTGCACTCGGTACTCAGCCCCGGGCAGACCGTCGTGACCGTGTCGACGAACGAGCGGCTGGGACCCGACGGCCGGGTCCTCGGTCTGAGCACCCAGACTCAGGTGTGGGCCCGTGCCGAGGACGGCTGGCGGGTGATCGCCGCCTGCGTCGCGCCCATGAGCGACGGGAACCCTGCCGTTGCCTCGTCGGCGGGGGCCTGGTCAGCGGGCGCCTCCTGCGCCGGTGCCTCGTCGGTGGATGCGCCGTCGGCCGATGCGCCCCCGGTGGATCCGCCGGGTGTTGATCCGCCGGGCGTGGACTCGGCGGGGATGGACCCGTCGGGGGGTGGTTGGTGAGCTCGGTCGACGGGTGGCCGCGGGCCGTGTGGCGGGAACACGGCGACCCGCTGCTGGCGCCGACCGGCCGCGGCCCACTTGGCGGTCTGCGGGTCGCGGTGAAGGACCTGTTCGCTGTTGGCGGGTACCGGATCGGTGCGGGCAACCCTCGCTGGCTCGCCGAGGCGCCGGTGGAGCCGGCTGACGCACAGGCCATTCGGGCGTTGCGGGCCGCGGGCGCCGCGATCGCGGGGATCGCGCAGACCGACGAGCTCGCCTTCTCCCTGTCCGGCGCGAACGTGCACTACGGCATCCCGCCCAATCCGGCGGCCCCTGACCGGGTGCCCGGCGGCTCGACCAGCGGGCCCGCGTCGGCGGTCGCCGCCGGGCAGGCCGACATCGGGCTGGGCACGGACACGGCGGGGTCGATCCGGGTGCCCGCCTCGGTCTGCGGGCTGTACGGGATGCGGCCGACGCATGGCACGGTCGGGGCAGGCGGCGTGCTCGGGCTCGCCCCGACCTTCGACACGGTCGGCTGGCTCACCGCTGATCCGGACCAGCTCCGCGCCGTCGGACATGTCCTGCTCCCCCCGGCGTGGACCGGGGGTCCGTGGACCGGGGGTCCGTCGACTGTGGGTCCGGCGTCCCTGGGGCTGGCGGCGCGTCTGGTCGCCGCCGGGCCTGCGCCGGACACGGCCGTCCGCGCGCTCGCCGACGCGCTGGGAGCAGACGTCGGCACCGGGCCGCTGCACCCACTCGACGACGTCCCGCGGCTGGTCGCGGCGTTCCGCGCGGCGCAGGCCGCCGAGGCGTGGCGGCTACACGGCGGGTGGATCACCGCCCACCCCGGTGCGCTCGGCGCCGACGTCGAGGCGCGTTTCCGGTTCGGCGCCGAGGTTGACGCCGACGCCGAAAGCAAGGCCCGCCGGGAGATCGCCGCCGGACGGGAGCGACTGCTGGACCGGCTCGGCGCGGACACCTGGCTCGTGCTGCCCGCCGCCGGTGGCCCCGGGCACCGTCGCGCCAGCAGCACGCGTGATCGGGACGCCTGGCGTCAGGCGACGCTAGGCTGCACCGTTGTGGCTAGTGCGTACGGCCTGCCGAGCTGCGTGGTGCCAGGCCCCAGGACCCAGGGCGGCCCGGTGGGACTAGCCCTGGTGGGCCCGCCAGGTGCGGATCGGGCGCTGCTCGACGCGGCGGTCGTTGCCGGCCCGGCCGCGTCATGACCGCCTTCGCCGAGGACGTCGGCGTCCGGTTGGGCGGGGCGGTCCGCGCGCAGCGGCACGCGCTCGGCCTCACCCTCGTCGACGTGGCGGGCCGGGCGGGACTGAGTCATCCCTTCCTCAGCCAGCTCGAGCGGGGCCTGGCCCGACCGAGCATGCGGTCACTCACGGCGATCGCCTCGGCCCTCGGGACCAGCGCGCAGGCCCTGATGGCGGCGGCGGAGTCGAGTGTTCCCGTCGTCGAACCGGTCAGCGTGGTGCGCCATGACACCGCCGCCGTCGACTCGCCCGGCGGATCGGTCCGCAGCCTCGTGCGCGGCGCCCGCGCCATGCTGCCCTCGGAGTACACCGGCGCCCCGACGTCCTTCCACGACTACTTCCAGCACGACGGCGAGGAGTTCGTCTACGTCGTCGCCGGTCGCATCGAGATCGACGTCGACGGCGCGCTGCACATCGTGGCCGCGGGCGAGAGCGTCTACTACGCCGGCGCAGTGCGCCACCGCTGGCGCGGCCTGGACGGCGAGCAGGTACGCCTCGTCGTCGTCCAGCAGAACGCCTGACCGCCGGCCGAGACGTCCGCCGGCTGGCGTCGTCGGTGCGCAGCTTGGCGCTGGGAGGCTTGGCGCCGCGAGGCTTAGCGCTGCCGAAATTCGGCGCTGACGCTCCCGTCACGCGTCCGCGCGACGATGTTGATCCCGTCAACATTCGGAGGCAGCGTGCGGATCGGCGTTTTCCTCTTCGGTGGTGTCGAGATGACCGACGCCGGCCCCGGCGGCACCGAACCCACCGAGCGCCGCTACGACCAGGCGGCCATCGAGCACGCCCACCGGGAACTGCTGTCCTGCGGTGAGCTGGCCGAACGGCTCGGCTACGACAGCTTCTGGCTGACCGAACACCACTTCCAGCACGAGGGTTACGAGGTCGTCCCGAACGGGCTGATGTTCTCCGCCTTCCTCGCCGCCCGCACCAGCCGGATCCGGATCGGGACGATGTTCAACGTGGTTGGTCAGTGGCATCCGCTGCGTCTGGCCGAGGACTTCGCGCTGCTGCACAATCTCAGCGACGGGCGCGGCATCCTCGGCGTCGGGCGCGGGACGGTGCCCCGCGAGATGCTGCCGCTGACGGCGGGGGCGGTGTCGGTCGGCTCCTACGACAACCCGTCGGCGGCGCAGGCCGACCGGCTCAACCGGGAGATCACCGAGGAAAGCCTCGACATCCTGGACGCCGCGTTCACGAACGAGCGGTTCAGCTATGCCGGCAAGCACTTCCGCGTGCCGCCAGCGGGCATCCCGGATCGCGGCGGGGAGGTCCGCGAGCTCACCCTGGTGCCCCGCCCGCGCTACCCGTTCCAGACGTGGCAGGCGGTGACCAGCCCGCCGACGCTGCGGGCCGCGCCGACCCGCGGCTTCGGCGGCGTGTTCTGGCTGCGTGAACGCCATCGGCTCGCCGCCGACTGGCGGGCGTTCGCCGAGACCTTCGAGCAGGTCCACGGCCGACCGCTGGAACGCGGCGAACGCCGGATGCTCGTGCTCAACGTCGCCCTCGGCGACACTCGCACACAGGCGATGGCCACCGTCCGCGCGGGCCACGACGAGTTCTGGCGCTTCCTGGCCCCCTATGGCTGGGGCCGAGGTTACGTGGGTCCGGACGGGCGGCCCGCCGACGGCTCGTTTGTCCCCACCCTGGAGGACTCGATGGCGCAGGGGCCGTGGGCGGTCGGCACCGCCGACGACGTCGCCGCGCACATCGTCGCCCTCGACGACCTGCTCGGCCTGACCGACCTGGTGATCTTCCCGGCCATGCCGGGGGACCCCTACGGCCGGGCCCGCGAGCAGATGGCGCGGTTCGCCCGCGACGTGGTGCCCCTGCTGCCGGCTACGGCCGTGACCTCCGAGGAGCCAGGATGACCCGGAACTTCGCCGATCTGCGTGCACCCGAGGCCGCCGGGCTCTCACCGGACGCGGTCGCCGTGCTGCCCATCGGGTCGATCGAGCAGCACGGCCCCCACCTGCCGCTGTCGACCGACCTCGTCGTCGCCGAGTCGCTCGCCGGGGACGCCGTCGACGCCGTCGGTGACGCCTGTGACCTGTGGCTGCTGCCGGCGCTGGCCTATACGAAGTCCAACGAGCATGCCTGGTCGCCGGGCACCATGTGGCTGTCGGCGACGACGCTGCTCGCGGTCCTCGACGACCTGGCCCGCTGCCTCGCGACCACCCCGGTGCGCCGGCTGGTGTTCCTCAACGGCCATGGCGGCAACAGTGCGCTGCTACAGGTCGCCAGCCGTGACGTCCGCCTCGCGCACGGGCTGCGCACGTTCGTCATGCACCCGTCCCTGCCGGCGGACCACGGCGGCACCTCGCCGGCCGCCGAACTGGGCATGGGCATTCACGCCGGCATCGACGAGACCTCGCTGCTGCTGCACCTGCGGCCGGACCTGGTCCGCCTCGATCTGGGGGTGCGCAGCGTCCCCGAGCAGCTCGCGTCGTTTGACCGGGTGCGTTTCGGGGGTGCGGTCTCGTTCGGGTGGCTCAGCGACGACTTCGGCACCGACGGAACCATCGGCGACCCCACCGGGGCCACCGCGGAGCGCGGCAAACGGCTCTACGAGGCGATGGTGACCGCGGCCGGGCAGTCCCTCGCCGAGATCGCCCGATTCGACCCCCGGCCGGCGCGATGACACCCGCCCGGCTACCTGCGGCCGTCCCCTCCGCGTGGGCGGGGGAGAACCGGTGACGCCCGCGACGGCCGCACCCGCCGATCGGGTGGCGGCGCCGTCCGGGCTGGCCTCCGCCGACGAGCTACCCGCGCACGCCGACGTGGTCGTCGTCGGGGGTGGCCACAACGGGCTGACCTGCGCCGCCTACCTGGCCCGGGCGGGCCGGTCGGTCGTTGTCGTCGAGGCCCGCGCCGAACTCGGCGGCTGCGCCGGGACCGTCGACGCGATCGGTGCCCGGGTGAACATCTGCAACTGTGATCACACGATGGTCCTGGCCAGCGGGATCATCGACGATCTCGAGCTCGGGGCGCACGGGCTGCGCTACCTCGACGTCGACCCGATGGGCATCGCCGTCGGCTGGGGGGACGAGCCGGCGTTCGTCCACTGGCGCTCCGTCGAACGGACTATCGACGGCCTGGCCCGCACGGACCCCGCGGCGGCGGCGGCCTACCGGCGATACCTCGACGTCGCCCTGCCCGCCGCCAGGCTCGTGCAGTCCGTTCAGGGCACCCACCCGAGCACCGCGGCGATCGCGGCGAGCGCCGCGCGGCGCCGCCTGCGCGGCAGCGCCGTGGTGCTGGACTGGGCCCGGCGCAGCCTGCTCGACGTGCTGACCTCGTTCGGCATGCCGCCGTGGCTCATCGCCGCGGCCGGCACGAACGGGCCGGCCGTGTGGGGCCTGGCGCCGGACGCACCGGGCAGCGGGCTGGGCGCGCTCGGCTTCGCGATGCGCCACCTGATCGGCGTCGGCCGCCCGGTCGGTGGCAGCGGCGCCCTGCCCGCGGCTCTCGCCGCCTGCGTGCGCGCCCACGGCGGGCTACTGGTCACCGGTGCCCGGGTGGGCGGTGTCCAGGTGCGTGACGGGCGGGTACGCGGCGTGCGCCTCGGTGACGGCCGCGAGGTCAGGGCCCCGACGGTGGTCACGGCGACCGACCCGCGCACGCTACTCGTCGACTGGCTCGACGGCGTGCCGGCCGCCGCCCGGCTGCACGCCCGCTGGGCCGCGGCGCCCTCACCCGACGGCTACGAATCCAAGCTCGACGCGGTCGTCACCGCCCTGCCGGCGCTGCGCGCGGTGGCCCGGATGGACGAGGACATGCTGTCCGTCGAGGCCAGGCACGTGCCGACGACGATCGTCAGCCCCACCGTCTCCCAGCAGGTCGCCGCCGCGGCGGCGCGCCGGCGCGGGCTGGTCAGCGACCCGCCCATGTTCCTCGTCAACACACCGTCCGTGCTCGATCCGTCGATGCGGCCGGCCCCTGGCGCGCACCTGCTGAGCCTGGAGGTCCTGTGGACGCCATACGCGCTGCGCGGCGGCTGGGCCGATTCGACGCAGCCGTGGTCCTGGCTGCGACGGCTTGCCTCACTGGGCGACCCGGGGCTGGTGGCCGCCGTACGGGACTGGCGCGTCATGACCCCGCCGGACTATGAGCGCGAGTTCTCCATGCCCCGCGGGTACGCCCCGTCCTTCCCGGGCGGTGTGGTCGCCGCGTTGCTCGGCCGCCAGCGCGAGCTCAGCCGCTACCGCACGCCGGTTGCCGGGCTCTATCTCACCGGCGCCGGAACTTTCCCCGGCGCCGGCGTGTGGGGCGCCAGCGGCCGCAACACCGCCGAGATCATCCTCGCCTCCCGTCACAACCGGGCCCGGTAGCCGATCGGCGCGACCGCCCACGCCGAGCGCGCCGCCCACGCCGAACGCGCCGCGCCGGGACCCACGAATGGTCGGTGTGCGTAGGATTTTCCGGTGACCCTCATTCCGGAGACCCACCGCGACCTCGCCCAGAACGCCGAGGTCGCGATCCTCACGACCCTCGGCCCCGACGGTGCCCCGCAGACCACGGCCGTGGGCTACCTGCTCGACGACGGGGTCTTCCGCATCTCCGTCAGCTCCGACAAGCAGAAGCTGAAGAACCTGCAGCGCACGCCGCAGGTCTCGCTGTTCCTGCTGGACATCACCAATGTGTACCGCACGGTGGAGGTCCGGGGCACTGCCGAGGTCATCCTCGACGACGACTACACGTTCGCCGCGAAGATCGCCGAGAGCCGCGGGCGCACGGCCGACGACATCCGCAAGCTCACCCCGCCCGGCGAGCACCGCTACTGCATCGCGGTGACCCCGGCGAAGATCAACACTTTCGGCTGATCCCTGCGGTTCACCGGTCACGCATCCGAACATATGTTCGACATTTGGCCGGGTCGGCTCTAGCGTTGCCGCATGACCTCCGCCGCCCGTCCTCGGCCGACCCTCGCGCGGTGGCTGCTCGCCCTCGCGTTCGTCGCCGTGCGTCGACGTGACGGCTCAGGACGGCGTGGCGGAGGTGGGGAGCTTGCCGGGGTTGAGCAGTCCGTCGGGGTCGAAGCGAGCGGCGGCCTCGCGGACCAGGTCCAGGCGGCCGTGGTGCAGCTCCCAGGTGTGCGGGTCGTCGACGTACACCTCGACGTCGGCCAGCCGGGCCATCCGCTCGTACAGGTCGTCGGGCCCGTCGTAGCGCAGGAACAGCATCGAGACCCAGTCGCGGCCGTTCGCGGTGAGAAAACCCTCCAGATGGATGAGCGACTCGGGGGCGAGCGCGGCGACCTCGGCGCGGCGGCGGGTGAGGCCGGGGCCCATGCACTGCAGGTGGGTGAGCTCCGGGCGGACCTTGCGGACGCGGTAGGTGGTGTGGTTGTACGACAGCGAGGCGATGTGCGCCGGCCCCTTGGGGCGCACGGCGTCGACGCGCCCGCCGTGTCGTTCGATGACGGCCCTCGCCGCGGCGACGCTGTCCTCGGTGACGATCCCGCGCACGCTGACCCGGTCGGCGGGCATCGCCGGGTCTACCGGTCGGTAGGTCGCGATGATCCCGGCCTCGTCGAGGGAGAGCAGGCGCGGGGTGGGCTCCAGGTCGAACAGCGCCTCGCCCGCGGCGACCGCCCCGGCCAGCTCCGGGAAGGACGCGAACAGCCCGGTCCAGCGGCGCGCGGGGCGCAGCGCCACGGTCGCCCGCGCGATCACCCCGTTGACGCCGAACGCGTGCGCCATCGCGGTGTTGGCCGGGAAGGGCACCTCCACGGGGATCGCCTCATCGGTGCACGGCACGACGAGCAGCGAGCGCAGATAGCCGTCCCAGATCGCGCCGTTGGCGATCGAACCGGTGCCCCCGGAGCCGCCGGCGATGAATCCGGCAACCGTGCTGCCCACGGTCGACGGCAGGATCGCCAGCTCCTGTCCGGTGGCCAGGGCCGCCTTCTCCATCAGCACGAACGACGCGCCGGCTTCCGCGGTCAGCCAGCCGTCCTCCACCGCGAGGATCCGGGCGGCCGCGGTGGTGTCGATGACGAGCCCGCCGAACAGGGGGATGCCCTGCCCGTAGTTCCCGGTGCCCTGGCCGCGCACGGTCACCGGCACCCGGTGGCGGTGCGCGGCCCCGACCGCCGCCGCGATCCCGGCGGCGTCGGGCGGGCGGACCACCACGTCGG
>NZ_JAMQQF010000147.1 GCF_023716945.1 Frankia sp. AiPs1 | reverse complement strand
CACCGCGTGGACACGCACGGCCCATACCCCGGCGGCGGCCAGCAGCGCGGTGGTCGCCTGGGTGGCGTCGTCGCGCTCGTCGGTCGGCCGCGCCCCCGCGTCCCCGGCGGCCAGGACGGTACCGAGGAAGGACTTGCGCGACGTGCCCACGAGCAGCGGCCGGCCGAGGGCGGCGAGGGCATCGATGTTGTTCAGCAGCGCCCAGTTGTGCGCCGCCGTCTTGGCAAAGCCGATCCCGGGGTCGAGGATCACCCGCTCCGGCGCGATCCCGGCGGCGACGACCGTCTCCAGCCGCGCGGCAAGCTCGGCAGTGACCTCCGAGACCACGTCGCCGTAGACGGCCCGGCTGGACATGTCGACGCTGGGCCCGCGGGCGTGCATGAGCACATAGTGGACGCCGCGGTCGGCCACCAGGGCGAGCAGGTCCGGGTCGCAGCCGCCGGAGACGTCGTTGACCAGCACCGCCCCCGCGTCGACGGCGGCGGCGGCCACCGAGACCCGGCTGGTGTCGACGCTGACCCGGACCCCGGCCGCGGCAAGCTCGGCGACGACCGGCAGCACCCGGCGCATCTCCTCCGAGGCGACCACCCGGGACGCGCCCGGGCGGGTCGACTCGCCGCCGACGTCGATGAGATCCGCGCCCTGCGCCACCATCCGCAGCCCGGCCCGCACCGCGTCCACCGGGTCGAGGAAGGTGCCGCCGTCCGAGAACGAGTCGGGCGTGACGTTGACGACGCCCATCACCTTGGTGAGGCCAGCCGGCTCGAGCAGGTCCTCGGCGGTCCCGCTCACGCGGCACCCGCCCCGGCCGCCCCGGCCGGCCCGCAAATCGTGCGAGCCGGTCGGACTGATGGGTTAGAAACACAGCCGGCCCGCCCACGGCCGGCAGCCGATCCAGCCGGGCCACGGGTGGCGCGATCGTCAGGGCCGCCGCGTTCTCGTCGCCGCGGACCCGGTCGACGGGTGCCCGCGCAGGACGGCCGGTATCGAGCCGCCCGCCCGTCCCCCCGTCACCCGGAGCGTTGTCGCCCGGAGCGTTGTCGCCCCGAGCGTTGTCACCCCGAGCGCTGTCGCCGAGCCGCCCGCCGTCGCCGGAGCCCCGGCGGGTGCGCCGGATCCGGCTCCAGGTCTCGACCCAACGGCGCAGCTCGGCGGGGTCCGTGACGCCGCAGGCGCACAGCATGTTCTCGACGAGGTTCGCCGGCTTCAGCCCGGGCAGGTGCGACCCGCCGAAGTAGCCGCCGACCGTGCTGGCCGGGACGTTCACCTTCCGGGCGACGTCGCGCACGCTGAGCCCCGCCCGCTCCCGGACGACCGTCAGTACACGGCCGAACTCCGCGCAGGAGGTGACGGCGGCCAGGTCGAACTCGTCAGACACGCGCGTACCTCAGGCGGGGCGGTGAGCGGGGCGGACTGTGATTCTGTGCGCCAATCTTGCCGTGGTCGGCGGATGGCGGATAGACCGCCGGGCCCTCGAACACGCCCGGCGATCGTCGGGGACGAAAACCGTGGTCGGACGCCCGCCGGTTCATCGGACGCCCGCCGGTTCATCGGACGGCCGACGGTTCAGTCGCGTGGCAGCGGGACGACGTCCGCGAGGATCTCGTGTCGGTGCCAGCGCCGCCGGGGTGCCGGGCTGTCGTGCACCACCAGCAACGCCGACGGTTCGCCGGGCATCAGGGCGATGCCCTCCGGGTGGTCGTCGCCGGTCCCGACCGGCAGCTCCAGCACCCGCTCGATCGCCTCATCGGTGACGACGACGCTCGTGCGCGCGTGCGCGGCGCCGCGCCAGCGGTAGATCCGCACCGGCCCGTCGAGATCCATCGTCGGGCCCGCGAGCAGCAGCAGATCGTCGCCGTGGGCGAGGATGTCCCGTACGCCGAGCCCGTCGAGGTCGAGGAAGTGCTTGCGGTACAGGCGGCCGTCGCGGTTGCCGTCGTCGCTGTCGCTGTCGCTGATCGGAGCGAGCAGCAGGTCCGGGCCGTCGCCTTCGGCGAGGCGCACCTCGAGGACCACCGCCCAGCCACGCAGCACCGGGCCGCGCAACCCCAGGTAGATCCGTTCCCCGATGACCGCGAGCCCCTCGATGTCCAGGCCGTTGTCCTTGCTCGGGATCTTCAGGAACAGGCCGAGGTGCTCGTCGTCCCTGAGCGCCCGGGTGAGTCGGTTCTGCTTGGTCAGGCCGAGCGCCCCGGCGGTCAGCTTCGCCCCGCTCGGCGAACCCGGCGCCGGGGCGCTGGGGACGAGGGTCGGCGCGCCGTCGATCTCCACCACCGGGATGCGGCCGAGCAGGTAGCGGTTGGCGTTACTGCTCACCTTGGCCAGCCGGGCCAGCGCCTGCTCGGTGGCGTGGTGCGGCTTGACCCGCTTGCGGGTCCGGGCGTGCGACCCGACGAACCAGAGGTAGTCGCCGTGCCGGTCGAGGCCCTCGATGTCGATCTCGAGCTGGCTGCCATCCGGTTCCGGCGGTTCCGGCAGCGGGAGGAAGTCCGCGACCGAGAAGCTGACATGGTCGACGAAGCCGTCCCCGCTCGGCGACAGCGCCGTCCGCTCGATGGTGATCGTCTCGTCGCCGGCGAGCCAGAGGTGGCGCCCGTCCCCCTTGAGGGTGGACAGCGACTCCGCGATGTCGATCACCCCGGCGTCGTCGGTGAAACGGATCGGAATCGTCCTCGCGGTCATCGGCCCCTCGCTGCTGATCTCCGCAGGCGTCACGTGACGCCGTGGGGGAGCGTAATGCGGATCCGCGCTGCTCCGCCGCCGCTGTCGAGCAGCCGATATGCGACGAACACCGCAGCTCAGAGCGGACCGGACCGCCGTGTGTCAGCGGGCGCCCGACGGTCCCCGCCGGCGCCCGAGGGCCGTCCGCCCGGGGCGCGCAGGAGGTCGTCGACGTGCCCGGCGGTGACGTGGATGTCCGTGCCGGCGGAGCCGACCGCGCAGCCGGCGACGACGACGGCGCGCCGGGCCGCCGCATCGGGATCGCCGGTGGCGAGCCAGTAGTGCAGGAAGCCGGCGCACAGCGCGTCACCGGCGCCAGTGGTGTCGAGCACTCCGTGTGGGGCTTGGGCGGGCAGGTGGCGCGGCGGGTGATCCCGGATGGCGAGCAGACAGCCGTCGCCGCCCATCCCGACGAGCACGATCCGGGCCGGGTAGCGGCTCAGTAGCGCGGCGGCGGTGTCGGCGGGACTGGCCGCGAAGCGCTCGGCGGAGCAGAACACGATGGTCGCCGCCGCCAGCCAGGGGCGGCTGTAGGCGTCGTCCGCATCCTCGATGGTCTGCAGGTCGACGGCGATCGGCACGCCGGCTGCCTGGGCGACGGGGATCAGGTCGCGGACGAAGCCGACGGTCGTCAACACGGCGAGCCGCGCCCCCGCGAGCAGGTCACGGAACACCGGCAGCGGGTAGCGGGCCGTGGCGAGGTCGGCGAGGTCGGTGTGCACCTGCCGGTTCCCCCACGGATCGACCAGGACGGCGGACATCGCGCTGTTCGCCGTCGGCAGCACCCCGGCGCCGAGACCCGAGCCGTGTTCGTCCCCGTCTTCGCCGAGCAGACCGAGGCGTCGCAGTTCGGCGCGGATCACCGTCCCCGCCGGATCGTCCCCGACGAAGGCGGCCAGCGACACCGGCGTACCGAGCGTGCCCAGCGTCCTGGCGACGTTCAGCCCGACGCCGGAGGCCGCGAGCCGCAGCTGCCCGGTCGTGTACCGAACGGGCGCGTAGGCGAGGGGAAATCCGTCCACCGGCACCGTCTGCTGCACGTTCACCACTCCGGCCACGACCACATGACCGGTCCGACGATCAGGGGCGGCGCGGCTGTGCACGAGTGCCGCCCACCTCGGCCGTCTCGCGGCTCGCTGTTCAGGCCGGCCGCGTGCGGTGTTCCGCGGAACACCGAGCCACTGGCCCCGGGCGGTGTCAGTGGCCGGGGTAGCGGGCGGCCCACGGCGTCGTTGCCGCTCCGAAGGCGTCCGCGACGGTTGCGGTGTTCTCGAACTCGGTCACGAGATCGTCGGCCACCCGCCCGACGAGTTCGTAGCCCTCGAGTTCGCGAACCCAGTCTGCCGGCAACGCCTGCTCGCCGCCTGCGACACCGACCAGGTTGCCGCAGATCGCCCCGGTCGAATGGCTGTCGCCGGAATGGTTCACCGCGGCGAGCAGCGCCACCCGGGGATCGTTCGCCGCGTTCGCCGCGGCCGCCGCGTTCGCCGCAGCCACCGAGCAGTACACCGCGATCGACAGTGCCTCCTCGGCGACCCAGCCGCCGCCCAGCGACTCCACGCGTTCCGGCGTCGGCGCTCCCTGCGCCGCACGGCTGAGGGCGGCCCGCAGCGCGGCGGTCACCTCACGACCGCTGCGCTCGGCGGAGAGCCGGGCGAGGGCCGACACCGTCGCCTCGGCGATGCTCGCCCCCGCCAGGACCGTGGCGATGATCCAGGCGAAGGCTCCCGCGGCCAGGTAGCCGGTGGGATGTCCGTGAGTGAGCACAGCGCCTTCCACCGCATGCTCGAAACTGGTCTCGGGGCCCCGCCGGAGCAGGCCGAACGGCGCCGAGCGCATCACGGCACCGCAGCCCTTGCTGTCGGGGTTGGCCGGCCGCGCGAGGGTGCCCATCGCGTCGCGTTGCAGGCCCGAAAGGCAGGCGTTCCCCGGGGCTCGCCGCGCGTACAGCACCGGCTGGGCCACCAGCCAGCCATCGACATCCGCCGGTACGCCGTCGGTGGGAAACGGCCGCGTCTGCGTCGTCAACCAGCGCCGATAAGCGCCCCACAGCATCGAGGGCGGATCGACGACGCCCTTCGACCGGCCGCGCACGGACGCCCGGATCAGGCCCTCCGCGGTGAACAGGGTCATCTGCGTGTCGTCCGTCAGCGGGGCACGAACCCCATACGCCTGCGTAGGTCCGGTCACGCCCGCCGGCCCGTGTTCGCGTCGGATGTCGGCCAGCGACTGGAACTCGATGCCGGCGCCGAGCGCGTCTCCCAGCGCGCCGCCCAGCAGGCGCCACGCACCTGGTCTCTCATGAGTTCTGCGGACGTCCTCTCATGACGATCGCCACCCAGTCGCTGACAATTCTGCTGGTGGGGACGGCGGACGGGAAGCGCCTGATTCACCCCGACTTCTTCTTGACCGGCGCGGTTCCGCGGAACCGCGAGGTCACCATGGATTGAGTCGGGCGGCCGTCCGCCCGGATCAGGTGGGTCGGATGGGCTCCGAGCAGCTCCAGTACGCCGACTGAGCACCAGCGCTCGCCCGTCAGCTCCCGGTGGCGTCCGGCGGGTCGGCGGCGAGGTTATGGTCGCTGTGTGTCACCGCCGCGGGGGTGGACGTGGGACGATGCTGGGTGGGGCTGCTTGCGCGCTGGTTGCGCCGAACCATGTCGACGATCTGGGTGACGGGGCCGACGACGAGCAGCTCGTCGCCCGGTCGCAGGCGGGTGTGCCGGCCCGGCCGGTAGTCCGGCTCGACGACCGCCCCCTCACCGCGGTCATCTTCACGGCCGTCATCTCCGCGGCCGTCATCGTCGCTGCGGCTGTCGTCGGCGCCGACACTGGCTGTGGCTGTGGCTGTGGTGACGGCAAGGACGCGGGTTCCGGTGGAAAGCTCCTTCAGGGTCGGGCCGACCAGCGCCCCGCCACTGTTGACGGTCATCCGGGCGACGAGGAAGGGGGTGCGCTCCACGTAGAAGGTGCTCAGCACGTCGTAGCCGAGCGCGGCGCCGACGAAGTACGGGGTGGCCAGGGCCGAGGCGCTGCGGGCGGTGTGGATGCCGAACCGGCGCTCGACCTCGTCGGCCATCGTCGTGTCGAAGATCCGTAGCACTACCCGCAGGCCGGCCTGGCGCGGCTGTGCCTCGGGTGACCCGGGCCGGCCGTAGGAGCGACCGCCGGCGCGCCGCGCCGCCTCCCTGGCCGCGCGGGCGCCGCGAAGCTCGACGTGGGCCTCCCGGGCGGACAGCACCGTCTCCAGGTTCGCCACCCCGTCGCTGGTCAGGGCGGCGACCGTGGTCGCGTGGGCGAGGCCGGCCTCCAGCAGGGTGGACCGCACCGTCGCGTCGCCGATGATCACCGGGACCCCTTGTTCGCGGGCCACGGGCAGGTACCGGTTGTTCTCGTCCCGTTCGATCACCACCACCTGGCGGCCGGCGCGGACCAGGCCGTCCATCGTCGCGACCCCGACCGAGCCGAGGCCGGACAGGATGACATGCCCGCGTACCGCGCCAGCCCGGCCGCGGCCCAGCGCGCGTTCGAGTCGACGACTGATGATCACGTTGGTGATGAAGGCATAGACGACCGCGATCGACAGCGCGCCGGCCAGCATCAGCCCGATGCCGAAGACCTGCAGCCACTTGTCGGCGGCGCCGAAGTTGAAGTCGCCGTAGCCGACCGTGACCATCGTCTCGACGGTGAGGTAGAGGGCGTCGAGCGGGCCGAAGTCGGGCGGCGCGGCCTGGTTGTGATCGGTGTAGGTCAGCGACAGCACCACGGTGCTGACCAGCAGGATCGCGGCGACGGCGACGAGGGCCAGCCGGAAGGGCCGGTCCAGCTCCCCGCGGATGATGGACCGGAATTCCCGCAGCCGCGCGGTCGTGCCGCGCCGGGCCCGGGACACGCCACCGCGTTCGGCGGTGCCGGCACCGAGGGTCGCGAACAGGCGTGCGTCGTGCAGACCGGAGACGGTCATGCCGCGCTCGTCGAACTCCGCGAGGCGGCCGAGGACGGTCAGTCGGTCACCCGGCCGCAGCGGGGTGTCCCGCGGCGGGAGCATCTCGGCGTGTCGGGCACCGGCGCGGCGCAGTGCGATCGGGGTGAGGTCGCCGTAGCGGGCCCGGAAGGCGCCCCGTCCGGTGATCTCCTCCTCGATCACCGCGAACACCTCGGCGTCGGCGCGGGCGTCCATCGTGAAGGCGTGCGTGACGTCGGAGCGCACGCAGGCCTCGACGAAGCTCGGCCCGGCGAGCTCCGCCAGGTTCAGGACCCGGACCTGGGCGAGTGCGTCGGCGAGCTGGCCACCGAGCTGCGGGTTGTGGACGCTGACGACCAGCCGGACGGCGGGGGCGATATCGGCGGCGAGCAGCGCCGTCTCCAGGTTGTCGAGGTCGGCCTCGTGGCAGATCACCACGGCGAGCGACGCGGTGATGCCGGCCTCGCGCAGCACCTCGGGCACGTGCGGGCTTTCGCGCAGGACGCGGACCCCGCAGCGTTCCAGTCGGCGCCGCGCGGCGGCGGTGAGCCGGTCGTCGACCGCGACCACCGCGACGCCGGACGCCTGCAACTGCTCGGCGAGGCGCAGCCCCATCGCGCTGAGCCCGGCCACGATCACGTGCTCGGACGGGTCGGCGTGCCCCGGCGGGTCGGCGTGTCCTGAGGGGCCTGCGTGTCCTGAGAGGTCGGCGTGTCCTGAGAGGTCGGCGCGATCGGACTCACCGGAATCCGTCGGCATGCCTCCCTCTCCCCGCGGGCACCGGGTCCAGAACGATCCACGGCGATGGAATGCCGCGTTGTACTGGGCCGATGCAACTGATCCCGTGAGAGGTCAGTCTCGCATGCGGGCGCCGACCCGTCCGGGTCAGGAGTTGCTGTCGGCGGGGTAGGGGGCGAAGGTGCCGCGGTTCTCGTCGAGGGCGAGGCTGCGGCCGATCTGCGGGAAGGCCCGCTGCGCGCAACCGACCCGCTCGCAGACCTTGCAGCCGATTCCGATCGGTACCGCAGCCGCCGGATCATCCAGATTGAGCCCGGTCGAATACACCAGCCGGCTGGCATGGCGTAGTTCGCAGCCGAGCCCGATGGCGAACGTCTTGCCCGGACGACCGAAACGGCCGTAGCCCCGACTGACCGTGCGGGCAATCCAGAAGTAACTGCGTCCGTCCGGCATCGTGGCAATCTGGGTGTGAATTCTTCCGGGGGCGGCGAGCGCCTCGTACACATTCCACAGCGGACACGTTCCGCCGGCTCGGGAGAAATGGAACCCGGTGGCCGACTGGCGCTTCGACATGTTGCCCGCGCGGTCCACCCGGATGAAGGAGAAGGGAACGCCCCGGGCCCGCGGGCGCTGCAGGGTGCTGAGCCGGTGACAGATCGTTTCGAAGCCCATGCCGAAATGTTCGGAGAGCCGTTCGATGTCGTAGCGGAACCGTTCGGACGTGGTGTGGAACACATTGTAGGGGAGGATGAGGGCGGCGGCGAAGTAGTTCGCCAACCCGATCCGGGTCAGCGTCCGGGCCGGGGGGCCGCTGAGCATGCCCTCGTCGGCGAGCCGGGTAACCAGGTCGTCGAACTCGGCGAAGGCGAGCTGCAGCGCCATCCGGAAGGCCCGCTGGCCGGGCCGCAGGTGGCTGGACAGGGTCAGCACCCGGGTCTGGGGGTCGAAGCGGTGCAGCACGTCGACGTCGAGTTCGCGGTCGAGGTCACGCCCGTCGTCCCGGCCGTCGTCGCGCGAACCCGCGAGGTCCGGGCCGGGCTCGCGGCTGTGCACGCGAATGCCGTGGTAGGCCAGCCGCTCGACGAGCACCGCGTGCACCCGGCCGCGGGTCAGGCCGATCTCGCCGGCCAGCCGCTCGGCGGCCTCGTCGAGCTCGCCGACGTAGTTCTGCCGCTGGTAGAAGAAGTCCCGGACCTCCTCGTCCGGCATCGGCGCCGGCGCGGGCCCCGCCGGCTCCGGCCCGCGGGCGCCGGTGAGCGCGGCGAGCCGCTCGTTGGCCTGGCGGTAGCGGCGGTGCAGCGTGATCAGCGCGTGGGCGGTCTGCGGTAGCTGCTCGGCGAGCTGGGCGGCATCGGTGGCCGGCACCTGCAGGCCGATCGTGCCGTCGGAGAGGACCTCCCGGACCTCCGCGATCAACCGGGTCACGTCGTGCGCGGCGAAGAAGCCGGCGTCGACGCCGAATGCCTCGGTGATGCGTAGCAGGACCGGTACGGTCAGCGGCCGGGAGTTGTGCTCGATCTGGTTGAGATAGCTGGGGGAGATGCCGAGCAGGCGCGCCAGCTCGACCTGGCTCATGGCCCGTTCCTCGCGCAGTTCCCGTAACCGGGTCCCGACAAAAGTCTTCTGCATCCGCTCCCTCTCTGTCCGGGAGGATAGCCGACCCGGTGCCAACCTGCCATTTGCAAGATTCGCAAAGGCGGCGCGGAAGATTCGCAGGACTTGGCTCGTTGGGCCGCTCGACCAGGCCGAATCGCTGTGACAGCTTCGAAGAAGAGGTGATCCGCGCTATTCCGACTCCAGGGCAGGGAGAGATCGACATGGCCGAGGCGAAGACGACGGGGACCGCGACGGGGACCGCGACGGGGACCGCGGCGGCGAACGGGGCCGCGAACGGGGCAGCGCAGGCGGCCGAGGAGCTGGCCGCCGGGTGGGCGACGGACCCGCGGTGGGCGGGCATCGAACGCACCTACGGCGCCGGCGAGGTGATCAAGCT
The DNA here is from genome assembly GCF_023716945.1 of Frankia sp. AiPs1. Classification (GTDB taxonomy): domain Bacteria; phylum Actinomycetota; class Actinomycetes; order Frankiales; family Frankiaceae; genus Frankia. Next base: position 2,999 of record NZ_JAMQQF010000147.1, on the reverse strand, counting down.
GCGCGGCAGCGTCCTGGAGGAACACACCCTGGCGCGGCGCGGCGCGGAGAAGCTGTGGGGCCTGCTGCACGACACCGACTACGTGCACGCCCTCGGCGCGCTGACCGGCAACCAGGCCGTGCAGCAGGTCAAGGCCGGGCTCAGGGCCATCTACCTGTCCGGGTGGCAGGTCGCCGCGGACGCGAACCTGTCCGGCCAGACCTACCCGGACCAGAGCCTCTACCCGGCGAACTCGGTCCCGGCGGTGGTCCGCCGGATCAACAACGCGCTGCTGCGCGCCGACCAGATCACCTGGGCCGAGGGCGTCGCCAACGCCCCCGACTGGCTGGTGCCGATCGTCGCCGACGCCGAGGCCGGCTTCGGTGGCGTCCTCAACGCCTTCGAGCTGATGAGCGCCATGATCACGGCCGGTGCCGCCGGGGTGCACTGGGAGGACCAGCTCGCCTCGGAGAAGAAGTGCGGCCACCTCGGCGGCAAGGTGCTCATCCCGACCGGCCAGCACATCCGCACCCTGAACGCCGCGCGCCTGGCCGCCGACGTCGCCGACGTGCCCTCGGTGATCGTCGCCCGGACCGACGCGCAGGCGGCGACGCTCATCACCAGCGACGTCGACGAGCGGGACCTGCCCTTCGTCACCGGCGAGCGCACCGCCGAAGGCTTCTACCGGGTGCGCGACGGCATCGAGCCGTGCATCGCCCGGGGCCTCGCCTACGCCCCCTACGCCGACCTGCTGTGGATGGAGACCTCCACGCCGGACCTGGAGATCGCCCGCGAGTTCGCCGAGGCGATCAAGGCGCAGTACCCGGACCAGATGCTCGCCTACAACTGCTCGCCGTCGTTCAACTGGCGGGCGCATCTCGACGACGCCACCATCGCGAAGTTCCAGCGCGAACTCGGCCACATGGGCTACAAGTTCCAGTTCATCACTCTGGCCGGATTCCACGCGCTGAACCACTCGATGTTCTCCCTGGCCCACGGCTACGCCCGCGAGGGCATGACCGCCTACGTCGACCTGCAGGAGCGCGAGTTCGCCAGCGAGGCCGACGGCTACACCGCGACCCGCCACCAGCGTGAGGTCGGCACCGGCTACTTCGACCTGGTGAGCACCGCCATCAACCCGGCGAGTGACACCGTCGCGCTGCGCGGCTCCACCGAGGAGGCGCAGTTCACCGCGACCGGCGCCGGCGCGGGGCACTGACATGCCGGCACCGCGCGGCGGTCGGATCGAGGTCATCGGCGAGCCCGGTGAGCCTCGGGAGCGTTTCCGGGAAATCCTGACGCCGGCGGCGCTGGAATTCCTCATCGCGCTGGACACCGCCTTCGCCGCGCGGTGGGCCGACCTGCTCGCCGCCCGGCGCGAGCGGCGCCTGCTGCTCGCCGCCGGGGCGGCCGTCCTCGACTTCCGGCCCGAGACGGCGGCCATCCGCGCCGACGAGTCGTGGCAGGTCGCGGGCGCGGCACCGGGCCTGGCCGACCGGCGGGTGGAGATCACCGGGCCGCCCGAGCGGACGACGACGGTCGACGCGCTGAACTCCGGGGCCCGGGTGTGGGTGGCGGACTTCGCCGACGCCACCGCGCCGACCTGGTTCAACGTGATCTCCGGCCAGCTCAACCTGCTCGACGCCCTCGACGGCCGGCTCGACTTCACCACGGCCGCCGGCAGGCGGTACCGGGTCGGGCCGGACCCGGCGACGATCGTCGTGCGGCCGCGGGGCTGGCACCTGCGCGAGCACCATCTGCTCATCGACGGCCGGCCGATGTCGGCGAGCCTGGTCGACTTCGGTCTGTACTTCATCCACTGCGCCCGTCGCCAGCTCGACCGGGGCAGCGGACCGTACTTCTACCTGCCGAAGCTGGAGAGCCATCACGAGGCCCGGCTGTGGAACGACGTGTTCGTGTTCGCCCAGCAGCGCCTGGGCCTGGCGCGGGGCACGATCCGGGCGACCGTGCTCATCGAGACGATCCCCGCCGCCTTCGAGATGGAGGAGATCCTCTACGAGCTGCGCGAGCACTGCGCCGGCCTGACCGCCGGCCGCTGGGACCACGTGTTCAGCCTCCTCAAGACCGTCGGCGCCTGGGGCGAAGGGTTCGTGCTCCCCGACCGAGACCAGGTGACGATGACGGCGCCGTTCCTGCGGGCCCACACCGCGCTGCTCGTGCGGACCTGTCACCGCCGCGGCGCGTACGCGATCGGGGGGACGGCGGCGTTCGTCCCCGGCCGGGATCCCGAGGTCGACGCCCGCGCGCTCGAGCGGGTCCGCCGGGACCTGCGGCGGGAGGCCGACGACGGGTTCGACGGCTCCTCGGTGTCCCATCCGGGGCTGGTGGCGGTGTGCACCGAGGCGTTCGACGCCCGCCTCGGTGCCGTGCCCCACCAGCGCGACCGGTCGCGGCCGGACGACGCACCGGTGACCGCGGCGGACCTGCTCGACGTCGCCTCGGCCGGCGGCACGGTCACCGAGGTGGGGCTGCGCGGCAGCATCGCGATGGCGCTGCGCTACCTCGACGCGTGGCTGCGTGGCACCGGCGCCGTGGCGATCGGGGGCGTGATGACGGACGCCGCCACCGCGGAGGTCTCCCGCTGCCAGGTCTGGCAGTGGATCCACCACGGCACGCGGCTCGCCGACGGGCGCCCGGTCACCCGGGAACTTGCTGAGCGGCTGCTTGCCGAGGAGCTGACCGTGCTGCGCGCCGAGCGCGGCGGCGCCCCGAACCGCCTCGACGAGGCCCGCGAGGTGTTCGTCGAGACCGCCCTGGGCGAGACCCTGCCCGAGTTCCTCACCACCGTCGCCTACACCGACTACCTGACGAAGCGCCCCCGCGCCCTCGCCCGGATCTGACCCGCCACCCACGCGCCGCCTGCCACCCGCCAGCCGCCACCGATCACCCGCCACCCGCCCGCGTAGCCGCCTGGGCCGCGGCCGCGGGGGGGGGGGGGGGGGGGGGGGGGGGGGGGGGGGGGGGGGGGGGGGGGGGGGGGGGGGGGGGGGGGGGGGGGG
>NZ_JAMQQF010000146.1 GCF_023716945.1 Frankia sp. AiPs1 | reverse complement strand
GGCGGAAGTAGCCGGCGGCGTCGACGGCGCCGGCGGCGTGCAGCGCGGTCAGCTCGCCGAAGCTGTGGCCCAGGTAGCCGGCGGGGCGCAGGCCGAGTTCGCGCAGGTAGCGCAGCTGGCCGACGGACAGCGCGCCGATCGCCGGCTGGGCGTGTTCGGTGGCGCGCAGGGCGATCTCCTGCGCCTGGCGCAGGTCCGCCTCGAACACCGGCGGCGGGAACACGATCGGCCCGAGGCGCCGCGCCGCGCCGTCGAAGGCGGCGTTGGCCTCGTCGAAGGCGGCGCCGATCGACGGGACGTTCAGCGCGGCGTCCAGGCCCATGTCGAGGTACTGGCTGCCCTGCCCGGCGAACAGGCCGGCGACGGTGGCGCCCTGGCGGGCGCTGCGGCGGAAGTGGATGCCGCGCGGATGCGACCACTCGGTCGCGTCCGGGGACCGGTCGAGCTGGGAGATCGCCAGCTCGCGCAGGTCGTCGACGGCGTCGTCGTCGGCGTCCGCGGCGGTCACGAAGCCGATCCGGGCCGCGTCGGCGGGGATGGGGCCGTCGCCGCCGGGGGCGCCGGAGCGCAGCAGCTCGATCAGCGCGGGGACATCCGGGGCGTGCCACAGGTGCGCCTGTGCGGTCCGGTGCAGGGCGCGCACGGCGGATCGGTCGCCCGAGTGCTCCTCGAGGACCACGTGGAAGTTCGTCCCGCCGAAGCCCATCGCGGACGCGGCGGCGCGGCGCACCGGCCGGTGCGGGTCGAGGATCCACGGCCGGTTCGCGATGTTGACGTAGAAGGGGGCATCGGAGAAGTCGACGGCGCTGTTCGGCCGCTCGACGTTGATCGTCGGCGGCAGCACCTTGTGGTAGAGGCCGAGGGCGAGCTTCATCAGGCTGGCGGTGCCGGCGGCGCCCTTGGTGTGACCGATCTGGGACTTCACGCTGCCCAGCGCCGCGTAGTTGCGCTCGTCGGAGGCGTCGCTGAGCAGGCCGCCGAGGGCGGTGAGCTCCGTGCGGTCGCCGACGGCCGTGCCGGTGGCGTGGGCCTCGAACAGTTCCACCGACGCCGGCGAGCAGTCGGCGTCGTGGTAGGCGCGGTCGAGCGCGACGCGCTGTCCCTCGGCCCGGGGGGCGTAGATGCTCTTGGAGCGGCCGTCGCTGGACGAGCCGATGCCGCGGATGACGGCGTAGATGCGGTTGCCGTCACGCTGGGCGTCGGAGAGCCGGCGCAGCGCCAGCATGCCGATGCCCTCGCCGAGCAGGGTGCCGTCGGCGTCGTCGGAGAAGGGGCTGATCGTGCCGCTCTTCGACAGGGCCTGCACCTTGGAGAAGCACATGTAGATGAAGATCGTGTTCTCGGTGTCGACGCCACCGGTGATCATCGTGTCGGCGCGGCCGTCGACCAGTTCCGCCACGGCGAGGCGGACCGCGGACAGCGACGCCGCGCAGGCCGCGTCGACCGTCGTGTTCATCCCGCCGAGGCCGAGCCGGTTGGCGACCCGACCGGCCACCACGTTCGCGAGCAGGCCGGGGAAGGAGTTCTCCTCCCAGGGCGCGAACGCCTCGACGTACTTGCGGCTGATCGCGTCGGCGTCGGCCTCGCTCAGCCCGCAGCTGCGCACCGCCTCGCGCAGCACCGGCGTGGACAGCCGGGCGGCGAGCGGGTGCATGAGCGGGACCGGGCCGGTCGTGCCGAGCACGACGCCGGTGCGCCCGGAGTCGTACCAGTCGGCGTCCTTCCCGGCGACGTCGCGGGCGCCGGCGTCGCGCAGCAGGTCGCGGGCGACGCCGAGGCTGAGGGTCTGCATCGTGCTGGTGACCTCGAGCTGGTTCGGCGGCAGGCCGAACTCCAACGGGCTGAACTCGACGTCCGGGATGAAGGCGCCGCGCCGCGAGTAGGTCTTGTCCGGCGAGGCGGGGTCGCTGTCGTAGTAGTCGGCCAGGTCCCACCGCGAGGGCGGAACCTCCGTCGTGCAGTCCGCGCCGTCGACGACGTTCTGCCAGTACTCACGGTGGTTGCGGGCCATCGGGAACAGACCCGACATGCCCACAATCGCGATCGGGGTCCGGGCGAGCCGCCGGTCGTCGAAACCGTCGGGTTCGGTCGGGCTCGGGGGGAGCGCTGGCTTGGTCACGATCTTCCCTTCTCTGCCGGACGACGCCGGCGGGCGGTGCGGCTCAGGCGGCAGTCAGCCAGGATGCGCGCTCGACGAGGTCCGCCATCTGCTCGGCGAACAGGCGGTGACCCTCGGCGTTGGGATGCAGGCCGTCGGGGCTCCACAGCCGCCGTCCGGCCCAGTCCGCACCGGCGGCGATGTCCAGGTGCAGCGTCCCGGTCGCCTCGCACACCTCGCGCAGCACGGCGTTCGCGAACACGAACCGCTCGCGCAGCAGGCCGCGGAACTCCTCCGGCAGCGGCAGGTTGGCGGGGATGTCGGGGTAGCTGGCGGTGAACACGGTGGTGTCCAGGCCCGCCAGCGACCGGAAGATCGTGTTGATGTTGCGGGTGAACCGGTCGGGGTCGTAGTCCGTGACGAGGTCGTTGACGCCGACCACCACGCCGATCAGCGGCGACTTGCGCACCAGGGCGGGGCGCAGCTGCCGGTCCACGACCTGCTGCGTGGTCGTCTGGTAGGCGCCGAGGTTGCGGACCTCGCGGGCGGAAACGCCCATCCGCCGGGCGAACCGGCTGGCCCAGCCGATGTAGGAGCCGTCGGCGGCGACGTCACCGCGGCCCTCGACGAAGCTGTCGCCGAGGGCCGTGAACCTGACTGCGGGCATCTGCGGGCCCTTCCCTTTCGTGGCGGTCGGCGGTGCAGGGTGGTCGGCGGTGCAGATCGGTCGGCGGCGCTCAGGACTGGGTGAGAATCCGCCGGTCGGCCGGCATGTTGACGTCCTCGTAGAGCCGCTCGAGGTTCGCCGGAGCGAAGAACTCCTCGCCGGGAACTCCGCCGGCGATGAGACCGAAGAACTTCGTCGTGTATTCCGGGCTCATGCTGGTGGCGCGGAACACGGAGTCGTAGTAGGGGGTGAGGCTGAGTTCCGCGAGGCTGCAGGTGAGTTCGAAGGTGCCGTTGCTCTCGGCATCGCGGATCTTCGTGTACTCCTCGACCGATTCATCGATCGGACGCGCCCCGGAAAGACCCTCGTGCAGTTTCTCCGCGAGCACCTCGGTGTACTTCAGCGCGTCGGTGATGCCCCAGCCGGTGAACGGGTCCTTGTGGTATCCGGCGTCGCCGACAAGCGCCCAGCCGGGGCCGGCGGAACGGCGGTAGAAGTTGTCCGGGTAGGCCATCGCGCGGTAGTTCTCCGCCCGCTTTCCGTTCGTGCGCAGGTCCTCGCCGAGTTCGGGCACGACCTGGTCGATGATCTCGTGGAAGCTGCCCTCGACGTCCGCGCGGAACTCGCGCATCCGCTCCTTGCGGCGCATCACGGCGACGAGGTGCTGGCCGTGGTGCGTCGGCCATGCGCCGAGCTGCTGCTCACCAAAGCCGGTGCGGTGCTGGAACGTCCAGTCCAGGCCGCTGTAGTACGAGTAGTAGACGAAGCACGCCGCGGGGACGGATCGGTAGATCTCGGCCTTGACCAGGCCCGCCACGGTCGAGTTGCGGCCGTCGGCACCGACCACGAACCGGGCGGTGAACTCGCGTTCCGGACCGTCGCCGATCCGTCCGCGCACGCCGGCCGCGCGCCCCTCGGTGAAGATCACGTCGGTGACGGTGAACCCCTCGACGACCTCGGCGCCGGCCTTGCGCGCCTCGTCGACGAGGATCTCGTCGAGAATCGTCCGGCGCGGGGAGTACACCTCGGTGATTCCGTCGATCGGGTCGGCGAAACCTTCGAGGAAGATGTCCGTGTAGGAGAACGTGAGATGCCGCATCGCCGGCGGCTCGGTGGCTACAAGACGGTCGAGAATTCCCCAGTCCTGAAGTCGCGACAGACCGGCCTGATGAATGTAGTGGGTGGAGACGGTGTCACTCGGAAAAGTGGCTCGATCCACCACGAGCACCTTGTGCCCGCGCCGAGCGAGCAGCATCGCCAGGGGCGATCCGGCGCAGCGTGCACCTACCACGATGACGTCGTACATGACATTGTCCTCCCGTTTCTGGCCGCCGGAGGCCGCCGGCGGGGCGCCGGCGGTGGCCGGCAGCGCAGCGTTCGGGCCGGCTACCTTGTCATGGTGCTGACAGGTCAGATCGTCGGTCAATGGACCGGCCGACATCTCATCGGCCGATAAGCCCACTCAATCGAGTGGTGCAGATCACTGGTAAAGAAATGCGATCGCTTCGGTGAATTCCCGCTCGATGATCGCGCGGCGAAGCTTCAGGGAAGGCGTGAGATGTCCCTGCTCGACGGTGAAGTCGCCGTCGAGCACGCGGAACTTCCGGATCGACTCGGCCCGGGAGACGAGGCTGTTGGCGTCGTCGACGGCGAGCTGGAGCTCGGCGAGCAGCCGGGGGTGCTCGCGCCAGTCCTGCGCACCCTCGAGCGGCACGCCGTTCGACGCGGCCCAGGCGGCCAGCGGCGCCGGATCCACGGTGATCAGCGCCGAGACGAACGGGCGGGCCTCCCCGACGACCATGCAGTTACTGACCAGCCGGTGCAGGCGTACCCGGTCCTCCAACGGCGTCGGCGCGACGTTCTTGCCGCTGTTGGTCACCAGGATCTCCTTGCGGCGCCCGGTGATGACCAGGTAACCGTCGGGGTCGAGGCGGCCGACGTCACCGGTGTGCAGCCAGCGGTCCTCCTCCGGCCCGGTGGCGTCCCGCCCGACGGCACGCTCCCCGGCCGACCAGTAGCCGGGCGAGACGTTGGCGCCCTGGACGAGCACCTCCCCGTCGTCGGCGATCGCGACCGTCGTTCCCGGGATCGGCCGGCCGACGGTCCCGCGCCGATTGGTGGCCGGCGCGTTCACGGTGACCGCGGTGGCGGCCTCCGTCAGGCCGTAGCAGTTCAGCACGTTGACGTCCGCACTGGCGAAGAACGCCGCGGTCGTGTCGTCCAGCGAGGCGCCGCCACAGATCACCTGCGTCAGCCGGGCACCGAACGCCGCGGAGATGTCGTCGGAGGGCAGGTCCCGCACCCGCTTGCGGATCTTCTCCAGCGCGTACGGGACGAGGGCGAGGAACGTCGGGCGGATCACCGGCAGCACGGGCAGCAGCTCGGGGATGCCGGGCAGCAGGACGGTGCGCGTTCCCGCGTACAGGCAGGCGAACAGGATCGTCTGGCCGAACACGTGCGACAGCGGCAGGCACAGCGCCGTGGTGGCCTGCGTGCCGTCCTGTGAGCGGTCCTGTGAGCGGTGCAGCGTGGCCGTGTGGAACAACTCGCCGGTCTGCTCCACCGTGCCCGCCGAGGAGGCGAACATGTTGCGGTGGGTGAGCATGCAGCCCTTCGGCAGGCCCGTGGTACCACTGGTGTAGATGATCATTGCCAGATCGTCGGCGCGGACCTTGCCGGCCCGCTGGGCGAACTCCTCGTCGAAGGCGGCGCGGCGCGCTCCGGCATCGGCATCGGCATCGGCATCGGCCGAGCCCGCCGCCGCGGCCACCCAGGCGTCGACCTGGTCCAGGTTCCAGGCCGGGCGCCGCAGCGCGGCGGCGCCGGCCTCGCTGACCTGCCGGACCTGCTCGTCGGTCTCGGCGAACGCCCACGCGGCGCCGGAGTCGGTGAGGGTGTGGCGGACCTGGACCTCCGAGCCCGTCGGGTACACGGGGACGATCACCGCGCCGATGCCGAGAGCGGCGACGCTCAGCAACACCCAGGGATAGCCGGTGCGTCCCATGATGGCGACCCGGTCGCCGTGCGCGACCCCGAGGGCCAGCAGCTCGGCCGCCACCGTCCGGGCCTGCTCGGCGAACTCGCCGCTGCTGATCTCGCGGATCGCCTCGCCGGGGACGTCGGTGCGGCCCAGCAGGGGTCGCTCGGGATGCGCCTGGGCGCCCCCCTCGACCACGGACCAGAGTCCCTGATCGTCCGGCAGGACCGGGCCGCCGACCGAGGTGGATTTCTGCACGTGTCATCACCTTTCCGCGTGGCGCGGACGCAGTTATCCGCACGGTGAAGTGCGTTCCAGCATTCCACGCCCGAGTCTCGGATTATTCCGAGAACACGGCAAGGCGCTTTCCCCGAATGAACGGTCGGCCTTTCCTATCGCCTTACTCTTGATTCGGCGCGGCCGTATGCTGGAACCTGGAACGGCCGGGCCGACTCGATGCAGTCGACGAAGATGTCCACCAGCGGCGCCGAGTTCGCCGCCCGCCAGACCACGTAGAGGTCCAGGGTGGGCACCGGGTCGTAGAGCTGGACGGCGGCCGGCCGCGGGCCCCCGACCGCGGAGCCGATGTGCAGCCCGCGCGACGCGGAGGCGAACCCGACCAGCGGTTTCACCGACACGACGATCGCGGTCGCGCTCGGGTCGTCCACCTCGTGGGCGACCGACAGGGTGATGCCGCTGGCCTCGGCGGCCGCCTGGATCGCGTCGTACATCGCCGGACTCTTCTCCCGGGCGAACAGGACGCACTGCTGGCGGGCGAGTTCCCCGAAGGGAATGCCGCCGCGCCCCGCCCACGTGTGCCCATGGCCGACGACCGCGACGAGCGGCACCCGGAAAAGTCGCCGGGAGCGGAAATCGGGCGAGGTCGGACGGCCGTAGACGATGGCGACATCGAGATCACCGGCGGCGAGCGCGGAAAGCTGTGGACCGGTGCGCTGCTCCACCAGCGTGACGCTGACGTCGGGATATTCGGCCGACATCTTCGTGAGCGCGGCCGGGACGACGTGCTGACCGCCGGGGAAGTTGTACCCGACGCTCACCACCCCGGTCCGGCCGGCCGCGACCTCACGGGCAGTATGGGTTGCCTTACGCATCTGCGAGATGATGGCCCGCGCCTCGGCCTCGAAGGCCTTTCCGGCGGCGGTGAGCCGGACATCGTGTGATGTCCGGGCCACCAGCTCGACGCCGAGACTTCGTTCCAGTCGTTGTAGTTGTTGACTCAGGGATGGCTGCGAAAGATGTAGTCGAGCGGCAGCGCGGCCGAAATGCAACTCGTCCGCGATAGCAAGGAAGGACACCAGGTGCCGCAACTCCATTGCCACCTCCACAGGGGCGTCGAGCGCAAGCCTAACGGTGCCGGATAACCTCTGGTGAACCGCACCTTCCCGCCGCAAGTCACTGGAGTGTCGGACGCCCGCCTGAGGGCGTGAGCCCGGCCACACCAGGTCGGCCGGGCCCGGGCTCAGCGGTCGATCCGCACCGGCAGTTCCGCGATGCCACGGACGACGAGGTTCGGACGGTAGGGCGGCGGGTCGACCAGCGGCGTCAGCCGGGGTGCGCGCAGCGCCAACGTCCGCAGCAGCAGTTCCATCTCCAGGCGCACCATCGGCGCGCCGATGCAGTAGTGGTGCCCGCGGCCGAAGGCGAGGTGGCGGGCCACCGCGGCGCCGCCCGCGTACCGGGCGAGGTCGAGCCGCTCGGGGTCGGGGTAGAGCGCGGCGTCGCGGTTCGCCGACGCGAGCAGGATGATCACCCCGTCGCCCGCGGCGAACCGCTCGCCGAGCACCTCGACGTCGCGGGTGGCGACGCGGGTCGTGAGGTGCGAGGGGGTGCAGTAGCGCATCAGCTCGTCCACGGCCGGCGCGGCCAGGTCCGGGTCCGCCCGCAGCGCCGCGTACTGGTCGGGGTTGCGCATCAGCATCAGGAACGTGCTGGAGATCAGGCTCACCGTGGTCTCGTGGCCGGCGACGAGCAGCACCACCAGGGTCGCGAGCATCTCGTCGCCGGTCAGCCGATCGCCCTCGGCCTCCGCCAGGGCCAGCGCGCTGACCAGGTCGTCGGCCGGGTCGGCGCGCCGACGGGCGACGAGATCGGTGAAGTACTCCCGGAACGCCGCGGCCGAGTCACGCCGCAGGTCGATCTCGGCCTGGGACAGCAGGATGTCGGGATCCAGGCCGCGGGCGAGGCCGAAGGACATCGAGCGCACCGCCGCGTGGTCGGCCGCCGGCACGCCCATCAGCTCGGCAATCATCGTCAGCGGCAGCGGGTAGGCGATCGCCTCGACCAGATCGACCTCGCCCGCGGCGATCGCGGCGTCGACGAGCCCGGCCGCGACCTCGGTGACCCGCGCGCGCAGCCCCTCGATCCGCCGCGCGCTGAACGCCTTGCCGACCAGCCGGCGGATCCGGGTGTGGTCCGGCGGTTCCATCCACAGAAACGACGTCGGCAGGTCCGATCCGTCGCTGTCGGGATGCATGATCTCGCCTTCCTCGGCGTGGCTCCACGCCGAGTCCTGCAGGATCGCCTCGACCTCCCGGTAGCGGGTCACCAGCCGCAGGCCCAGCGGACCGGGCGCGAACGGGCCGGCCTCACGCAGGACCTGGTAGTTGGGGAAGGTGTCGTGATGCCAGGCGGGGTCGAAGATGTTCAGCGCCGCCTGCTCGACGGTGAGGTCGACGGTGAGATCCACGATCAGCTCCTGGAGAGGGGGGCGACCGGACTGGGGGTCGGGTCCGTCGCGCGGCAGGCCCGCACGAAGCTGGCCAGCTCGTCGACGCGGTCGGAGGGCGCGTCCACCGCGCGGCGCACGACCCGGACGAGGTGCTCGTAGGCCTCGGTGTGGTCGTAGTGAGCGGTGTCGGCGATGCGCAGCGCCCAGCGCCAGTAGCCGCGCAGCGTGTCCGCCAGTGGCATCCGGAACTGCGCGATGGCCTCCCGGATCGGCTCGACGACGGCGTCGCCGTAGCGGCGCAGGTAGAGGTCGACCATGTCGGCCATGAACGTGAAGTGGCGAGCCTCGTCGCGGCTCAGGCGACCCAGGACCTCGGCGAGCACCGGGTCGCAGACGACGGCCCGCAGGTTCTGGTAGTAGATCTGGGTGGCCTTCTCCTGCACGAGCGTGTAGGCGAACAGCGCGGCCGGGTGCTCGTGCGGCAGCGCGAACTGCTTGCGACCCTCCTCGGCGAGTTCGCGGCGCAGGGCCGCCGGCCGCGCGATGCCCGACTCCACCTGGTAGCGGAACAGCGCGCGGGCGTGGCTGTCCTCCTCCTGCGCCCAGCGCACGGTGAAGTGGTAGATCTCGCGGTTGAGCAGGAACGTCTCGACGTCGACGTCGCTGTCGAGCGGGAACCGGCTGCCGTAGAGGGCGAAGTAGCCCGGCAGGTGATCCTCGATGAACGTGATGAACCGGACGGCGGACCGCTGGCCCTCGGTGAGCCGGTCGGCGTCGGCCGCCGCCCAGTCGAAGCCGGTCTCGACGTCCCACCGGCGGGTCACCGGCGAGGCCGTCATGAAGGCGGTGACCGCCCGGTCGACGTCGTCGGCGGGCAGTCCGACCGACCGGGCGGGGATCGCCTGGAGCCCGGTGGGCCCGGCGAGCCCGGTGGGCCCGGGCTCGCCGGGCTGCGCGGAGGCCGTCAGGAGCCGGTGGCGGTCAGCGGGCATTGCGGCAGACCAGCGCGTAGTGCTTGGTCGTGAAGCCCCACCCGGCGTTGGCGACCTCCAGGTAGCGGGTCAGCTCCGCCGCCGTGCCCGGTCGCAGCTCGTCGATCGCGGCCGCGCTGGCGGCGACGCGCTCCAGCCAGTCGTCGATCGTACGGCGGTAGTCCTCGGTGAGGTCGTCCACGCTCGTCACCGAGAAGCCGGCGTCCTCGACCGCGCGCACCAGCTCCGACAGCGGTCGCATGTCGCCCCAGCCGAAGATCGAGTTACGCACGAACTCGGTGCCGGCGCGGCGGTCGAACTCGTCGCGGGCCGCGGCGCTGCGAAAGCAGCTCTCCGACACGTAGAAGTGGCCACCGCGGCGCAGCATGGACCGGGCGCGGCGGACCGCCCCGTCGACGTCGGGCATGTGGACGATCGAGCCGAGCATGGTGACCGCGTCGAACGAGCGCGCCGGGAGCTCGACGTCGGCGAACTTCCCGACGCGGGTGGAGACGAGGTCGGTCAGGCCGAGGTCCGCGGCGCGGGCGGCGATGAACTCGTGCTGGCGCCCGGCCGGGCTGACCCCGGTGACCTCGGCGCGGTACTCCCGGGCCATGAACAGGATCAGCGACCCCCAGCCGCAGCCGACGTCGAGCAGCCGCTGCCCGGGGGCCAGCCGGAGCCGGTCGGCGACGAAGTGCAGCTTGGCGACCTGCGCCTCGGCGAGGGTGAGCCCGGGGCGCCGGTAGAGCCCGGAGGAGTACTTGCGCAGCGGGTCGAGAAACAGCCCGAAGATCTCCGGGTCGAGGTCGTAGTGCTGGTTGGTCTCGCCGGGCCGCAGGTCCGCGGTGGTGCTCACGCCGCCTTCACCTGCAGCGCCTCGCGCACGACACCGGCCAGCTCCGCGACGGAGGAGGCGGTGAAGACGTCGGAGTCGTCGAGCTCGACGTCCCAGGTCTGCTCGACCTTGGCGACGACCCGCAGCAGCCGGACGGAGTCGGCGCCCTCGATGGCGCGCAGGTCGGTGTCGGCGGCGAGGGAGTCGGTGGGCACGGCGAGCTCCCGGGCGACGATCTCGGTGATCTGCCCGAGGATGTCGTCGGCGTCGGTGGTCACAGGGTCTCCTCAACGGGGACGGGGCCGTCCGGGATGCTGGACGGCGCCGGAACGGGGATCAGCGCCGGAGTGGGGGACGGTGCCGGAGTGGGGGACGGTGCCGGGGCAGGGGTGAGCGCCGGAGTGGGGGTCAGCGCCTGGTGGAGTCGGTCGGCCTCGGGGTTGGCCAGGGCGATGCGCTCCCGGGCGGTGCCGAAGGGGACGTTGCGGTAGGTCGCGGAGGCGGTCACGACCGGGACGCCGTCGGCGTCGACGATCTCCGCGGTCGCGCTGATCAGGGGCGAACCGGCGGCCTCAGCCCCGGCGCTGCCAGGGCTGAGGCGGGCCACGCAGGTGTAGCTGCGCCCGGTGGCCACCGGGGCGAGGTAGCGCATCCGCATGCTGACGGTGAAGGCCACCAGCCCGGTGCGCACGACGATGAGGTTGCCCATCGTCTCGTCGCAGACGACGCCGAGCAGCCCGCCGTGGACGATCCCCGGGTACGACTCGTAGCTGCGGCCGAGGTCGAAGGTGGTCCGCAGGCCCTCGGGGTGCTCGGTGAACTCGAGCGCGATGCCGTGGGGGTTGTGCGGCGAGCAGCCGAAGCAGCGGTAGTCCGCCAGGACCGCCCAGGGCAGCTCCGGGGCGGTCACGCCAGCGCCTCGGCGAGCCGGCGGCGGACCCGGCCGTTGGTGCTCAGGTCCAGCCCGGTCAGCGCGGCGAAGGCCCGGCGGATGTTGTCCTGGAGCCGGTCGAGCTCGCCATCGGTGGCGATGCCCGCGAGGAACATGTCGAACGCGGTGTCGATGGTCTCGTGGTCGGCGACCTCGGCCAGCCCGCTCTTGAACACCCCGACCGGATGCTTGATCCGCGCCTCGGAGGTGTAGACGTACAGCGTCTCCAGCACCGAGGGCAGCTCGTCGGGGTGCGCCGTCAGGCGCCGGCGCGCGTAGTGCAGGAACTCGCGGGCGTGGCCGGCCTCGTCCCGGCTGGCGCGCTGCATCAGCGAGCGCAGGACCGGCTCGTCGACCCAGGCGGCCACGGACCGGTAGACGTGGTTCACCGTCAGCTCGGAAATGATGTTCGTCGCGAGCGTGGCGCTCGGGGTGGTGCCGGGCGCGTAGGGGGCGCGCATCGCCTGGACGGGGGCGGCGGGCATCGCCACGCCGACCGCGTCCAGCCAGGTCCGGAACGCGAAGTGGTGCTGCAGCTCCTCGTAGCCCCAGACGGCGACGAAGGTCGAGAAGTCGTAGTCGTCGAACTCGTTGAGGAACCCGTGCTGGGCGGCGATCGAGTTGGCCTCCCCCATCACGGAGCTCTTGACCATCGTGACGTACTCGGGCCGCACGCGGTCGCGGTCGATGTCGTCGAACGGCAGATCGGCGAGGGTCCAGCGCTTCTGCTCGTAGTGGCGGAACACGTCGTAGCCGTGCATGTCGGGCCTTCCTCCGTCGGGGTCGGGGGCGCCGTCCGGTTTCGGGGCGACGGTCGGGCCGGGCGGCTACCGGGGCCGCGGGCGGGCGAGTTCGCGGGCCTCGACGCGGCGGAACTTCCCGCTGGAGGTCCGCGGGAGGGCGTCGGGGGCGACCAGGCGCACCGACACCTCGGCCAGTCCGAGCGCGGACCCGACGGCGACCCGCAGCTCGGCGGCCAGTCGAACCCGGTCCGCGGCGCCGTCGAGGGTGGTCTCGGCGATCACGGTCAGCGACTCGGCGCCGGTGTCGTCGGTGTCGGCGACGGCGACGCATCGGCGGCGGTGCACCCCCGGGGCGTCGCGGACGAGCGCCTCGGCGTCCTCGGGGTAGTAGTTCACCCCGCGCACGATGATCATCTCCTTGCGCCGGCCGCTGACGTGCAGCTCGCCGGCGGCGAGGAAGCCGAGATCGCCGGTCGGCAGCCACCGCTCGCCCGCCGGGTCGGCCTCGGGC
>NZ_JAMQQF010000145.1 GCF_023716945.1 Frankia sp. AiPs1 | reverse complement strand
CCGCTGCCCGGCCGGCGAACGCCGCGGCGCGGCGCACCGCCACGCCCGTCGTGTCCAGCCCCCACAGCTCCCGCAGGACCGCATCGATCGCCGCGAGGCGGGCGTCGAGCAGCCGGGCCGGCGAGGAGTACGCCCAGACGTCGGGCACCGAGCGCGCGATCCGGCGCGGCGCGAAGTTGTAGAAGGCCGAAGTGATCGTCGCTGCGGACGCAGCTCCGAGCGGTGCGGCCCGCATGCCGATGTATCCCATCCAGAAGCCGTGGGAGCCGGCCTCCTCCCCGAAGCGGCGAACCGCGGGGTGGAAGTAGATGACCGCGTGGACCGGCTCCCCCACCTCCCAGATCCGGCGGGCGTCATAGGCGCCGGCCGCGCCGACACCGCTCACATCCGTCTGTCTACCGTCGCCCATGCAGTTCCTCCCGAGCGTGAGTCGGTTCCAGACTCCCCCTGCACGGGGGCAATACGCCAGGAAAAGACGTCATGACCGACCGTCGGCCGGGGCCCGACACCCCGGCCAACGGTCCGCTTCCAGCGGGAACGCGCCGGAAACGCGACGGAAATGACGGTGCTCCGGTTCCCACCCTGGTGCCGGGGGGGGGCGCCCGCATCCGGCCGCCGCCGCCCGCCGCGCCGGCCGGATGCGGGGTCGGCCGGCCGATACTCAGTGCTGGTAGGTCACCCGCAGCACGGCCCGGGCGAGGGTGTGGAAGGCGAGGTTGAAGCCGACGACCGCCGGCGAGACCTCGTCGTTGATCTCCAGCTTGGGCACGTCGACCGCGTGCACGGTGAACACGTAGCGGTGCGGCACGTCGCCCTGCGGGGGCGCGGCACCGCCGTACTCCCTGGTGCCCCAGTCGTTGCGGATGTGGTAGGCCCCGGCCGGCAGGCCGGCGAACGCGCCGCCGCCGGCGCCGCGCGGCAGCTCCGTCGCCGAGTCGGGCAGGTCGACCAGCACCCAGTGCCAGAAACCGCTGCCCGTCGGCGCATCCGGGTCATAGACGGTGACGACGAAGCTCTCCGTCCCGGCCGGATGGCCGGACCACGACAGCTGTGGGGAAAGGTTCGCCCCGCCGGCGTCCGTGTACACGTGGTCAAGCGGCAGGACGCCGCCGTCGACGAGATCCGTGCTGGTCACGTCGAATGACGGGCGCACGGGGAGCACGTCATACGGGTCGGGGGGAGTTCCCCGGTCGAGCAGGGACATCTACTATTCCTTTCGTTGCACCATCCGGTCGTTGCACCATCGGTGACGTTCCCGATCCGGCGACGTTCCCGCGCCGGTCACGTTCCCAAAATGATCACGTTCCCGAGACGAAATCGTCACCTGTCGGCTCTACGCTTCCCGCGATGAAACCTCACTCTGGCAGCGAGGACGAGAAAACGCCGTGAAACTGGTTAACGCCATCCTGCGCCCGCACCTCGTCGACGACGTCCGGACCGCTCTTGGCACCTACGGTATCCATGGTATGACCCTCAGCCAGGTGACCGGATACGGCACCGAGCTGTGGCGTACCGAGACATACCGCGGACGGACGTTCCACGACGAGTCGGTGAGCGCCGCGCGGATCGAATGTGTCGTCGCCGATGCCGACGTCGAGGACGTGGTGCGCGTGATCCTGCGCTCAGCCGGGTCGGCGGCGAGCGGGGCCGGGAAGATCTGGGTGCTGCCGGTCGCGTCGTTGACGCGGGTGCGCACGGGCGAGCGCGGCCTCGACGCGTTGTGATCAGGGTCGCGGCCGGCTCAGGGCCCGTTCCGAGAGGCGCGATGGGGCACACCGGAACACCCCCGAGACAGGCGTGATGCCTTGCCCCACAGACCAACCAACCACCCACTTCGAGTGAGATGATCGTCACATTTATCCGACAAGGCTCACGCTACCTGCATTTCCGTACTTCGCCGAGCGATCAGTGGGGCGACAATGCCCCGATGACCCGATACGGTTGACAGGTCCCGGCGGGCGTCCCGTCGACTCCCCCCGTATCGGCGCGGAGCCCGTCGGGACCCATCTGGCCAGGCAGTTCCCCGTGAACTGGCGCCTTCTCCGCGGTCCGGCATCACTGCGGCACCACGCGTCACGCAATCCGATGCGGGCGACCGCGAACCGCCCGGCGCGGCCTTCCCGCCGAGCCGACGCCACCGCCGCCCACACCGAGTCGCCGCCCCGGAAGCGGGCGGTCCGGCGTGCTGTGGCTCGCATCGAATCCCGTGGAAGCATCGAGATCTTCCGACGAAGGCGCCGCGTCGCTGCGGCCGGGCTCAGTCCCGGGCGGTCTCGCGGCGATGGGCCGCCGAGTGACGGCCACCCCCGCCGCCACCGCCACGGCGCAGGCGCACGGTGACGGACGGGTCTGCGCCCTGGTCCTCGCCCTGGTGCCAGCCGTCCTCGTCGCCGCCGTCGGCCGGCAAACCGTCGTGGCGGGTCTGGCTCGGCGCCGGAGCCCCGGCCGGCGAACCGGCCATCGGACCGACCGGCGGACCGACCGCGGCGGACTCGGCGGTCACCCGTGCCCGCTTCCGCCGGTTCCGGAGGTACTCGAAGACGATTGGTACCACCGAGACCAGGACGACCAGGACGAGCATGGCCTCGATGTTGTCGCGGATGAAATCTATCTTTCCGAGATAGAAGCCGAGCAGGGTCACTCCACAGCCCCAGAGCAACCCGCCGATGATGTTGTAAACAGTGAAAACCCGGTAGTTCATCCGGCTCGCCCCGGCGATGACCGGGGTGAAGGTCCGCACGATCGGAACGAATCGGGCGAGCACGATGGAGCGCGCACCGTTCTTCGCGAAGAAGACTTCCGCCTGCTCGACGTACTCCTGTTTGAACAACCGGGAATCGGGGCGCCGGAACAGTGCCGGGCCGGCCTTTCGGCCGATCAGATACCCCACCTGGTCACCCGCGACCGCCGCCAACCCGATCAGGATCATCGCGACCGGCAACGGTGTCGAGACCTCGTCCCTGGCGATCAGCATCCCCATGGTGAACAGCATCGAGTCGCCGGGCAGGAAGAACCCGATCAACAGCCCCGATTCCGCGAAGACGATCAGCAGGACGACGGCCAACCCCGCCTTGATGAGGCTGTCAGCGCTGATCGCGCTGGGGCCTAGGGCGAGCGTGCTCGCCGCGAACGTGCTCGACGCGAACGTGGTCACAATCGCGGGCCTCCGACGGTTTCGATCGACGGGTCGGACGTGTCCGTTGAGATGACGGTGACGTCCACCCCACCGCACCGGCCCCGCCTGCGGACACCGTAAGGGTATCGAGCGTCCGGGCGGCCACGACCGGCACCTGCGGGTATCCGCCTCGATCCACAGAGGGTCCACAGTTCCGGCCCACCTCGGGTGCACAGATCGCCCTCGTGCGGGAACCCGTCGGAACGAGCCGCACGGCGCCGTCCGGACCGTCCGCGGCTGATCCGCCCGCGCGGCTCCACCCGACATGACACGGCAGGGAACGAGCGCACATCCGACCATCAACCCCATGACGTCACGGACCGCCACTTGTTCGGCGGAACCGGAACCATAGTCTTCATTCGTGCTTTTCTCGCGGCCCGGTCCGGACGATGATTCACCGGCTTCCACCGGTCCGTGCCCGACCCGGTCGGACGGGCGGGAGCACTGCCGCCATTCCCCGGCCGCACCCGGCGAGCCCGAACGGCTGGGGCCCGAACGGCTGGGGCTTGACCGGCTGGGGCCCGGTCGCCGGTCCGGTCCAACAGTGGCCCGCGCGCTGCTCCTGGTGCTGCTTGTCCTGCTGGGGCTGATTCCGCTGGCCGGCTGCGGCCGGCGGGGCGACGTCGACCACGGGCAGGGCGTCACGAGCAGCGACGACGCACCCGCGGCCGCTCAACCGATCCGGCCGCAGGCCGCCGTCGGCGAACTGCTCTCCCGGGAGGTCGTCACCCCGGCCCCGGCCGGCATCCGCGCCTGGCGGGTGACCTACTCGTCCCGGCCGACCGGCAAGGGCGCAGCCGCGGTCTCCGGCATCATCCTTGCTCCGGACGCGGATGTACCGGTGCCCGCCGGCGGCCGCAAGGTCGTGTCGTTCGGGCACGGTACGACCGGCATCCAGGATTCCTGTGCGCCGTCGCGCGCCCGTCCGCCGCTGGTCGCGGCCGCTTGGACGTTCCCGCTGGTCCGGGCCGGCTATGTCGTCACGCTGACCGACTATGCCGGGTTGGGTTCCCCCGGCGAGCACGCGATCTATATCGCCGCCCCCGAGGGACGGGCGGTACTCGACGCCGCCCGCGCTGCCCGCTCCCTCACCGAGACGGGGGCCGGCCGCGACGTCGTCCTCTGGGGTTATTCACAGGGCGGCCAGGCGGCCCTGGCTGCCGGGGCGATGGCCGCCGGCTATGCCCCGGAGCTGCGCATCCGCGGGGTGGTCGCGACCGCGCCGCTGGCGGACCTGCCCGCCTCGCTCGCGACGCTGCAGCGCGGCGCCGACGGCGTCGGCTACCTGCTGCTGGCGATGATCGGGGTGTCCGTCGACGATCCCCGGATCGACCTGGACCGCTACCTGACTCCGACCGGCCGGCGGCTGCTGGCGGTCGCGCGCACCCGGTGCGCCGGCGAGGTGACCAAGGCGAGCGTCGGCTCGTCAATCCACACGGCCTTCACCACGGATCCGCTCACGCGCCCGCCGTTCGCCGCCGGATTCGCGCGGCAGCGGGACGAAATCCTGCGACGTATGGCGCCCACGCTCATCCTTCAGGGTGACCGCGACCAGGTCATTCAACAGCCGGTCACCGACGGCGTGGTCAGCCGGCTGTGCGGGGAGGGCACGACGGTGGACTACCGGCGCTACCCGCTGGCCGACCATGGCTCGATCCTCGGCACGTCGATGAACGACCTGATGGGATGGGTCGCGCAACGCTTCGCGGCACGTCCGGCAGTGGTCGCCGACATCTGCACACTGGGCGCGGCCGCCCGCAGGTAGGCCCTGTGGAGAACCTCGGAGTGCCCCACCGTTGGTCACGGTTGGATCGGTGCACGGTTCCCACCCGGGATCGGCGTCCACCCGGTGACCATGGCGCCTCCCCCCAGAACCATCCCGGGCCGAACCTGACGAGCGGCCCGCCGCACGGTGACCACCCAGGCCCCCGGAAGACAGACGGTGCCCACCGTGGAGCTGGGGACAACCCCGCGGCGGGCTCCGCGGGCGCCGAGACCGGACGTGCCTGTGGACACCGTCCAGGCCAGGCAGCGGCGCCCCGGCCGGTGGCCGTCGCCGCCGCACCGCTCCAGCCCACGGTGCCCACGGATGACCTGTGGAATTCCGGGCCGGTGACCTTCGCGCTGCAACCTGGGTGACCGTTCGACAAAACAACCATGACCGGTCGGGACGACGGTGGGTTCCTTGGCCGCACTGCTGTGGACAGATAGCCGACGGATCGCGAACGCGACTTTCGCCCGGGCACGCGACCCCGTCGGGGTCAGCGTCCGGCCTCCGCACGATGCCCGGTGCCGAGCCCCGTCCGTGGGGGACGGGAGCCCGGGAAGGCGATCGTGGCGATGGCCTACGCCACGTGTTCGTTTCACCTGTGGATAAGACCCGACTGCTATCCACACTGCCCATCGATGGGCATGGTGCTCGGTACGGTGCCCCTCCTCGAGGCTGGTCGGGAGGGGACGGGAAGTTATCCACAGGACGCGTGACGTTCGCCCGAGGGGCGTCCCGGGGCCCCGTCCGGCGACCGGCGACGGCCGCCGATCTCTCTGTGCATAACCGTGAAATCCCTGGTCAGCGGGCTACTCGGAGGCCTGAGGTGGGGTTCTGGCCGTGGGCAGGGTCGGTCCGCACGGCTGCCCTCCCCGTGCACCGAGGAATAGGGCCGGTGCCTTTCGTCGGTCATGCGGGCGCCCACGGACCCGCCGCCGCTTGTGCACCGAACGCGCCGGGCTCCCGCGGGGCACCGGGCCGCCCGGTGGAGCGCGAGCCCCGAGGCGGGCAACGCCGACGGTCAGCGTCACCCCTGTGGACAACTCGATCCCCCGGGTCGGGTCGGTGTGCTCGCGAGAACATCCGTCGCTGCCGACAGTGGCGACGTGGGGTCCGCGGACGGGGGCCGGTCGGCGGCGACGGCCTCCCTACGGGGGCACCTGTGGACAGCACGGTGCTCGCCGACGGGGTCGGTCCGCGGCGACGCTCTTCCGCGGGGAAAGCCGGTGGACAGCACGATGCCCACGGGCGGTGTCCTGGTGACGATGCGGGTCGGCCGCGGGCGGGCAGCGAGGGCGGCTGGGATGGTGTGCGTCCAGCCGCGCCATCCTCGGCGTCGTCCCCAGGCGCCGCAGAACGACGATGCCCACCGGAGAGCTGTGGACAACCGCTACGCGGCCCGCCTCGGGTTTCCGTGTCCCATCCGCTGCCCCGCGCACTCGCCCGAGGTTGGGACGCCGTGCCCGCACGCACGCGATTCCGGCCGGCGTACCCGGGGTGGTCATGGGTGGACACCGGGCCAATCCGGCGTTGCGCTGCACGGTGCCCGCGGGAGATCTGCGGCCGCCGCTGCCCGGCTGCACCTGTGGACACCGTCGCCGGCCTGGCCGTGACGCCCGGGTTCGGCTGCCCGTCGCGGCGCCGATCCGCCCACGGTGCCCACGGATGATGTGTGGATATCTCGGTTGGCGGGCGTCGGGCATCAACGCGGGTAACCGTCCGAAGAAACGACCATGACCGCCCGGGGTGCCAGGTGGGTCGGCGCTCGGCCGCTGTGGACGGGTGCCCTGCGGGTGGCGCTGGTGACTCCCGGTCGACACAGCACAAACCGTGGATGGTCAGCGGCCCCGCCTGGCACGGTGCCCGCGCCGCGGCCCCGTTGAGCTGGACCGGAACCTCGGGGGACGACCGTCGAGCGCCGTTCGTCCCGCAGACCTGCGCGCCTGTGGTCAGTGTCGGACCGTCGGCCACACTGACCACAGATGGTCAGCGTGTGCGGCACGGTGCTCTTCATCGAGGAGGGTGGCGGATGCGCCGAGCGTTATCCACAGGCGGCATGGAGGACCGGCGGCGGCGGCCGCCGAGGAGCGTCCGCAGCGACCGCGACGGCCGACACCTCCCCTGTGGAAAACCGGGAAAGTCCTGGTCGGGAAGCCTGGGGTGGCTGCGTTCACGAACCTGGCCGTGGGCATAGAGCGATTCGGACGGGTGCCCTCCCCGCGCACCGATGATCGAGGGCGCTGCTCATGGACGACCATCCCTGCTCCGAGGAATCCACCGCCTCACGGCTGGGACGCGCACGCCCCCCTTGCGGACACCGGCAACGCCTGTGGACAGCGCATGCCCTGGCCACGATCGGCGCGGACGGTCACCGTCCCCCTTGTGGACGGCCACCTGGCGGTATGGGAGTCGGCCTGCTTGCGCGACGCCTGGGCGCGTCGGGCTGTGGACAGCACGATGCCTGCCTGTGAGTGCCAGTCGGCGGCGACGGTGTCCCTCGGGGGAGACGGCTGTGGACAACGCGGCGCGAGCCGGCACGGTGACCGTGGCCCCGCACTCCACCGCTCCTCGGCCGTGGGAAGGAAGCACCCGACGGACAGGCCAGCGGACCGGCGGCAGGCGGCAGCGCTTGGTAGACGTCGTGTCCAGCGAACGGGGCGCAAACGGCGCTCAGCGGACAGGGCGGGCCAGCAGACGGTGCTCAGGGGACGGAGTCGGCGGGCCGGGCATCTCGGCGAACGGTGCTCAACGAACCGGGCAGCACAGCGAACCGGGCTCAGTGAACCCGGCAGCACAGCGAACCGGGCTCGGCGAACCCGGCAGCACAGCGAACGGGGCACAGCGAACGGAGTTCGGTGGCCGAGTTCGGTGGACGGGCGAGCAGACAAGGCTCAGATGGAGGGGCGGGAGTGCGCCGCGGTGACCGGCTGGACGGCCGCGACGCAGAAGTCGACGAGACGGCCGTGGAAGGCGGGATCGTCGATGGGCTGGCGGGCGCCGCCGAAGGCGTGCCGGGCCAGCAGGGCACCCAGGAAGGCGCCCGCGGCGAGATCGGTGTCCAGGTCGGCACGGGCCTCGCCGCGGGAGACGGCGTCGTGCAGGGAGTCCTCGATGGCGGCCGCGCAGCGGTCGACGGACTCGCGTCGGAACGCCGCGTACATCGCGGGGAAGCGGCGCAGTTCGGCCATGCACCGGGCGAGGATCGACAGCCTGGGCTCGGTGAACACCGCGTCGACGTAGGGCGCGAGGTGCAGCAGGTCCGTGCGCAGCGACCCGGTGCGCGGGGGCACCAGGCCGGCCGCCAAAGTCCCGAGCGCGTGCAGGACGAGATCGTCGCGGGCCGGCCAGCGCACGTAGATGCCGCGTTTGGCGACGCCGGCGCGGACCGCGACCCGGTTCACGCTGAACCCGCCGACGCCGTGCTCGGCCAGTTCGTCCACGGCGGCGGAGAGCACGCGGGTGTCGATCGTCGCGTCACGGGGGCGTCCCCGCCGCGGCCGGTCGAGCTGCCCCGTCTCCTCCTGCACCATCCGCTCAGGCTAAGCGGGAAACGGGGGTGTGGACCGCGAATATTTAGGGCACCAGCATGGTTGCGTAAATCTGACAGGCTCCGCGGAGCTCCGACAGCCCGTGTCGCGATCGGAAAGCATCCGTCTCGCGACAGACAGCATCACATGGAGGCGACATGGCGACCACGATCTACTCAGCGACCTCGACCGCATGGGGCGGCCGCGAGGGGCGGGTGGCGTCCAGCGACAACCGGGTGGACCTGCAGCTCTCCATCCCGAAGGGGGTCGGCGGCGACGACGGGCCGGGCACCAACCCGGAGCAGCTCTTCGCCACCGGCTACGCGGCGTGCTTCCACAGCGCGCTCAAGGCCGTCGCCCGGGGCAAGAAGGCCGACGTCACCGACTCGGCGGTGTCGGTGACCATCGAGCTGCTCCGGGACGACGACGGCACCATCGGCTTGGGCGCGAGGATCGAGGCGCAGATCCCGGGGCTCGACCGGGCCACCGCCCAGGAACTGCTCGAGGCGGCGCACGTGATGTGCCCGTACTCCCGCGCCACGAAGGGCAACATCCCCGCCGAGCTCGTCCTTGTGGACAACGACTGACCGAACCGACCGACTGACCGCGGTCCACAGCCGGCCCGCAGTCCACAGCCGGCCCGCGGTCCGGCAGTCCCGCAGTCCCGCAGTCCCGCAGTCCGTCGGGTTCGCGCCTCCTTCCGGTGCGTGACCCGGCGGATCCGCACGTCAACGCGCGCCGGTGGCCGGCCGGTCGTGACCTGGCCGGCCACCGGCGGCACGGGCGAACACCGTGAAGATCGGACCTCAATGTCCTAATGTGCGAAAGAAGCGGCGCCACCCTCGACGTCGAGGGACCTGGATTTGCCCGAAACGGACGGAGGGCGCACAGTTGCGGATTGCGTTGTTGTCGTACCGGAGTCTGCCCACCTGCGGTGGCCAGGGCGTGTACGTCCGACATCTGTCTCGCGAACTGGTCGCCCTGGGGCACCACGTCCAGGTCCTGAGCGGGCCGCCGTACCCCGACCTCGACGACGGGGTCGGTCTCACCGAGCTGCCGAGCCTGGACCTCTACCGCGACTCGGATCCGTTCCGCTGGCCGGGCCTGGCGGAGCTTCGCGCGCTGCCCGACGTCGTCGAGTTCGGGATGATGCGGACCGGGCAGTTCTCCGAGCCGCTGTCGTTCAGCCTGCGCGCCTACCAGGCGTTGCGGCCCAGGGCGGCCGGTGGGCGGCCACCGTTCGACATCGTCCATGACAACCAGGGGCTCGGCTACGGGCTGCTGGCGCTGCGGGCGGCGCTGCGTCCCTACCGAATTCCGGTCGTGAGCACCGTGCACCATCCGATCACCGTCGACCGCCGGCTGCACCTTGCCGCGGCGTCGGGCTTCACCGCCCGGGTCGGGCTGCGGCGGTGGTACTCGTTCCTGCCGATGCAGGCCCGGGTGGCGCGGCGGCTGGACGGCATCGTCATCCCCTCCGAGAGTTCGCGGCGCGAGATCATCGCCGACATGGACCTGCCGTCCGCGGTCATGCACACGGTGCCGCTCGGGGTCGACGCCGACATCTTCACGCCCGCGCCCGTCCCCAAGCCGGCGGTCGCCGGCCGCATCGTGGTCGTGACCAGCGCGGATGTGCCGCTCAAGGGCCTGGGGGTGCTGCTGGAGGCGTTGGCCAAGCTGCGCTCCGAGCGCGCCGCGCACCTGGTCTGCATCGGCAAGGTCCGTGAGGGCGGGCAGGCCCAGCGACGGGTGACCGAGCTGGGCCTGAGCGATGCGGTGACGTTCCGTTCCAACGTGCCGGAGCAGGAGCTGATCGAGCTGCTGCGCTCCGCCGAGGTGGCGGTCGTCCCCTCCCTGTACGAGGGGTTCAGCCTGCCCGCGGTGGAGGAGATGGCCTGCGGCATTCCGCTGATCGCGACGACCGCCGGGGCGCTGCCCGAGGTGGCCGGCGCCGACGGCGAGGCGGCCCTGCTGGTCCCGCCGGGAGATCCGGATGCGCTGGCCGGAGCCATCCGCACGCTGCTCGACGACCCGGCGCGCCGGGCCCGGATGGGGGCGGCCGGACGGCGCCGGGTGGAGGAGCGGTTCTCCTGGCGGGCGGCGAGTGCCGCCACCGCGGCCTGGTACGCCGAGCGGATCGCGGCAGTGGGTGGGACGCCCACCTCGCCCTACCCGGGCTCGTCCTGGTCGTGGGCGCCGCCGACACCCGCCTCGTGGCCGGCCGGGCTGGCCTCCACCGGCACGCCCGCCCCGGTGGTGGCGCCGGCGCCGGGCGCTGCGAGCTCGTCGGCATCGCCGACGCTTGCCGGCTGAGCCCGCGCCACATGCTCACCGTCGACTTTGATCGTTTTCCCGTACCCGCAGGCTGCCGGCTCCTCGACCTGGGCTGCGGGGCCGGGCGCCACTCCTTCGAGGCGTTCCGGCGCGGCGCCGACGTCGTCGCGCTGGACTACTCCCTCGACGAGGTCGGCGGCGTGAACGCGATGCTCGCCGCGATGGCCCTGGAGGGGCAGGCGCCGGCCACCGCGCGGGCGGCCGGGGTGCGCGGTGACGCGCTCGCCCTGCCGTTCGCCGACGCGACCTTCGACCGGGTCATCATCGCCGAAGTTCTCGAGCACCTGCCCGCCGACACGGCGGTGATGGCGGAGATCGCCCGCGTGCTGCGGCCCGGCGGCTGGGTGGCGGTCACCGTCCCGAACCGCCTGCCCGAGCAGGTGTGCTGGAGCCTGTCGACGGCGTACCACACCGTCGAGGGCGGTCACATCCGCATCTACCGGCAATCCGAGCTGCGCGAGCGGCTGACCGCCGTCGGGCTCGAGCCGATCGACACCCATTTCGCGCACGCCCTGCATGCGCCGTACTGGTGGCTGCGGTGTCTCGTTGGTGTCCATGACGACGACCATCCGGCGACGCGGCTTTACCACCGGCTGCTGGTGTGGGACATGATGCGCCGTCCCCAGGTCACGCGGCTCGCCGAACGGATCCTCAATCCGGTCATCGGCAAGAGCATCGTCCTGTACCTACGAAAACCGGAGGTAGCGCGTGCGGTCGGTTGAGTCCGCGCCGAGGCTGACCCCCGAGGCGCTCACCGCGACCGCGACCGCGATCGCCGCCGCCCAGGAACCGGACGGCGCCATCCCCTGGTATCCCGGCGGCCACACCGACCCCTGGGACCATCTCGAATGCGCCATGGCGCTCGACCTCGGCGGCCTCGTCGACGCGGCCGACGCCGCCTGGGCCTGGCTACGGCGCAACCAGCGGGCCGACGGCTCGTGGGCGACCAGCCATGTGGCCGGGGCGGTCAAGGAGGACTTCGCCGACAGCAACCAGTGCGCCTACGTGGCGACGGCTGCCTGGCATCGCTGGCTGCTCACCGGGGACCGCGCCTTCGCCGCCGGGATCTGGCCGGTCGTCCGCCGGGCACTCGACTTCGTCGTGGACATGCAGGCACCCAGCGGTCAGATCTGGTGGGCGCGGGGATCCGACGGCGTCGACTATCCCGAGTCGCTGCTCACCGGCTGCTCGAGCACCCTGCACAGCCTGCGGTGCGGGATGGCGCTCGCCGCGCTCGTCGGCGAGGTGCCGCCGGCCTGGCAGCGGGCGACCGGCGCGCTGCATCACGCGCTGGTCGCGCACCCCGAGTACTTCGCACCGCGGGACCGCTGGTCGATGGACTGGTACTACCCGGTGATCGGCGGGGTGCTGCGTCGCTCCGCCGGCCGGGCCCGGCTCGCCGCTCGCTGGGACGACTTCGTCGTCGACGGCCTGGGGATCCGCTGCGTGGCCGACGAGCCCTGGGTGACCGGCGCGGAGACCTGCGAACTCGCGATCGCCCTGCACCTGGTCGGCGAGACGGCCGCCGCGGCCAAGCTGGTCGCGGACATGCAGCACCTGCGGCACGAAGACGGCGGCTACTGGACGGGCTGGCAGTTCGCCGACCGGGTGTTCTGGCCGGTCGAACGATCGACGTGGACCGCGGCGGCGGTGATCCTCGCGGCCGACACGCTGGCCGGCGGGGTCACCGAGACGCTGTTCCGCGGGGACGACCTGCCGTCCGGGCTGCACCCGTTGCTCGACGGCCGGGCCGACGCCGACACCGACACCCACGCGGGCCGTCCCCGCAGGGGGCCGCGCCCGCCCGACCAGCGTCCGGCGCCTGACGGCGGCCCGCCGGCGGCCTCCGAC
>NZ_JAMQQF010000144.1 GCF_023716945.1 Frankia sp. AiPs1 | reverse complement strand
GCGGTGGCGCTGCTCGCCCGCGACCGCGGCGGCCCGGCGCTGGCCGGCCAGCTCCTGATGTGCCCGATGCTCGACGACCGCGGCGGCTCGCCGTCCACCGTGCAGATGGCCGGGCTCGGCGTCTGGGACGACACGTCGAACCGGACGGGCTGGACGGCCCTGCTCGGCGACGACACCGGCGGACCGGACGTCTCCCCCTACGCGGCACCGGCGCGCGCCGGCGACCTGAGCGGCCTGCCGCCGGCGTTCGTCGACGTCGGCTCCGCCGAGACGTTCCGTGACGAGGACATCGACTACGCCGCCCGTCTGCTGCGGGCCGGGGTGCAGACGGAGCTGCACGTCTGGCCCGGCGGCTTCCACGGCTTCGCCCTGTTCGCGCCGCAGGCACGGCTCTCCCAGGAGTGCGCCGCCGCCCGGCTGAACTGGCTGCGGCGCCTGCTGACCGCCATCTGACGCCCGGAGCACCTCCGCGTTACGCCCGTAGGACGCCGTTGGAACAGTTCGCCGGTGGACAAGGTTGGGAACAGGGTTGTGAACAACGTCGTGGACGCAGTGCCGGCGTTCCGTCCCGACCCCAGGAGATCGAGGAGATCAACGTGACTGAGTACGGACTGCGGGTCGGCCGGGCGGAGCTCGGCTCGGCGGGCCCGATCACCTTCGGCCCGGCGGGGATCCTGTTCCTCGCCGACAACGCGGCGGCGACCGTGTTCGCGGTCGACGTCGCCGACCCGGGCAGCCGCCCGGCCGGATCGGATCCGTTCGACCTGGCCGACGTCGACGCGCGGGTCGGCTCGCTGCTGGGCGCAGACGCCTCCGACGTCGCCATCCGCGACCTCGCCGTCCACCCCGACTCGGGCAACATCTACCTGTCGGTCCAGCGCGGCCACGGCGAGTCCGCCCAGGCGGTGCTGGTGCGCATCGACCGGGCGGACGCCTCGATCAGCGACGTCCCGCTCACCGACGTGCCGGTCGCGTCGGTGGCGATCGCCGACGCCCCGGCCCCCGACGACGAGCGGGTCGACGTGACGCTGCCCCTCGGCGACGAGGGGGAGGAGATCACGGTCGGCGCCAAGACGATCCGCGTGCTGCGCCGCCCGATCCGCACCTCGACGGTCACCGACATGGCGTACGTGGACGGGTCGCTGCTGGTCGCCGGGCTGTCCAACGAGGAGTTCTCCTCCAAGCTGCGGCGGATCCCGTTCCCGTTCACCGACGCCGCCGGCGCGGCGGGCAACAGCCTGGAGATCTACCACGTCTCGCACGACAAGTGGGAGACGGCGGCGCCGATCCGCACCTTCGTGCCCTACGACGGCGGCCGCGCCATCCTGGCCAGCTACACCTGCACACCGGTCGTGCACTTCCCGCTGGCCGAGCTGGCCCCGGGCACCAGGACGGTCGGGCGCACCGTCGCCGAACTCGGCGCGATGAACCAGCCGCTGGACATGGTCTCCATCGTCCAGGGCGGCGAGGAGTACCTGCTCGTCGCGAACACCTCGCACGGCCTGATCAAAATCGCTGGGCGGGACATCGACGCCCAGGCGCCGCTGACCGATCACGCCAGGGGACTCGGGGTGCCGCGGGAGACCGCCGACCTTCAGGGCATCACCAAACTCGCGAACCTCGACGACGAGCACGTGCTGGCCCTGCAGACCGACCCCGACGGGCGCCGGCACCTGCGCTCGTTGAAGGCCGCCTCGCTGTAGGCCGCCTCGCTCCAGGCCGGTCGGACTGCATCGGTCGGACTGCACGGGACGGGGCTGCACCGGGCTGCCGGAGTCGGGCGGCTGAAGGCGGCTGGAAGGCCGCCGGCTGAAGGTGGCTGGAGGCCGCCGGCTGGAGGAGCGTGGGCGTGGGCAACCGGAGTGGGATCGCCGTGTCGTGGTCGCGGCACGGCGGGGCCGACTGCATCCGGCTGGCCGGGCTGGCCGAGGTGACGGGGCCAGCGGGGCTGGCCGGGCCGTCCGGGGCGGGGTCGGATGCGCAGGTGCGGATCCATCCGGCCACCGCCGTGGCGCTCGGCACCGCCCCGCCGACGGCCGGGCGGCTGCTGCGCGACGGCCCCGACCTCTGCTTCCTGCCGCGCTTCCCCTTCCTCGACGGCACGGTGTACGTCGTCACCGTCGACGGCGCAGCCGTGGCCGAGCTGACCCGCGCCGGCAGCGACGAGCCGGCCACCACCGGGGTGCTCGCGATCCACCCAAGCGCGGCGACCGTGCCGCGCAACCTGCTGCGCGCCTACATCTGGTTCAGCGCGCCGATGAGCGAGGGCTACGCGGCGGGCCACGTGCGGCTCGTCGACGACGCCAGCGACACCGACGCCAGCGACACCGACCACGGTGACGTCCTGGCCGGGGCGCTGCTGGCGACCGAGCAGGAGCTGTGGGACACCGGCCGGCGTCGGCTCACCGTCCTGCTCGACCCGGCGCGGATCAAGCGGGGCCTCGCGTCGCACCGCGAGGCCGGCTACCCGCTGCGGTCCGGCACACCGTTCCGGCTGGTCGTCGACGACGGGTTGCGCGACGCCCGCGGCCAGCGGCTGCGGGCCGGGGCCGACCGGCGCTACCAGGTCGCCGGCGACGAGCGCCGCCACGTCGATCCGCACGCCTGGACCCTGCGCGTCCCGCCCGCCGGCAGCACCGAACCGCTTCGGGTCGGGTTCGACCGGCCGCTCGACCACGGCCTGATCGCCCGCTGCCTGCGCGTCGTCGGGCCAGAGGGTCGGCCCGTCGACGGCGTCGCGGACGTCGGCGCCGAGGAACGGTCGTGGCAGCTGGCCCCGCGGCACGGCTGGGCGCCCGGGCCGCACCGCCTCGTCGTCGATCCCGTCCTGGAGGACCTGGCCGGCAACTCCGTCGGCCGGGTCTTTGACCGGGACCTCGCCCGCCCGACGGACGACCCCCGCGACGCCGGTCCCGTCACGCTTCCGTTCCGCCCGACCTGAGTGGCCTGAGCGTCCGCCCGACCTGAGTGGCCTGAGCGGCTTGAATGGGACTCGTAGGGAGGAAGGCCCGCCGGTCGGCTTACGGTCGGCTTACGACCGGGTGGCGGTCAGCGGAAGCGGGCCGGACTGCACGACCTCGCCGAGGATGCCGGTGTCGAGGCCAAGCGCGGCGGTGACCTCCTCGACCGCGGCCACGTCCTTGCGAAGGTAGGGGCCGGCCATGGCGAAGAGCTCCTCGACGCCCCCGATGGCCTGCAGGTGACGGAACACCGCGCTGTCGGCACTGCAGGCGGTGATGGCGGTGAGCAGGTCGCCGCTGCGGATGCCGAGCTTCTCGCCGAGCTGGACGGCGGCGACCGCGGTCTGGACGTGCGCCGCGAAGGTCAGATTGTTGATCAGCTTCACGGTCGTGGCGGAGCCGACCTCGCCGGTCCGCACGATCGTCGAGGCGTAGGCGGCCAGCAGCGGCTCGACACGGTCGGCCGCTGCGGCGGCGCCGCCGATCAGCACGGTGAGCCGGCCGGCCAGGATGGTCGCGGACGTTCCGCTGATCGGTGCGTCGAGCACGGTGACGCCGCGCACGGCCGCGTCCGCGGCGAGGCGGCGGATGTCATCGGTTGCCACGGTGGCGTGCTGCACGACGACGGACCCGGGCGTGGCGCGGGCGAGCAGACCGTCCGGCCCGTCGGCGATCTCGGCGAGCTGGGCCGCGGAGAAGGGGCACACGATCAGCACTTCGGCCGCGGCGGCCAGGGCCGCCAGCGAGGGCTCGATGACCGCGCCCAACTTGGCGAACCGGGTCTGGACCTCGGCCCGGCGGGCGAACAGGTGCACGGGCACGCCGGCCGCGAGCAGGCGCTCGATCATCGGCGCTCCCATGGAACCGGCCCCGACGAACCCGACGGGGGATAAGGCCCCCGACTCCGCAGTGTCTGCTGGCGACATGTCCTCGACCATTCCTGTGCACCTCTCGTCGTCGACGGGCCCGAGCCCCGTGCCGGCATGCCCGGCTCGCAGCGAGGGGGCACCGACGCCATCATCCGCCACTCCGACGTCCGCCGGATCCGCCTTGGGCGGGTACACCGGGAGGGTGGATCCGGTGCCGGTGCTGTTCTCCGTCGGGCATGGCACGCTGGCCGCGGACCGGCTGGCCGGGCTGCTGCGCGGCGCCGGGGTCGCGCTGCTGGTGGATGTGCGGTCGGCGCCGGGGAGCCGGCACAACCCGCAGGTGGCGCGCAGCAGCATCGAGCGGTGGCTGCCCGCGGCCGGGGTCCGGTACCGCTGGGAGCCGCGGCTGGGCGGCCGGCGCCGGGCCCC
Organism: Frankia sp. AiPs1; assembly: GCF_023716945.1. GTDB lineage: Bacteria > Actinomycetota > Actinomycetes > Frankiales > Frankiaceae > Frankia. The sequence goes on along the minus strand of NZ_JAMQQF010000144.1, from coordinate 8,425 downwards.
GGCGGACTCCCCGGATGCCGCGTTGGTCAACCGGTCGTTCGCCGGCTATGCGGCCTGGATGCGCTCGACCGCGTTCGTCGGGGCGGTCGATGAGCTGCTGGCCGAGGCGGCGGTGGCCCGCACGGCGGTGATGTGCGCCGAAACGCTGTGGTGGCGCTGCCACCGCCGGATGATCGCCGACTTCGTCACGCTCGCCCGCGGCGGCCAGGTGTCCCACCTGCACCACGACGGCCGCCTCGACCCGCACCGCCTGACCGCCGGCGTGCGCCGCCGCGACGACGGTCTACTCGTCTACGACGCCGGCACCCTGTTCGCGTAGTAGCGGGGTTCCCCGCAGCAGCGGGGTTCCCCGCAGCAGCAACGGGGGGGGCGCAGTAGCCGGGGTTCCCCGCAGCAGTGAGGTTTCTGCGGTGACCGGGTTCCTGCGGTGACCGGGTTGGGTCAGGGCTGCCAGGGCGGCGCGACGCCCCATCCCCATCGGGGCACCGGGGCGTGTGGCATCGGAGTGGCGCCGGGCCTCGAGTTCTGGACGGCGATGCGGGTTCCCCACTCGAGGTAGCTCATGAACGCCGCCCGGAACTCCGGATCTCCGGGCAGCCCGACCTCGTCGGCGGCATCGACCAGGAGGCTGACCCAGCGCCGGCGCTGCTGTTCGGTGATGGCCTTGCCGAGGTGGTGGGCGAGCATGTTCTCGTAACCGCCGCGGAGCTCGGTGTAGACGGCCGGGCCGCCGAACACCTCACCCAGCCACATGGCGACGTGATGTGCGTGGGCCGGGTTCATGCCGGCGAAGAGCGGGGCGAGGAGCTCGTCGTCGGGCACGGTTTCGTAGAACCGAGCGAAAAGCCGCTCGAAGGCGTCCTCGCCGCCGGCCCAGTCGTAGAGGCTCGGCGGCCGGGGCGTTCCGGCGCCGACACCGACAACGGCGGTGGGCTGGTAGTGATGCATCTCCTCGATGGCATCGACGTAGGGTCTGATCTGGGCGAAGAAATTCTGGAACAGGTCGCCATTCCGGAATCCCTCCAGGTGCCCTTCGAGGGAGTCCCAGCGTATCCTGAGGGTGTATCGATCAGATTGTTCAACACCCCGGGAGAGCTCGAAATCGAGGCAGTTGGGCGACTCTCGCAACGAGTTCGCCGCCCGTTCGTAGGCTTCTTGAAATTCGACCTCCTGGGATTCTGGAATCCGGTAGCGGATGTACTCAAGGATCATTCTTCGGACCTCCCAGGGTAACGCTACCAGGAACTTGCTGTATCGTTGGTACGCACTTTTTGGTGCGTACCAACGCCGCCGTCCGGACCCGTCCGGTGTCGTCCGGCGCCGCGAGGGAGGATCCGATGGCGGAACGTATCTATCACTGTCCGGTGGAGGTGACCATGGAGGTCATCGGCGCCAAATGGGTGCCGGTGATCCTGGCTCGCCTCAAGGAGAACGATCAGCTGCGCTTCGCGCAGATCCGCCGGCTGGTCCCCGGCATCACCGAGAAGATGCTGACGCAGCGGCTACGGGAACTGGAAGGCGTCGGGATCGTCGACCGCACGCTGGTGAGCTCCACGCCTCCGCACGTGGAGTACCGCCTCACCGCCGAGGGCCGCTCTCTCGCGCCCGTACTCCAGGCGATGTTCGACTGGGGTCGACAGTGGGCGACGGAGCGGCGACTCACGGTCACCTCCGTCCTGGACTGACCCGTCGACCGTCGACCGTCGCCACCGGCCAGCAGGCGAAGCTTCTCCCGACGAACCGGCGGAAGGGGTCAGGCGGCCTGTCTCGGCCTGCCGTCCTTCTTTGCCAGGTGACCATCCGGCCCCCGGACCGAAGGATTCTCCTGCGGTTCAGTGGACCCGACGGACAGTAAGCGGCGCAGCCATGCGGCAAATCGTGGTCACCGATCTCGGATCGGGCCACTCCGGCGAAAGAGAGATCTTGGATGAGTATCTACCAGGATATTGGTGGCGCGAAGGCCGTGAAGGCCGCGGTCGACGAGTTCTACGTCCGAGTGCTGGCCGACCCGGATCTCGTCCGGTTTTTCGAGGGCCGGGATCTGCCCAGCCTCAAGGCAACCCAGCGGGAGTTCATCGGCTCGGCGCTCGGCGGTCCCGAGATCTACCAGGGCGGGGAGATGACCCAGGTCCACGCCTCCCTCGGGATCGGCGCCGCCCAGTTCGACGGGGTGGTCGGCCACCTGCTCGCCGCCTTCGCCAGCGTCGGCGCCCCGGCCGAGGCAGCCGGCCCGATCGCCGCGGTTCTCGGCCCGCTGCGTTCCGACATCGTCACCGCCTCGTAGCGGCCGGGCCAGGGCGCCGGCAGGGGGTGCCGCGGGCGGACCGGGCGGAGAAACCACCGCCGGTCAGTCCCGACCGGGATGCTCGCTGCCTGCGGGTTCCCTGCCGGCCGTGCGTTCTGGGTCGGCGGTGCGTTCGGTGCCGGCTGCGCGTTCCGGGTCGGCCGCGGGCGGTGCTGGGCGCCAGGCCCCGTCGACCTGGTCCCAGCCGTGCCCCCGGTCGTAGGCGGCCTTGAGTTCGCTCGACAGCCGTGGCCCCCGTTCCGGCACGGTCAGCCCATGCTCGTCGGCGTGGTCCCGCAGCCACGCGCGGACCTCGCTGACGGACGTGCTCTGGTGCGGGCGACGGACCTTGGGCTGGGCGGGCGCCGGCCGGTTCGGCTCGCTCCGGACCTCGGGCGTCGTGATCGCGTCGTTCTGCTCCACCGCCGTCCAGGCCGTATCGATTTTGGCGTTGCGGCCGACGTCGACCGTCTCACCGTATTCCGCGTACTCGCCGAGGACGGATGCCACCTCGTCCCGGCACTCGTCGCACAGATCCAGCCTGACCAGTCTTCCGTCGTACGCCAACGCCGCCGTCTGCGTCGCCGCAACCTTGTCCTTGGCGTGCCGGCCGGCATTGTCGCACCACACGTTTATGAGTGAAATTACCTCGCGCGCCATCAGGACTGCCTCATTCCGTCTCCGGACGCCCACTATTCGGGCTTTGATGCCAGCTTAGTGGGGCCGCAGATGCATGGCAAATCAGGCATTTCCGTGGTGTGGTGGACCGTGCCGACCGGATTCGACCGAGGCGGCCGATCGTCTGGCCGGTTCCCTTGGTTACCTGCGGCAGACCTGCGACCGATTGGCTTTCCGCGGATCACGCTCGCATTCGGCGGCACCCTGCCCGGTGCCGCGCCTGTCCGCTGCCTTCCTGCCGGTGGCCGGCCGCGTCGTGGAATGGCCGCGGGAGCTCGGACCCAGGGCGACGGCCTTGGCGCCGTTTCGGCGGTGCGGGCCCCACCGACCCCGGGCCGGGCCCCTGCCGTCACGCGCGGCGGACCGAGCGGGTAGGTATACAGGGGTGAGCACACCCGAGACGGCCGAGTTTCCGGCCTCCCACCGCGACCTGCTCGACTCTCCTCTGACCGCCGTCTTCGTCACGATCGGCGCCGATGGCCGGCCGCAGGCAACCGCGGTCTGGTACCTGCCCGACGGACCCACGGTCAAGGTCTCGATGATCAGTACCCGGCGGAAATTGGTGAACCTGCGCCAGAACCCGGTGGCCACCCTGTTTCTGGTCGACCCCGCCAACGCGGGACGCACCCTGGAGATCCGCTCCGACGTCGAGCTGGTGCCCGACCCGGACAAGACCGTTCTGCACCGCATCACCGACCGGTACAACGTCGACTTCGCCCGGTTCAGCGCCTTGGACTCTGAGCGGACCACCGCCGTGCTGCACCCGCGGCGCGTCGTCGTCCTCGGCTGAGCGACCGGCCCGCGGACACTCCGCCCGGCGGCCGACCCTGCGCCCGTCCGGCCGCCGCGGGGGGGTCACGTTCGGCGGTGCGCCACCCGCAACTCCGTGAGATAGCGTTTGGTGATCACGCCTCCATAGTCACGCTCGATCAGATTGGCTATGCAGTGGAGCAGTCCGCGTCGGGCGGCGGGGTCCAGGGCGCGGTGTCCGGAATAGGTGCGCAGGACGTCGAGATACTCCGCGCTCGGGTAGGACAGCTCCCACTCGTAACGAAGGAAGACAGCCTCGTCGAACCGGCCGGACCGGGTGATTTCCTCGTCGTCCTCGGCGATGTCGGCGGCGGCCGTCAGCCTGAGATTCGGCGGGGTCGTCGGATCGAAACGCTCGTAGCAGTTCTGCACCTCGGCGAAGAAGCGCTCGGTGCCACCGGCGACATGGTGGGTCGCGACGGTGGCCAGGGCGCCGCCGGGACGCAGCGCCGCCGCCGACTTCTCGACCCGCACGGCCGGATCGATCCAGTGGAACGCGGTCGCGGCGAGCACCACGTCGAACGGTTCCCGCGGCAGCGGCCAGTCCTCGAACACGGCCTCGACGATGTGCACGTCCTCGTGACCGGCGAGCTGACGGCGGGCCACCGCCGCCATCTGCGGGCCCAGCTCGACCGCGACGATCCGACAGCCGAGCCGCGCGAGCGGCACCGTGGCCTTTCCGGTCCCGCAGCCGATCTCCAGCACGCGGCATCCCGGCCCGAGCCCGACCAGCCGAGCAAGATCGTCGAACATCCGGGGCGGGTATCCGGGCCGCGCTCGGTCGTAGAGTTCGGCGTCCTCGGTGAAGGTGGCCCGTAGCCGTTCGCGGTCTGGGCTGGTCACGGGAACGAGGTTAGTGGAGTGTCGAAGAAGGCCCTTGCCCGTCCTGCTCTCACGTTCCGCGATGTCCGGCGACGTGGCCGAGGCGGCCGCGAAACGGGCGGCGGCTGCGTGAGAGAGCGCCTACCTGTTCCGTCTGTAGGGTTCGGCGTCCGCTTCGTCCCCACAGAAGGAACAGGTCGCCCCGTTCCCCTGCACACCCCACCTCGCGCGGCGGCGCGGCGGCGCGGCGTGTGGTGGCGCGGCGTGTGGCGGTGTGGGGTGTGGCGGTGTGTGGCGGTGTGGGGTGTGGCGGTGTGGGGTGTGGCGGTGTGACGTGGGGTGGTGACCGGCCGGGGGTCAGGCAGGGGCCGATCGCCATCACAGTGCGTCGCGGTCTGCCGGTGAGGGACCTATGCTGTTGCGGCCGTGGCCGGGGTCCAGCCGAGGTGGGGGGCGACGGTCTCGGCGAGGTCCTCGAGCAGCCGCAGGTTCTCCCGCAGTCCGAACGCGGGCGGCAGGAACGCGATGAGCTCGTCGGCGAGTGGGACGCTGGGATCCGCGAGCAGCTCGTCGACGACGGCGGCCGGGTCGCCGTGGTGCACCGGGCTTATCGTGAACCGGGCGGTGGGGGCCGCGACGGGCGCCAGCGCCCCGGCCGGCCGGGAGGCGGCGGGCCCCTGGGTGCGCCGCTCGGCGTCGTAGGCCGCATAGGCGCGAGCGAGCTGCGGTGAGGTGGCGGGCAGCACGGAGCGCGCGACGGCGACCCGCGACGGCGATGTGCCGGGATGAGCGCCGCGGTAGGCCTCGATGGCCCGGGCGAGCTCCGCGCCGTAGTCGTCGATCTGCCCGCTGAGGATGGTGCTCAGCAGCAGCCGCAGCCCCTGCCGCCCGACCCGTTCGGCGGAGGCGACCGAACCGCCGCCGTACCAGATCCGGTCGGGCAGCGTCGGGCTCGTCGGGCGAACGAACAGCTCGGTACCCACCGGGAGCAGGCCCTCCGGGTCGGTGATCTCGCCGACTCGCTCGCCGCGGATGGCGCGCAGAAACGCCGCGAGCCGGTCCTGGGACTGCGCGCGCCCGTCGTTCGGCGCCTGGCCGAAGACGGCGTCGAAGCCGCCCTGGCCGGTGCCGAGGCCGAGCTGCAGCCGCCCGCCGCTGAGCAGGTCGGCCGTGCCGGCGGCCTCGGCCAGCAGCACGGGATCCTCGTAGCGGACGCCGATGATGGCCGTGCCGAGGCCGATCCGCTCGGTGTGCTGCGCGACGGCGGCGTGGAACACCATCGGAGCGGCGAGGTAGTTGTCGAAGTGGCGCTGGTAGACCCATCCGGCGTCGTAACCGAGCTGCTCGGCGACGCGGAACAGCTCGATGCCGTCGCGCAGCGCGGCACCGGCCTGCCCGGTCGGGAAGGCGATCCGCGCGTTGAAGCCGAGCCGGAGCCGGCGAGGGGCGGGCGGGCCCGCCGGGTCCGTCGGGGTGGCGGTGCTGACGGTAGCGGGGGCTGTCATGGGGCGCTCTCCTTCTGCCGGTGCAAGGTCTCGTGGGGTGCGGCGTCGGTGGCGGTGGCGGCGGCGGCGGTGTGCTCGACCCAGGCGGCGTGCAGCTCGGCGTAGCGGCCGGGGACGGCGACGAGGTCGGCGTGGCGTCCGCTCTGGACCAGGCGCCCGTGGTCGAGGACAAGGACGCGGTCGGCGTGTTCCGCCGTCACCATGCGGTGGGCGATCGAGACGGTGGTGCGCCCGACCGTGAGCGCGCCGAGCGCGCGCTGGATCCGGACGTCGGTGGCGGGATCGACGCCGCTGGTCGCCTCGTCGAGCACGAGCAGATCGGGGTCGACCAGCGCGGTGCGGGCGAGGGCGACGAGCTGGCGCTCGCCGGCCGACAGGCGTTCCCCCCGCACCCCGACGCGGGTGCCGAGGCCGTCCGGCAGCGTGTCGAGCCACGGGCGCAGGCCGAGCGAGGAGACGATCTCGTCGAGCACGCCGGAGCCGTCGAGCGGGTCGGAGTCGTCGAGCGGGTCGGAGTCGTCGTGCAAGTCGGAGTCGTCGAGCACGCCGGAGCCGTCGAGCGGGTCGGAGTCGTTGAGCGGGTCGGAGTCGCCGCGCAGCCCGACACCGATGTTCTCGGCGATCGTGGCGTCGAACAGGAACGGGTCCTGCGGGACGATCGCGACGCGACGCTGGAACGACGCCTCCGACACCCGGCCGACCGGGACGCCGCCGAGCAGGACGCGGCCGCGGCTCGCCGAGATCTGGCGGGTGAGCAGCTTGGCCAGCGTGCTCTTGCCGGAGCCGGTCTCGCCGACCACGGCGACGTGCTCGCCGGGGGAGATGACGACGGTCAAATGCTCCACGACCAGCGGGCCCGCCCCGTACGCGGCGGCGACGTCGGCCAGCTCGACTCCGATCGGCCCGGCGGGCAGCTCGCGCGCGTCGACGCCGGCGACCATGCCCGACGGCGTCGCGAGGATCTCCAGCGCGCGGCGCCAGCCCACGACGGCGTTCTGGATTTCCCCGAGCGTCTGCACGAGGGCCTGCAGGGGCCGGACGAAGACGCTGACGAGCAGGAGCATCGCGACCAGTTCGCCGGCGGACAGGTGCAGCGCCGGTTCCCATCGGGTGTGGGCGGTCGACCAGCGGGTCCCGGCGACGACCACGAACGCGGTCATCGCCGAGATGGCGACCTCGCCGAGGGCGGTGTTGACGTGCAGGGGCACGAGGGTGTGGCGCTGCGACGACGCCGTGCCCGCCACGGCGTCGTCGATGGCGACGCGGGTGCGCCTCTCGGTGCCGGTGGAGCGGATGACGGCGATGCCGCTGACGGCCTCGCCGACCGTGGACTGCAGCACCGACACGCTCCCGCGTACGGCGGCGTAGCGGCGGGCGACGACGGCCTGCAGGCGGCGCATGACGGCGAACAGCAGCGCCGCCAGCACCAGCACGGGCAGCGCGAGCTGCCAGGAGTAGGTCGCGACCAGGACGCCGGCAATGATCATCTGGGTGATGTTGACGAGCAGCGCGACGCCGCCGTTCTGCACGAAGGTCGTGACCGCCTCGACGTCGCTGGTGAGGCGGGTGACGAGGTCGGCGCCGGCCAGGCGCGCGAAGGTTTCGGGGGCGATCTCGTGGATCCGGGCGATGCCCTGCGTGCGCAGCTCGGCGAGGGCGGCCTCCGTGCGGCGGTAGACCCGCCGGTTGAGCCAGCACGAGGCGAGCACGGCGGCGACGGTGGCCACGGCGCCGACGAGCACGGCGCGCCCGACGACGTCGGCGGCGTCGCCGCTGCCGCCGTGGGCGTCGAGCAGGCCGTGGTCGAGGGCGTACTGGACGGTCAGCGGGGTCACGATGCGTCCACCGCCCGCGACGAACGCCAGCAGGACGGTCAGCGGTAGGCCGGCGGTCAGCCCCGGAGTCGTCGCGTGGATCAGCCGGCCGAACTCGCGCGCCCCGACGGAGCTCAGCCCGACCAGGCCCCGGTCGGCCGAAGCCCGGTCGGCCAGATCCGGGTCAGCGGGAGCCCGGTCGGCCCGGTTTCGCTCAGCCATGGGCTCTGTCCGCCGTCCCGTAGGCCTGCAGGATGCGCCGGTAGTCGGGTTCGGCGTCGAGCAGCTCGGCGTGGGTTCCCACGGCGACGAGCCGGCCCGCGCGCAGGAACGCGACCCGGTCGGCGATCAGGACCGAGCTGGGGCGCCCGCCCACGATGAGCACGGTGGTGCGCCCGCGCAGGCCCGCCACGGCGGCGAGCACCTCGCGCTCGACGGCCGGGTCGAGGGCCGAGGTGGCGTCGTCGAGCAGGATGGCGCGGGGCGCGCGCAGCAGGGCGCGGGCCAGGCAC
>NZ_JAMQQF010000143.1 GCF_023716945.1 Frankia sp. AiPs1 | reverse complement strand
GGCCGGGGCCGGGCGTCCGTCGCCCGCCGCGGCGGGCGCCCTGCCGCGGCCGAGTGACCTCGCCCGCGCCGATCGGGGGACATCACAGTGTCCAGAGCACGGCCTGGGGCACGAATGCTCCGGCGACCGCCGAGCTTCCCACCACCGTCTGGGCCCCGGTGATCGCCGCGGCGAAGCTGTAGTCGCCGCCGAGGGTGCCAAGATCGGTGGTGGTTCCCCGGTACCAACGGATGGCATGGTCGTTGCCGGCGACGTTGAGCGCGGTCCCGCAGACGTATCCCCGCGCGCTGATGCCACCTGGGTCTACTCGCAGCCCGAATCCCGTGATCGGAGTGCGCCGGCCGCGGCTCCAGACGAATGCGTTGATCTGCGTTCCGATACTGCGTACCAGGATCTCACCGTTGTCATTGATGCCGACCGCCTCGCTCTGCTGGTCGCCGGAAAGAACGCCCAGATCACGCATCGCCCCACGCTCCCACAGGAATGCCCGGCTCTGCCCGCCCGCGATCTCGCTCGTCCCCGCCACCTGACCCCGTGCATTCAGCCCCGCCGCCCGGCTCCAGCTGCCACCGAGGGTGCCGACATCGGTGATCCGCCCTCTCGACCAGAGGAAGGCATGGCTTTGACCGGTGGCGGTCACGCTGTTTCCGCAGACCTGCTCCTGGTCGTTGACGGCCACTCCTTCGCTCGAGGACCCGCCGAGCGTCCCCAGGTCGGTCATGGTGTTGTCGGCCCAGAGGTAGGCGTGCCGGTCGCCGCCCGCGACGCTGGTGGTGCCCACGATCCGGCCACGGACGTTGACGCCGACGGCCTGACTCCACCGGCCGCCCAGCTCGTCGGTCCCGCCGAGGTAGCCCAGCGGCTGGTGGCTGCCGTGGGCCCAGCGGAAGGCCTGGCGGGTGTAGTGGCTGACGATGTCGCCGACGACGACGCCCGAGTCGTTGATCGCGTTGGGTCGGCTGCTCTGCGGCAGCACCTGCGGCACGCCGGCCCGCCAGACGAAGCCGGCGACCTCGTAGGCGGAGCGCTGCCAGAAGCCGGCCACCAGGCCGTCGACGGCCCCGCAGGTCACCTGACCGGGTCCCACACCGGTGGGGTCGGGGATGGCGGTGGCGGCGGCGCGCGGGACGGGCCGAACGCCCGCGGCGGGCTGCACGGGAATCACCGCGGCCGCGGCTTCGCGGTCGCCGGCTCCGGCGAGGGCCGCGTCGGACCGCGACCCCGAACGCGTGTCGCCGGGGCTCCGGCCGACCGGCAGGGCGGGCCTCAGCGCCGATACCAGACCCATCTGTACGAAGACACGTCGATTTCCCACTCAGGATTCCCTTCACGCCTGTTGCCGACGTAGCCGTTGGTACGCGGAGGGCCCCTCACGTGCAGTGAACTCACGCCGGATTCCCGGCCCGTCCTCGGGACGGCACTATCCCATGACCCGATCAGACGGCTGGCAGCGACACGACTTCACCGGCCCGGCGACGGGCAAGTATCCGAGAAATCCCGACGCCTCGAGCTGTCCGAACATTGAGCCGATCACCAGGCTTTAACCAGGCACTGGTTCGCCGATCTCACGCGTCCGAGTAGGACGGGAGACGTGTCTTCCCGGCAGGACGCGGCGACCGAAAACCAGCCGCGCCTGCGCCGCCGCGCGCCGGCATTGACCCGGCTGCGTGACCACCCGCGGAGGTGATCACAGGCCGCGGGCGTCGTCGGGTTTACAGAGTGACAATCTGGAGGGCCTCGTCGGCGCGGTCCCAGTGGGCCGCCCGCGCATGGAAGAGCACGTTCTCCGCCCTCGCCCGCAGATCCTGCGGAATCGCCAGCAGAACCACCGGATACTGTACCGAAAGCCCGGCCAGGAAGGGCTGGAGCCGCTGGATTTCCACCACCGTGTGACAGAGCTGGACCACGGCGACCGTGCCGTCCTCCAGACAGACCAGGCCGTCCGGATCGAGCACGTTGTACTCCACCTGGAGCGTGTTCTCCACCCGCCATCGTCGCGCACTCATCCAGCCCTGCACGGGTGCTCCCGCCACACCACGCTCCTCGATGCGCAGCCGGGCCCGGGCCACCAGGGCCTGATGAATGATTTCCACGGCGGAAGCGTCGACGGCCGGGGCCGTGTCAAGATCAGCTCGGAGGACAAGGCGGGTCCCCGCCCGGGTGAGGTGGACTAGCCGCCCCTGATAGGTGAGCGCATGTTCCGCATGGACGACGCCCGCGCTTTCCCACCGCCGGACGATCGCCCGCACGGCATTCCTCGTGATGGGCTTCCGCGGATCCAGGAGATGGGGAATGTCCGACTCGAAGATGGCGACCATGTCATAGATCCACTCCAGCGCGAACAGGTCACGCCGATTGAGGCGGATGGACCCTTTGTCCGCCCTGGTCTGCCGCCGGGTCTCGCTCATCGGCGGCTACCTCGCGAGCGGCGGTACCGGAAGAACGAGGCGGACCGGAGAGTGCCGCCGAGCCGGTCGTGCCTGCTGATTCATGCGGCGAACTATACCCGACCCAAGGCCAGGGAATCGGCCTCGCATCCCCTCTCCTGCGAGGAACTCGGGGCAGTGGTCGGCCGTCAAGTCGTCAACATCGACACCGATCCGCCAGGAGCCTTACAGTGGCTGTATTCTGCCTGGTCAGCAGGTTGGTAGGGCCTAGCGAAAAAGCAAAATCAGTACAAGTTTTCTTTTCCGTCGACGAACTCGTTACGCCCCTCCGGCCCGGCCACGCGCCCTTCCTGCCGGCGCGGTGCGGGGCACTGCGGCTACCCGCGCCGACCGCCGCGGTGTGATGCCCGGTGTCCGGCGTCGACATCGCTGTGGCCACCCGCACGGCCACCCTCAGAGCCAGCCCTTGCGGCGGAACACGACGTAGAGGATCGCCGCGGACAGCACGAGGATGAACAGGTCGACCGAGAACCCCCAGCTTTCGCCGCTGCCCGGGTAGGGGACGTTCTGGCCGAAGAAGCCGGTGATGAGGGTCGGCACGGCGATGATCGCCGCCCAGCCCGTCATCTTCTTCATCACGAGGTTCAGCCGATTGCTCTGGATGGTCAGGTTGGTGTCCAGGATCGAGTTGATCATGTCGCGCAGACTGTCGGTCCACTCCGTGGCGCGCAGGACGTGGTCGTAGACGTCCTGGTAGGAGGGGACCAGCCCGTCGGTGACGAGCCCGGTGTCGCGGCGCATGAGGCTGTTCACCGCCTCGCGCATGGGCAGGATCTCCCGGCGAAGGTGGACCAGGCTCTTGCGCAGCTCGAAGCTGCGCCGGTGGACCGTCTTCTCCGGCACGTCCTCGTCGAAGAGCAGGTCCTCGAGGTCCTCCAGCGCGCCGTCGAGATCCTGCACGGCGGCGAAGTAGCCGTCGACGACGGCGTCGATGATCCCGTGGACGAGATAGCCGACGCCGTGCGCGGCCAGGTCGGCGCCGTTCACCCGCCGCAGGACCGCGTCGAGGTCGAACGTGTCGTCGGTACGCACGGTCACCAGCGTTCGCCCGGCGATGAACGCCGAGATCTCCTGGCTGACCAGCTCCCCGGAGGCCACGTCGAGGCGCACGGCATAGGTGTTGAGGAACAGGTGGGTCGGATAACGGTCCAGCTTCGCCCGCTCGCCGGCCGACAGCGCGTCCTCGACGGCGTGCGGGTCCAGCCGCAGCTCGTCGGCGACGAGCCGGATCTGCTCGGCGTTCGGGGCGCACAGGTCCAGCCAGACCACCACGTCGTCCTGCCCGCGGAAGCGGTCGACGGCGGCGAGGGGAAAGTTCTCCTCGGTCAGCTTGCCGTCGCGGAAGGCTCGGGTCCGCGCCTCGCCGCCGCCGGGGTGGTCCGGGGGCCCGCCGGCCAGCCCCACACCGCCGGAACCACCCTGACGTCCGGAACCACCCTGATCGGCCATGGCCTCGACCACCTCTTCGCCTGCTCACGGCTCCGCGACCGCTCGTCTGCGAAGGCGGTACCCACGCCGGCGTCTCATTCCCATCCCGCCGCACACGAACCGGACATCACGTCACGGAGAGCAGCGGCGCTCGGCCCGGGGAGCAGCGGCGCTCGGCACGCGGTCAGTCGTGGGCCGGTGCCTGCCGCCGGGGGTCGAGGCCGATCGCGGCGACGCCGGCCGCCACCGCCAGGCCCAACGCCACATACCAGGCGTGGCGGTAGGCAGCCACCGGCGCCGCGGAGGAGGCCGTGCCGAGGATCGCGACCAGGATGCTCACGCCGATCACCGAGCCGACCTGGACGGCCATCGACACGATGGCGCTGCCGGTCGCGGCGTCCGCGGGGGCGAGTTCGACCGTGGCCGACGAGATCGCCGCCGGCACCGCGAGACCCAGCCCGAGGCCGAGCGACAGCCAGCCGGGCAGGAAACCGGTGGCGTAGCTCGCCCCGTCGTCGGCGAGCAGGGCCAGCAGCACCAGGCCGACCACCCCGATGGCCATCCCGACGGCGGCGATCCGGCCGACCCGCAGTCCGCCCCGCTGGTGCAGCGCCTCGGCCAGCGCGGCCCCGGCGGCGAAGACGACCGGGCCGGGCGCCGTGCCCAGCCCGGTACGGATGGCGGAGTAACCCCAGTGGCCCTGCAACAGCAGGATCGCCGAGAGCAGCACCAGCCCGAACGAGGCGAACGCGAGCAGCGGGACCAGGTTGCCGGCGGCGAAGACGCGGTTGCGGAACAGTGACAGCGCGACGACCGGCACCGGGTGGCGGGCCGAGCGGACCACGAACACGGCGACGGCGAGGGCGGCCACGACGAACGCGCCGACGACGCGACCACCCGACCAGCCCCACTGCGGCCCCTCGACGATCCCGAGGCACAGCGCGGCAACCGAGATCATCAGCACGGCGCCGCCGAGCATGTCGGGCACCCGCAGGTCCCGCTCGCCGCGGGTCCGCGGAACGTGCCGAGCGGCCAGCGCGATCGCGCCCACGGCGACCGGAATGTTGATCAGGAACAGCCACCGCCACGACGCCTGCACCAGCAGCCCGCCGAGCACCGGGCCGGAGGCGGCGGACAGCGCCCCGGTGGTGAACCAGATCTTGACGTAGGTCGCCGTCTTCTCCGGCGGCGCGCTGACCAGCACGAGCCCGAGGCTGGCCGGGGTGAGCAGCGCCGCCCCGACGGCCTGGAGGACCCGGAAGCCGACGAGGACCCACACGTCGCCGCTGAGGCCGGCGCCGAGGCTCGCGGCGGCGAACACCGCCAGCCCCAGCAGGAACCCGCCCTTGCGACCGAAGCGGTCGACGACGCGGCCCGCCGGGACCAGCAGCGCCGCGTAGACGATCGCATAGCCGTTGAGTACCCAGCTCAGATCGGACAGCGACGCCGCCCCGACGCCCGCGCCGATGTTCGGCAGGCCGACATTGGTGATCCAGACGTCGAGCTGGGCGAGGAAACTTGCGATCGACAGCACGGCGAGGACCAGCGCCGGCCGGGCGTCGCGACCGCCGCCGGGGACCGACGCCGACCGCACTGCGGTGGCTTCGTCCTGGAGAGTCATCGGATCTCGCCTTCAGGAAGGGCAAGCGCCCGCCAGCGGCACGCTCGCCCGCGACGGCACCAACTTTTGGACTGATCGGTACACAAAACCTAGAGAGTTCTGGACTGATCTGTCAATAAGTCGGTCCGCCGGCATATCCTTGGTCACGAAGCCGGGTGAACAGGGAACATCCGCCGCCCCCCGGTGGGTTCACCGCCGCGCCGCAGCTACCGGACGCTCCCGACCACCGGACGCTCCCGACCGGCGCGCGCTCCCGACCGGGGGGAGCTCAGCGCACGTCGCGCGGGCGAAACTGGACGCTGATCCGCGGACCCACCGGGCGGGACGACTTGGGCACCGCGTGGTCCCAGGTGCGCTGGCAGCTGCCGCCCATGACGATCAGGTCGCCGTGGCCGAGCTCGAAGCGCAGCGCCGGGCCGCCGCCACGCGGGCGCAGCAGCAGCGGCCGGGGGCTGCCGAGCACGACGATCGCCACCATCGTGTCCTGCCGGCCACCGCGGCCGATCCGGTCGCCGTGCCAGGCGACACTGTCGCGGCCGTCGCGGTACAGGCACAGCCCCGCGGTGACGAACCGCTCCCCCAGCTCGGCCGCATAACGCTCGTCGAGCGCGTCGCGCGCCGCGACCAGCGCCGGGTCGGGCAGCGCCACGCCACCACCGTAGAAGGCCAGCAACCGCGGGATGTCGATCACCCGCTCGTACATGGGGCGCCGCTCGGCCCGCCAGGGGACCCCGTCGCGCAGCCGCTCGAACAGGGCGTCCGCCCCCTCGACCCAGCGCGGCCGCAGATCCACCCACGCACCCGCGGACAGCGCGCGCCGGCGCACGGCCCCCGCGAGCGGACCGACCTCGACCGACGCCGCCGCATCGAGCAGCGAGGCCTGGAACGGAGCGACGTCCACCACCCCAGGCTATCAAACACCCGTTCGATCGGGGCACACCCGCGCGGCACGGCACCAACCGCCCGCAGCCACCTCGCCAGGCCCGCCTGACGGTCAGTGGGGCAGTGCCGCCGGGTCGGGGACGTCCCCGTCCCCGGGCCGGGTGAGGGGCAGCAGCACCAGCGTGACGAGGAAGGCGGCGGCAGCAAAAATCACCCCGGTGAGGAAGGCGTCGTGGAAGACCTCGGCCCGCGCCTGGTGCACCAGCTCGGGCACACCGTGCGCCCGGTCCGTCAACTCGGCGAGGTTGCGGAAGGCGTAGGTGGCGGCGACGGCCAGGCCGATCGCGCCGCCCACCTCCTGGCTGGTGTTGATCAGGCCGGCGGCGAGACCTGACTCGTGGTCACGGACGCCGGTGAACGCGACGACCTGAATCGGCACGAAGGACAGGCCGAGCCCGAGGCCCGTGGCGAGGAAGGCGGGCAACAGGTCGACCGGGTAGGAGGCGTCGACAGGCGCTCGCCGCAGCAGCAGCATGCCGCCGACGGTGAGCAGCAGCCCGATGAGGAGTACCAGTTTGGCCGGCACCCTGGTGACGAGTTGTGCGGCGATTCCCGCGCCGACCGCCACGATGACGGCGAGCGGCACATATGCCAACCCGGTCCGCAGCGGCGAGTAGTCGAGGACCTGCTGCATGAAAAGGCTGGCGAAGAAGAAGAGCGTCACCACGTTGCCGAGCAGGAGTACCGCGACGAGATTCGCTGCGCGCAACGTCGGCCGACGGAAGATACCCAGCCTGATCAGTGGGTCGCGGGCACGATGCTCGATCAGCAGAAACGCCCCGAGCAGCAACACGGACACCACGAATCCCGCCGCAATGCGCCCGACCGGCGGATCGGAATCGTCGACGGTCTGCCCGAGAGAGAAGATCAGCAGGATCAGGCCGGCGGTCAGCGCGACGGCGCCGGCGAGGTCGAACGAGGAGCTGCGCCGTGCGGCCCGACTCTCGCTGACCACGCTCGGCGCGAGCAACGCCCCGAGCAGACCGATCGGCACGTTGATGAAGAAGATCCAGCGCCACCCGGGGCCGTCGGTCAGCAGGCCGCCCAGGGTCACCCCGGCCACCGACGCCAGGCCGCTGAGCGCACCCCACACACCGAGCGCCCTGGTGCGCTCGGGCCCCTCGGGAAAACTGCTGGTCAACAGACTCAGCGCGGAGGTGGCGAGGAACGCAGCGCCCAGGCCCTGCAGCCCGCGCGCGATGATGAGCTGGACCGACTCCTGGGCGAGCCCGCCCAGCAGAGAGGACAGCGCGAACAGCATCAGCCCGGTCCGCAACATCCGGCGGCGGCCGTAGGTGTCAGCGAGGCGTCCGCACAGCAGCAGGAATCCACCGAGCAGCATGCCGTAGGTCGTCACCACGTACGGTAGCTGTGTCGCGGAGATATCGAGCTTGTCCTCAATGGTCGGCAGGGCGACGTTCACAATGGACACGTCAAGGAAGGTCATGAAGCCGGCGATACTGAGAAAGGCGAGGATGAGCCCGGGCCGGCGACCGGACCCAGCCGACGACGAAGAGGTGACGGCCGTGCTCTGCACGGATTCCGGAATGGACATGAAAGCGCTCCTGCCTCGACGGCGCACCGCGGCGAACAACGTCGGATCGAGGACTCCGGGTCCCCGGCACGAGCCAGTGAACAGCGTTTGGCGAATGCCATGCGAAGCTAGCATCCGACTGCTTTAGGAACCTAACAGAAAGCCACTTTCCTGGAGGTTACCGTGCTCGACACGCCCCAGAACCGGCCTTCCCCGGCCGCGCCGGCGACCTCGGTGCACCCGGAGCAGGCGTGCTCCGTCTCACCGGTGGTCGACATCGTCTTCAGCCGCTGGACCACACCCATCCTGTGGGCACTGCACGCGTTCGGCCGGCAGCGATTCGTGGAGCTGGAGCGGCGGATCGGCGCCATCACGCCCAAGGTGCTCACCCAGCGGCTACGCCAACTCGAACGCGACGGACTGGTGGTGCGCACCTATCACCAGGAGGTGCCGCCGCGGGTGGAGTACGAGATCAGCGAGCTCGGCGTCAGCCTCGCTCCGCTGTTCGCCACGCTCGCCGACTGGTCGCAGGCCAACCTCGATCGGGTCGAGCAGGCGCGGCAATCCTTCGACGCGGCACGGCAGAACCAACCGGGACGCCGCCAGTAACCGTCCACCGCCCGCGCTCCCCACGCGGTGGGACGGGACGCCGCCCGGACGGCCGTCCGGGCGTCCGGGCGTCGCCTTAGTGAAGAACAGGACAATTCCGGCCACGTAGGGTCGCTGGCCTTTTACGCTGTCGGTGCACCGGGTGGAGGGGTCATGCGGACCGGACGTTGCGGGAGTCGGGCAGGGTGAGGTACGGACTCGGAGTCGATCTCGGGACCGCCTTCACCGCGGTGGCCGTCGGTCATCCCGTGTCGGCGGGGCTCGGCCGGTGGGGCCACACCGAGATGGTGAACCTGGGCAGCCGCAGCGTCGCCACGCCCGCCGTGGTCTACGCCGGCCCGGACGGCCGCCTGCTGACGGGCGAGGCGGCCGTGCGCCGGGCGGCGCTGGCGCCCGGCCACGCGGCCCTGGGGTACAAGCGCCGACTCGGCGACCCCACTCCCCTGGTGCTGGGCGACGCCCCGTTCTCCCCCGCGGCGCTGCTGGCCGCCTCGCTCGGCGACACCGTGCGCGCGGTCACCGACCTGCAGGGGGCGCCGCCGGAGACCATCGTCCTGAGCCGGCCGGCCGTGTGGGGCCCCTACCGGATGAAGCAGTTCGACGAGGTGCCGCGGCTGGCGGGGATCGGCGAGGTGCGGATGGTGACCGAGCCGGTGGCCGCCGCGACCCACTACACCGCCGTCCGCCAGCTCCCGCCGGGGGCGATCATCGCCGTGTACGACCTGGGTGGAGGCACGTTCGACACGGCCGTCCTGCGGCTCCAGGCGGGCGAGATGGAGATCCTGGGCCTGCCCGAGGGCGTGGAGTGGCTCGGCGGCGTCGACTTCGACGAGGCCGTCGTGCACCACGTCGACCGGGAACTGGGCGGTGCCGTCAGCGACGTCGATCCGCAGGACCACGCCGGCGCCGTCGCGCTGGCACGGCTGCGCCAGGAGTGCGTGCTCGCCAAGGAGGCGCTGTCCTTCGACGAGGAGACCGTGATCCCGGTGTTCCTGCCGACGGTCCGCGCCGAGGTGCGGCTCACCCGCGCGCGGTTCGAGGACATGGTCCGGCCGGCGATCAACTCCACCCTGGACGCGCTGCACCGCGCCCTGGCCTCCGCCGGGGTCGAGCCGGCGGACCTGTCGGCGGTCCTGCTCGCCGGCGGTTCCTCCCGCATCCCCGCGGTGGCCCGCACGGTCGAGTCGGCCCTGGGACGCCCGACCATCGTCAACGCGCACCCCAAGCACCTGGTGGCGCTCGGCGCAGCCCGGATCGCCGCCCAGCTCCTCGAACTGGCCGCGCCCCGCCACCCCACGCCGCCACCTCCGCCGTCTCCGCCACCGGCCGCGCCCCGCCACGCCGCCACCTCCACCACCACCACCGGCACCGGCACCGGCACCGGCACGATGCCCCCGCCGCCGCGGGCGGCGGTGCCCCGCCGGCCCGTCACCGCCGCACCTCCCCCTTCTCCTCCGTCACCACCACCGGCGGCGCCTCACGTCCCCGTGGTCCGCGGGCGTCCCATCCACGGTTCCGCGGACCGCGGGCTCGCGGGCAGGGCGCCGGCCGGGTCCCTGCATCTGCCCGCGGCGGACCCCGCGCCCTCGCCCCCCGAGCACCGGCGCCCGGCGATGATCGCGGCCCTGGTCGTCGCCGTCGTGCTGCTGGCGGCACTCATCGCCGTGCTGCGCGGTCAGGCCGGCTAGGCTTGATCATCACTGGCCACGCGCCCACCACAGGAGCCTGCGCCATGACATCGTCCGCACCCACCGGGCCGCTCGACCCCGGCACCTCGCTCGCGCCCGGCGTGCTGCGGTTGGCCGCCGAGCTGCCCTTCGCCGGACCACGCGGCGGCGACCTCACCCCGGTGGCGGCGTGGATCGGCACACAGGTCGGAGCGGAACTCGTCATCCTTCGGGTGCTGGACCCGCAGGACCCGTGGGACCACCGATGGTCGGCGCCGGGACGGCCCGCCGCTCCCACGGCCGCCGCCGGCCCCACGGCTGCTACCGGCCCCGCGGCCTCGACCGTCCGGAAGGACGCAACCGTGACCTCGGCGCATCCGATCCGGCATCACGGCGTCGAGATCGCCACGCTGCTGGTGACCCTGGACAGCCATCACCACCCGGACACGCATCGACGTCTGGACGAGGTCGCGGCCGTGCTCGGCGTCGTCGTCGCGGGCGCGGCGGCGCAGACCGGGGCGCGCGACGCCCGCCGCTGGGGCCAGGACGTGCTCGCCTGGATCGCGGACGCTCGCCAGCGGGCGGCCTCCCGGATGGAGAGCGAACGGCACGCCCTTGAACGGGATCTGCACGACGGCGCGCAGCTCCACCTGGTCTCACTGCAGCTTTCCGCCGCCGTCGTCGAACACCGGCTCGCCACCGGCACCGCGGACGAGGACACCCTCACCGCGGCGGTGACCGATCTCGGCGGCCGGCTCGACCGCACCCACCAGCTTCTGGTCGACACCGCGGCGGGGATCACGCCCGTGCCGTTGCAGGACGCCGGCCTGGCCCCGGCCCTGGCGCTGAGCTTCCGCGAGGCGCACAACGTCACCCTGGAGATCGGGACCGATGTCCGGTCCCGCCGCTACCCGCCGAGCGTCGAAAGCACGGTGTACTTCACCTGCCTCGAGGCGGTGAACAACGCGCACAAGCATGCGCCCGGCGCCGCCGTCGTCGTCACCGTCCGCAGCACCTACCAGGGGCTGTGGTTCGAAATCGCCGACTCCGGGCCGGGCCTGGCCGACGCCGGCAACGCCGGCCTGGCGCAGTTGCGGGCCCGGCTCGCCGCGGTGGGCGGCTCCCTGCACGTCGCCTCGGCTCCCGGCGCGGGCACCAGGGTCACCGGCACCGTGCCCATCTGACGGACGCCACCCGGCGGGCCGCCGCTCAGAGCGGGATCTGCCCGCTCCACGACGTCGAGGGGATCTGCGGCGTCGGTGGGGGTCCGGGATCGTCGTCGCCGGCGAGCCGCTGCGGCAGCCAGATGTCGACCAGCGCCGCACCGCTCGGGGATGCGTGGCAGCGCAGACCCCCGCCGAGCGCGGCCAGCAGCCGGGCGTCGTCGGCGAGAGCGGCGCGCAGTAGCAGCGCCGAACCGGCCGGATCGCACACCTGCACCGCGAGGCGGTCGGCGGCCCGCGAGAAGTGCACCGACAGCGGCGCGTCGGCCGTCTCGAGCACGGCCGCGAAGACGACCGCCGTCGCGTGGTAGATCCCCGACTCCACCTCCCAGCCGACCCGCCGGCCGAGGTCGCCGTTGCAGTACACCCGCCGGGGCAGACTCGCCGCCAACTCCCCCAGCGCCGCCGCGGTCCCCCGGCTGCGCAGGGTCGAGGGGTGCACGGCCCGCACCACCGTCCGAAAGTCGTCGATCAGTTCGTCGACGGCCACCCGCAGCTCGCGCAGGCTGGCCAGGGTCCGGCTCGGATCGTCGCGGGCCGCCGCGGCGAAGTTCCGCCAGCGGCGGGTCACCTCCGCGAGCCGGCGAGTCGTGCCGGTCAACACCCAGCCGGCCAGGCGGTGCCGCTCGACGTCGAGCACCGCGGCGAGGTCCGCCTCGACCGTCGCCGCCCGCCGCGACGAGGCGGGCATCGTCGCGGCGGGCGACCATCACCGCTGGCCCGTCGCGGGCTACCCGCCGCACCGCCTCGCCACCGTCGATGTCCCCCACCCCAGCGCCGTCACGCGGGCCGCAGTAGGAACACCGAGCGTCGCCGAGGCAGCCTGCCTGCTACCCCTCGACCCGGACCTCGCCGCGCCACGGCCGGTCCTGCTGCTACCCAAACGCACCGGCCACCGCGCCACACTCGCCGTCGCCCGCCACCCCGCACCTGCGCCCCCGCCCGAGCGCACACCCGGATCCGGCCCACGGCCACGGCCCCGCGCAGCCCCCTGATTGGTTCAGGCGTGGCGCATGTGCCCCGCACGGGCGACAACCGACGCGCGTTGCGGAGCCCAGGCGATCTCCTCCCGACCTCCGCACCGCCACGCCGCCGAGTCCTGCGGTGCCTTCATCGTGCGCATGTCGGGGTCGTCGGCGGTCAGCGGTGGGGGGGGGGGGGGGGGGGGGGGGGGGGGGGGGGGGGGGGGGGGGGGGGGGGGGGGGGGGGGGGGGGGGGGG
>NZ_JAMQQF010000142.1 GCF_023716945.1 Frankia sp. AiPs1 | reverse complement strand
CGCCAGCTTATTATTTTTAAAAGAAACACAGGATGGTTCGGCGCGAGTGTATCCGGCGGCGCCGCAGCCCCCCAGGCCCGTGGCGGCGACCATCGCGCCGGCCCCGGCAAGGAAGCGCCGACGCGAGGAATCACGGGAGACCGACTCGGGCATGGGCGCAGGCTACCCGGCCCGGGATTGCGGCCGACCACCCTCCATCCGGGCCGGGCCGGGCCGGGCCTGCCGCCGTCGGCCGAAAGCGGCGGGCGGAGTGCGGCGGGCGGTGTGGGCGTGCGGTATGGGCGTGCGGCGTGCGGTCAGCCGACGGCCCGGGACGTGCCGAACATGGTGTCCAGGGTGACGGGCTCCAGCTGACGCTGCTCGATCAGCTGCTCGATCTGGTCGAACAGGCCGAGGACGGTCTGGTGGTTGGCATGGCCGAGCATGATCGTGCCTGGCTGGAGGTACTGCCGGGCGAGCCCGACGAGCTGTTCCGGGGTGATCAGGGTCGAGTCGCCGAAGCTGCCGTCCCACAGCAGGATGCGGGTGTATCCGAGTTCGCCGGCGAGTCCGTCGACGTGATGGTTGTGGGCGCCGTAGGGCGGACGGAACCAGGGCCGGCTGGTGATCCCGAAGGTCCGCTGGATCCACTGCTCGTTCTTCTCGATGTCGGCGCGGATCGCCGCGTCCGTCTCGTGCAGCAGGTTCTTGTGGGTCCAGGTGTGGTTGCCGATCTGCAGCTGGCCGGCTTCGACCAGCGGGCGCAGGACCTCGGCATGGCGATCCCAGACCCCCCGGTAGGCGCCGTTCGGCGAGAACGTGATGGGGATCTTCGATCGCTGGGCGAACGCCACGTAGCCGGCGACCGTCGTGGCGTCGTAGCCGTCGTCGATCGTCAGGGCGATTTGCCGGGTCCGCCCGGGTGCGTGGGAGACGACGACCGCAGGGCCCGGATGCGGGGCGGGAATCGGCACGGGCGACGGCAGCGGGCCTGCGTCGGCTCCGGGGACCGCTGCGGCGATCGGCGCCACGGACGCCGTCGCCGACGCCGACGCCGCCGTGGTCGGCGCGGTCGGGGCGATGTCGGGACCACGAACGGCGGAGTCGCTGGGCGCGGCGTGGGCCGAGCAGCCGATGAGGGCCTGCGCCGCACCGATGCTCAGCAGCGACAGAAGCACTCTTCGGTCCATAGGCCGACATTCTATGAATCATGGTCATGACAGGGCCTGCGGCGTACCGCACCATCGGGGGGCAAGACGGAAGAATCCCGACCAACAGGGCCGGTAAACCGGATAGTTGATGTCAGGATCCGGCTGGACCGGGAAAGATGCGGTGGTCCGAGGGTGGCTGCAGCAGGTCGACGGGATGGGTGGGAGCCGGCTTGACTAGGCTGGCCCGGTGGCAGCCCGGGGATCCCCCAATCGCCATCGCGACCTGCACGCATTCCGGCAGCGGGGGCCGATGATCGCGGCCGGGGCGGCGGTCCTGATCCTCGCTCTTGGCGCCATCGTCCTGATCGCCTCCGGCGGCGGCGACGCAAGCGCCGATGTCTCGCACGCCGATGTCTCGCACGCTGATGCCTCGCACGCCCACCCGGCCGGCGCCTCGTCCATGCCGCCATCGCACCTGCCGGCAAGCTCGGCCACCGGACACGGCGACGAGACGCTGCCGGCCGTGGACGTCTACGCCCATGCGCACGGCGGCATGCTGAGCCCGGTCGTGAAGGACGATCCGGCGCTCGTCTACGTGCCGAATCTCGCCGACGGCACCGTCAGCGTCATCGACCAGCAGTCCCTGCGCGTGGTGGCCTCCTACCGCACCGGACGCGCCCCGCAGCATGTGGTGCCGTCCTGGGATCTGCGGACACTGTGGGTGAACAACAATCTCGGAAACAGCCTGTCGCCGATCGACCCGAGGACCGGGCGGCTCGCCGGCCCGGCCGTGCCGGTCGCGGACCCCTACAACCTGTACTTCACCCCCGACGGCACGAACGCGATGGTCATCGCCGAGGCGATCCACCGCATCGACTTTCGCGACCCGCACACCTTCGCCCTACGACACAGCCTCGACGTGGGCAGCCTGTGCGCGGGCGTGAACCACGTCGACTTCTCCCCGGACGGCGCCTACGCGATCGCCACCTGCGAGTTCGCCGGCCGGCTCGTCAAGATAGATCTCGCCCACCAGCGCGTCCTGGGGTACCTCGACCTCGGGCGCGCCGCCGCCCCCCAGGACATCAAGATCGAGCCCGCGGGCCGGGTCTGGTACGTCGCCGACATGAACGCGGGCGGCGTCGACCTCATCGACGGCGACACCTTCACCAAGATCGGCTTCGTCCCGACCGGGCCGGAGGCCCACGGGATGTACCCCAGCCGCGACGGCCGCTACCTCTACGTCGCCAACCGGGGCGGCATGATGACCTCCGACATGGTCCCGTTCCCCCACCACGGCGACCAGGGCTCCGTGTCCGTGATCTCCTTCGCCACCAGGCAGATCGTCGCCACCTGGCCCATCCCCGGCGGCGGCACCCCCGACATGGGCAACGTCAACGCCGATGGGACCCGGCTGTGGCTGTCCGGGCGGCGCAGCAATGTCGTCTACGTGTTCGACACCGGCGCCCAGGGCGGATCGGACCCGACGACCGGCCGGCTACTGACCAAGATCCCCGTCGGCCACGAGCCGCACGGGCTCGCCGTCTGGCCGCAGCCCGGGCGCTACTCCCTCGGCCACACCGGCATCATGCGCTGACCATCGCCAGCCTGTCAGGACGCCCGAACCCCGGCTGCCGGACGCGGCCCGCGACTGCGTCTACGGCACGGCCGAGAGGTCTAGGTTGTTGATGTACCAGTAATCGCGCGATCCGCGAACCCACCGGTTCGGCTCCATCCCGGTGCGGGTCGTCGAACCGATTCGGTCATAGGAGGCACCCATGAGCGACCAGCAGGTTCGGATGATCGTCCTGTCGACGGACGATCTCGAAGAGTCGATCAAGTTCTACACCGAGACTCTCGGCTTCCCGCTGAAGTTCCGCGACGGCGCCCACTACGCGGCTCTCGACGGCGGCTCGGTGACCATCGCCCTGGCCACCGCGATCGATCACCCCATCCACGGCCAGGTCGTCGTGGGCATCAAGACCGACGACGTCGACGGCGCGGCCAAGGCGATCGAGGAAAACGGCGGCGCCATCGTGAAGGGCCCGTACGACGACGCGCACGAGCGCCGCGCCGTGGTGTACGACAACAAGGGCAACGGCCTGGTCTTCTACAAGTCGCTTCCGCGCTGACACACCCGTACCCCGCCCCACGCTGGCCGGTCACCGGCCAGCGTGGGGCGGATCAACCGGGGAATGCACGGTCCGACTCAGCCGACGGCGGCGCCGAACCACCGTGGGAGCTGGTCGAGCAGATCCTGCTGGTCGTCGCCGACCCACGCCACGTGGCCGTCCGGCCGCAGCAGCGCCGCGGGCACGTCCAGTTCCTCGCTGACGTCGACGACGTGGTCGACCCGATCTGTCCACCCCGCCGCCGAAAGCCGGCCGGTCTGGTCGAGCAGCAGTCCGCGGCCGCCGTGCATCAGCCCGTAGAGGCGACCGCGCTTCAGCCCGACATCCCGCATCCGGCGGCCGACGAGCGCATGCTCGTCGCCGAAGTCGTAGCGGATCCCGATCGCAGTGATCTTTTCGATCAGGTATCGATTCACCTCGTCGAAGTCCATCAGTTCCGACACCAGCCGGCGCACTGACGCCGGCCCCGGCTCGGGGGACAGCAGCACGGCCTGCGCGCGGGTGTTGTCCAGCACGTCGGCGGCGACCGGGTGCCGTTCGGTGTGGTAGCTGTCCAGCAGCCCCTTCGGTGCCCAGCCGCCGATCTCGGCGGCCAGTTTCCAGCCGAGGTTAAAGGCGTCCTGGAGACCGAGGTTGAGGCCCTGGCCGCCCATCGGCGGGTGGATGTGCGCCGCGTCGCCGGCCAGCAGCACGCGGCCGGTTCGGTAGCGCTCGGCCAGCCGGGTGGCATCGCCGAAGCGGGAGAGCCAGCGCGGTGAGTGCGCGCCGAAGTCGGTGCCGGCGAACACCCGCACCCGCTGTCTGAACTCCTCGAGGGTCGGCGGCACCGAGCGGTCCTCGGCCACCCCCTCGGCAGGCACGATGATGCGATACACCCCGTCGCCGATGGGGATGGCCCCGAACCTCGCGTGGGTCCTGCGGACGTCGGCCACCACGGCGGCCAGCGTCTGCGGCGGCACGGTCACCTCCACCTCGCCCAGCAACGTCTCGACCCTGGTGGGCTCGCCGGGAAAGCCGACACCGAGCAGTTTGCGCACCGTGCTGCGCCCACCGTCGCAGCCGACGAGGTAGCGCGAGCGCAGCCGAGTGCCGTCTGCCAGCGTGGCGGTCACCCCGTGTTCGTCCTGGCTCAGTCCGACCAATGCAGTGCCGCGCCGGAGCTCGGCGCCGAGCTCGGTGGCGTGCTCTGTCAGCAGCCGCTCGGTGCTGTTCTGCGGGATGCCGAGGATGTACGAATGCGCGGTGTCCAATCGGTCCGGCCACGCCTTGGTGATGCCGGCGAAGAAACCACCGACCGCGTACTGCTTGCCGAGCGTGAGAAACCGCTCCAGCAGACCGCGCTGGTCCATCACCTCGATGCTGCGCACGTGCAGGCCCAGTGCACGGGCGTGCCCGGTCGGCGCCGCCTCGCTGTCCACCACGAGCGCGTGCACGCCGTGCAGCCGCAACTCACCGGCCAGCATCAAGCCGGTCGGCCCCCCACCGACAATGATTACGTCAATCATAAGCCGCCAATTCATCGAGATTTCATTTCGGCCAGCGGCTCCGCACGGTCCGGCGGCGCACACCCGCGAGCAACACGTACTTCGCGAATCCCTGATTTCCGCAGGTTCTGGCTTTCGCCGACGATTCTGCGGTACGACCCGGGTCTTGCCGCAAGCCCCCCAGTGTGCTATACGTAAGAGTGGCAGGAAGTCGGCATTCCTCCCGTCTCCCATGTGCGGCAACACAGCTCGCCAGAGCGGCCTTGACGGCGCCGTGAACGGGCTTGTGCGGGAAGTCGCGCAGGCCTGCGTGGGGCGGCGGTTCATCGGCGGGTGAGGCATCTCGGCCCGTTCGGGATGCGAGGCTTTGAAACTATCCGGTAGAGGCGATCTCCCGGAGCTGCGCCAGGGCGTCCCTGGCGATCTGCTGGAACGGTGTCTGGTCCGGGTCATCGACCCAACGCTTGAAGGCGACGTGCATGATGGTCGTGCCCATGAGGGCGGCGAGGGTGGCGGCGGTGTCGCCGAGCCCCCGGGCGCGCAGCGCCCCCGCCATCGCGGCGGCCAGTGACGCGGCCTTGATCAGCTCGCGTTCCTGCAGCTCGCGGCTGGCGGCGATGATCCGGTGCCGCGTGCCGGCGAACTCACGGACCTCTTCGAACCGGACGGCGGCGGCGTCCAGCGCCGCGCCGATCAGGCCGAGAGCCGAGGCGGACGCGGGGGCGGCCTCGATGGCGGCCACCATCTGCTGCTCGAGGAGCTCCGAGCCCCAGAACAGCACCTCGCGCTTGTCCGTGAAATACCGGAAGAACGTTCGCTTCGTCAGCCCGGCGCGTTCCGCGATGCCCGCGACGGTGGTCTCCTCGTACCCACGTTCGCCGTAGAGGGCCAGGGCCGCCTCCTGCAGCCGCACTCGCGCATCCGGCTGCCATCTGCCCATGCGACCAGACTAGCGATGTCACCTGGTGCCATCACCATGCTAGGGTGATGGCACCAGGTGACATCAGGTTTTCCGGGAGGATTCCCATGCGTGTTTTCGTGACCGGCGCGTCCGGGCACATCGGCTCGGCGGTCGTGCCGGAGCTGCTGCAGGCAGGGCACGAGGTCGTGGGGCTGGCGCGGTCGGACGGCTCCGCCGAGGCGCTCGTGGCCGCCGGCGCCGAGGTCTGGCGCGGCGACCTGGACGATCTCGACGGACTGCGGGCGGCCGCCGGGGCGGCCGACGGCGTCATCCACCTCGCCTTCAGGCACGACCTGATGGGAGCCGGCGACTTCCCCGCCGCGGTTGCCGCCGACTTCGCCGCCATCAAGGCGCTCGCCTCCGCGCTCGAAGGCACGGGCAAGCCGCTCGTCACCTCCTCCGGCACGCTCATGCTCACCCTCGCGGGCATCACGGGACGGCCGGGCACCGAGGCCGACTTCGCCTCCGCCGGTCCGCGGGTCGACGCCGAGAACTTCGTGATCGGGCTCGCCGAACGCGGCGTACGGTCGTCGATCGTCCGGCTCCCCCCGATCGTGCACAGCTCGCTCGATCACCACGGCTTCGCGCACATCCTGATCGGCGTCGCCCGCCAGGCCGGCGTGTCGGCGTACGTCGGGGACGGGGCCAACCGGTGGCCGGCGGTGCACACACTCGACGCCGCGCGGGTGTACCTGCTGGCCCTGGAGGGCGCCCCGGCCGGGAGCCGGCTCCACGCGGTCGCCGACGAGGGCATCCCCTTCCGTGACATCGCGACCGCCATCGGGCGCGGCGCCGGCGTTCCCGTGGCCACCGTCGCCGCCTCGGACGCGAGTACGCGCTTCTCCTTTCTCGGCGCGTTCGTGGGGGTGGACAACCCCACCTCCAGCGAGGTGACGCGCAAGGTGCTCGGCTGGGAGCCGGCGTATCCGGGACTCCTCGAGGACCTGACGCACGGCCACTACTTCGGGCCGCGCTGAACGGCACCGCGAATGCCGATTCGTCCGCGGCATGTCCCGAAACCGAACGTCGATATCGACGTTCGCGTTCCGGCCCGGGCCGGGCCCGGCCCGGTAGCTGACGATCCGGCCGCCGATCCCGCCGGATGATGGGATCGTTCGCGTCCGGGTCGGGGATCGTGTCGGCGGTCGCCCCGACCGGGGCACGGGACAGCGGGCAGGTTGGTTGTGCGTGCGAGAGCCAGACGGTCGGGGTCGTGAGGCGATCGCCGGTCATCAGGCGGCTGGGTGTCGGGGTCACGCGGTTCATCGAATCCGGCCCGGCGAACAGCGGGATGCCGCCGGCCGGGGCGTCGGTGCATGCCACGATCCTCGACGCGGCACTGCGCCGGGCGGGACTCGACGCCGTCGTGCTCAACCGCCAGGTCGAGGACGACGGCACCGTGATCCTGCTCGCCAGCGGCCTGGACGAACCGCAGACGATCGCCGACCTGCTGCGGTTGCTGCGCCGGTACACCACGCGGACCAACAGGATGCGTCCCGCCGGTGGCCGCATCCGGCTTCGGGTGGCGTTCGACGAGGGCCTGGCGTCGCTGGTGGAGGAGCGGTTCGTCGGCGACGTCGTGGACGCGCTGCGCCGGCTGTGCACCGGGGCCGCCCGCCTGCCGGTCGAGGCGTTGGACGTCGACCTGGTCGCCCTGGTCTCGGAGCGGATCTACCGCGGTGTCATCGAGACCGATCGCTGGGAACTGCGGTCGTCCGCCTTCCGGGAGGTCCGCGTCACCGGAGCGGACGGGTCCGCGCTGGCGGCCTGGATGTGGCTGCCGCCGCCGGACCCGCCACCCGACCCGGCGCGAGAGCCGGCATGAGTGCAAAGTTTTCCCTTCCGCCAGGCCCGCGCAGGCGCGAATGTGGACCTTCCGGCCAACCGCACCGCGCGGCGTAGGAGCATGGCGATGTGGGGACGGGGGACACCGCAGATGCCATCCGCACTACCCATTACGAGACCGCCGTGGTCGCGGCCGCCTCGTTGTGGTCCGCGGGCTGCTGGATCCGAGCCGGTCTGCTCGCCGCCATGTGGGTCACGCTGTGCTGGATGCCGGCGGACGAGCTGCTGCGCGCCGCCGCCTGTCTCACCGTCGCAACCGCCGGCGTGCTCCTCGCCTTCACCCACACCAGCGAGGAGGCGCTCGACCGGCTCGACCGGCTGCCGGGCGCCGGGCGGCTCGCGGCGCATCTCAGCACGACGCAGGGCCGGGCGACCGTCGACGCGTCCGGCCTCGCCGAAGGGCTCGGGATGGCGCTCGCGACCACCCTGTACGTCGGGGTCACGCCGGTGCACGGGCTGCCCGCGCCCCTGCGCACGGCCGGCGCGGTGCTGGCCATCGGCTATGTGTGGGACGCCGTGTTGCAGGCCGTCATCGATCCGGGCTGGTACAACCGCGAGCAGCCACCCGACCGGGGCATGCGGATCTTCCGCCCGACCATCCCGGTGATCCTCGCCGGCCTGGTGACCGCGTTCGTCTGGCCCTGGAGCGACACCGGCCACGAGGTGCCGTCCGCCGTGCTGGTGCTGCTGGCCGCCTCGCCGCTGCTGTACTACCCGGCCTGGGCCGCGTTCGACGTACTGCTGCGGTCGTCCGCGGCGCAGGTGCTCAGGGCGACCACGCAGTCCCGCGAGAGCGCCGGCACCGACATCCACAGCCTGATCAAGAGCCCGCTGGTCCTGCTGCACCAGCACGTCCTCGATCGGGAGCCGGAGCTCGCCGAGATCCGCCGGCTGAGCTGGGCGGCGATCCTCAACGTGGAGGCGGTGCGGCGGGACCTGTCCGGCGTCGCGCCACCGCTTGACGCGCCGCAGACCTTCGACGAGCTGTGGCGGACCTTCACCGCCATCGTGCCGGCCACGGACAAGCCCCGGATGACCGTCGACGCGGCGTCCATGTCGGTCGTGCTGTCCCCCACCGACTTCCAGCTCACCCAGCGCGTCCTGCCGGACCTCGCCACGAACGCGCTGCGCAGCGGGGCGAGCGAGGTGTCGGTGGCCTGCCGGAAGACGATCCGCGGCGGAGTCCGGGAGGTCCACGTCGAGGTGACGGACAACGGGCCGGGGATCGCGGCGACCACCAGCATCGCGCCCACGGCCGACGGCACCCTGCCCGGCCACCTGCCCGGCGGGCCGGCGGGCAGCCTGCGCGCGCTGGAGGCCGGTCTGCGCCGGTACGACGGCGCGATCACGCTGGTCGACCGCTCGGCGACAGGCGCGCGGGGGACGTGGGCGCACGCCCGCTGGCGGGAACAGGATCGCATCGGCCTGCGGCCGGTGACGGAGCCGACGACAGAGCCGACGACGGAGCCGGTGACCGGGCCGGCGACGGCCCGCGTCCGGGGCGGGGAGGGCTGAGGCGTGCGGGTGGTCGTCGTCGACGACGTGCTCATCTGGGAGGAGGCGGTGGCCGTCGGGCTCGGCGCCATGGGCACGGTCGGCGGGCCGTACCAGGTCGCCGGCGCCCGCAGCCCCGCCGACCTCGAGGCGCTGCTGCGCACCGACAGCTTCGACCTCGCCTTCGTCGACATGAACTACGGGAAGCGGGTCCGGGAAAGCGGCCTGACGGCCCTGCGGCTGCTGGCCGAACACCACATCCCCGCGGTCGTCTACTGGAACAAGCCGGAGGACAACCGGGCCCTGTTCGTGCTCGCCGCCTTCCAGTTCTTCCGTCCGCTGGCGCTGGTACCCAAGACCATGAGCAGCGCCGAGATCCGCAAGGTGGTCGACACGCTCGCCGCCGGTCAGCCGTACGAGACGCCGGACCTGGCGCTGTACCGGCCGCCGGTGGGCCGGGCGTCACTGCTCGACCGGCTGGTGCCGACCAGTGGCGACCTGCTGATCTGGCGGGCGCTCACCGTCTTCGCCGGCCGGACGGAGGTGGCCCGCGAGGCGCACTTCTCCCTGCGGCGGGTGGACAACTTCCTGCGCGACCGGTTCGAGGCGATGGTCGACGTGCAACGGCGGCTGCTCGACGATCCCACGGACGGCCTGCCGACCGTCACCCAGTCGCTCTCCCTCACCGAGGTCAAGCAGAGCCGGCTGACGCCGATGCACGCGTTTGCCCAGACGCACCAGGCCTTCTTCCGTGACCCGGAGCTCGCCAGGCAGCTGCGGGAACGGGGGCGCGGATGACGGGCCGGCCGGCGCGGACCCGGCCGTGACGGGGCACTGGCCGGCGGCCATCGCGGCGGTCGTCCGCCACGGACCGCCGCCGACCCTGCTCACCACCCTGGCGATCACCCCCGGCGCGCACATCCTGCTGGGCGCGACGCTGGAGCGCCGGCGCATCCGGGTCGCCGACGAATACACGGCGTTGATCTACGGGGATCCGCTGCTCGCGCTGACGGCGGCGCTCGGGGTGGCGCTCTCGCCGGACGGCCCGCCGGCCGCGGTACGGCCGGTGGTCACGGGCACCGGCCTCGCCACCCTCGCGGGCGGCTGGCTGCTGTTCGGACTGGCCCAGTGGGTCGAGGAGGTGCGGACCGGGCACTACACCCTGGCCCAGGCCACGGCGCCGACGAAGGTGTGGCACCAGCTCGGCGTCTACCCGCTGGCCGGCTGCCTGGTCTGCTGTGCGGGCCTGTCCGGCCTGGCCGCGCCGCTCGGCCCGCGGGCGGCCCCCCGACTGGCGGGGAAGATCCTGATTCTCGGCTGCGTCACCGCCTGGCTGGCGCTGAACGTCCACGACCGACGCCATCCCAAGCTCGGCCATCCGCCCTACGACTGGTTCCGGCTCGCGCCGCCGGCCCCGCCCTGGCCGGCCGCCTCGCGAACCCTGCGCGCGCACGCCGGCCGGCAGCCCGCGCCGGCCCGTGGACGCCGGCCTACAGTGCGAAGTTTTACCTGTTCCCCTTCGCTCCGCCGCGCGATCCTTTGGGTACGGAGGGAAGCCGGAGGCCAGTCCCGCCAGCAGGAGGGCCCGTAGCCGGGCGCCGACGCCGGCCAGGCACCGATCTGACGTCCGTCGACGCGAGGACGAGAGCGGAGGAGCCATGGCCGATCGCACTGCCCCAAGAACTACCGGGCCGAGAACTGCCGGGTCGAGAACTGCCGGGCCGAGAACTGCCGGGTCGAGAACTGCCGCGCCGGGCGGCGCTGCCCCGGGCATCCTGGCAGCCCGCCGGTCGGCCCCGGCCCGGGCGGTGAGGTCCGTGCATCCCTGGCCGCCGGCCAGCTTTCTCGGGTGTCTGACCCCCGGCACGCGCAAGGAACTGCTCTCGCGCGGGCAGCGCCAGGAGTTCCCGCTGGGTGGCGTCCTGATGCGCCAAGGTGAGCGCACCTCGTCCCTCTTCCTGCTGATCAGCGGGGCCGTCAAGATCACCGTGGTGTCCGAGAACGGCGACTCCGCGCTGGTCGCGGTCCGCTTCGCGGGGGACGTCATCGGTGAAATGGCCATGATCGAGCACCAGCCACGGGCCGCGACGGGCACCGCCGCCCTGCCCGTGACGGCGCAGCGGATCCCGGCCGACGACTTCCGCCAGATCCGACGGGCCCGACCGGAGGTGGTGGAGGCGCTGGATCGGGTGCTGGCGGGCCGCCTGCGGGTCGACCTGCACGACCGCGTCACCCGCAGCCGGCCGGCGCGGGCCCGGCTGGCCCGCCTGTTCCTGGACCTCGCCGCCCAGCACGGCCAGCCGGTGCGCGACGGTGTTCTGATCGCCCTGCCCCTCAGCCAGCCCGAGTTCGGCAATCTGATCACCGCCAGCGAACCCACCGTGCAGAAGACCATTTCCGAACTCAAGCGCGCGGGCGTCGTCGCCGTCCGCGGCCACCGCAGCTATGTCGTGCGGGACGCGGCGACGCTTCGCCGGATCGCCGACGCCGCCGACGACGACCACGACCGGTGACGGCCGGCCCGGCCCGCGGTCGGGCTCCGATCACCGGCTCTCCCCGCCGGACGCCGGTCACCCCGGTCACGACCAGGCGCCGGTGAGCTGCAGGGCGGCCCACAGCAACGGCCGGTCGGGGTACTGGCGAGCGAGCTCTGCCTGCGCGCACCGCAACGCCTCGGCGCGGCTGTGTCCCGTCCGCAACCATCCGGCGAGCATCCGGTAGACGACCTGGGTGCCGGTCTCCTCGCCGACCGTCCACAGGCTCGCCAGCACGCTGTTCGCCCCGGCGAGCAGGAAGGCCCGGCTGAGCCCGAGCACGCCGTCGCCGGTGATCCGGCCGGCCGCCGTCCAACAGGCCAGCAACGCGACCAACGGGGAGTCGAGCGGCAGCGCGGCGATCTCGTGGATCCGGGCCCGGCCGTCATGACCGGGCATGGCCGCGAGCGCCAGGAAGCAGTTGGCCGGGTCGCGAATGTCCGCGATCCCGTGGGTGGCGAGCAGGACGAGTTCGCCTGGACGGACCTCGGCGAGCCGGGCGAGCGTGGCCTGCTCTCCGGTGAAGCGGCGGGTCGCGCCCGGGGCCAGCAGCCTCGCGAAGGCGGGGAGCGCAGCCTCCACCTCGGGCAGGGCCGCCAGCCCGGCCGGCCCCGCCGGGCTCGGGTCCGCCCGACCCGGGTCTGCCAGGCTCGGGTCTGCCAGGCTCGGGTCTGCCAGGCTCGGATCCGCCCGGCTCGGATCCGCCCGGCTCGGGTCCGCCCGGCTCGGGAGGCTCTCGAATGCCGGATTCGCCACCGCAAGAAGGTGATCCGGGCGGGCCGGCGGTGTCCCGACGAGGCCCGCGGCCGGGATGGTTCCGATCGACGGCAACATCACGAGGGCGTACCGCTCGTGCAGGTACCGGCCGTCCATGCCGTCGCGCAGGGCGGCGAACGGCACGCCGAACAGGTCGCCGTGCGGGACCACGGCCAGTGGCGCCCCGGGCGGTGGCAGCAGCCCGGGTGGCAGCGGCCCGATCAACGCCTCGGACAGCTCGGCGAGCACCGCCCGCCCGCCGTCGGGCCCCCGCAGCGCCGCCGGCAGGGCGGCCACCATGGTCGCGAGGTGCTCGCGGGTCAACGTCAGGCGGACGGCGTCGATCCGGCCGGCCGGTGTGATCACCCAGGCCCAGCCGCCCTCGGCGCCGAGGAGGTACTCCAGGACGGTGGCGCCGTACCCGGCCACGGCG
>NZ_JAMQQF010000141.1 GCF_023716945.1 Frankia sp. AiPs1 | reverse complement strand
GGCCCGCAGCGAGGTCGGGCGGCGCCGGCCGAGGACCAGGTCGGCGCGGCCGGCGGTGGGGTCGACCAGGTCGGTGGCGAGCAGGGCGACGAGGTCGGGCAGCCGCGCCGGGTCGAGCGAGGCGTCGGCGTCGCACACGCAGACGACGTCGGCCTCCGCGGCCAGCAGGCCGGCGTGCACGGCCGCGCCGTAGCCGCGCTCGGGCACGGCGACGACGGTGGCGCCCCGGCCCCGGGCAACCTCGGCGGAGCCGTCCCGCGACCCGTTGTCGGCCACGATCGCCCGGTAGCCCGCCGGCATCCGGTCGAGCACCCAGGGCAGCGCGCCGGCCTCGTCCAGGCAGGGCAGGATGACGTCCACCGCCGTCCGGCCGCCATCACTTTCCGTCAACATGGTCGGGACTGTAGTGCCGGGCGACCATGATCGATCCTTACGGAACGAGGACGGGCCTCGGCCATCGTCGGCCCGCTGACCTGGCTCAGCGGTGCGGCGCAGGCGATCGGGAGCGGCGCCGAGGGCGACCGGTCGGCCGCGGTGCGGGCACCCGGCCATCGCCGTCGTCAGCGGCACATTACGAAGCGGGGAACATCCGCGCCAGGCGGGGCGAGGGCGGTCCGGGCTGCCTATCGTGGCCGCATGGCCCGCGTCCTCGTCGTCGACGACGACGCCCTCGTCGCCGAGGTCGTCGACCGCTACCTGCGCAACGCCGGTTTCGACGTCGACCGCGCCGCGGACGGCCCGGCCGCTCTGCGCGCCGCCGAGGCCCACCCGCCCGACCTGGTCATCCTCGACCTGATGCTGCCCGGCATCGACGGCATCGAGGTCTTCCGCCGGCTCACCGCGCGCCAACCCGTTGCCGTCATCATGCTGACCGCGCGGGCCGACGAGGCGGACCGGATCGCCGGCCTGGAGGTCGGCGCAGACGACTACGTGACCAAACCGTTCTCCCCGCGGGAGCTGACCCTGCGGGTGCGGTCGGTGCTGCGGCGGGCAGCCGAGTCCGCCGCGGCCCCGGAGCCCGGCGTCCTGCGGGCCGGCTCCCTGGTCATCGACCCGGCGGCACGGACCGCGGCCCGCCACGGGGTGCCGCTCGGCCTCACGGTGCGCGAATTCGACCTGCTGGCCTTCCTGCTGCGCCGGCCCGGCCACGCCTTCACCCGCGTCGAACTGCTCGAGCAGGTGTGGGGCTGGAGTTACGGCGATCCGTCGACGGTGACCGTGCACATCCGCCGGCTCCGGGAGAAGATCGAGGACGATCCGACCGCCCCCCGCCTGCTCGTCACCGTGTGGGGCGTCGGCTACCGATACGACGCCCCACCGGCGGTGCCCGGCGCCGACGCGTCGCCGGTGGTGGCCGGCGCCGACGCGTCGCCGATGGTGGCCGGCGCAGAGCCATCGCCGGACGGCCCGCGGCAGACGGCGGGCGGGATGAGCGGCGGCGGGCCAGGGGGCGCGAGGATGCGATGATCGCCGAGTTCGAGGTCGCCGGGATCACCCTGGGCTGCTCGACGGCCGCCGCCGTCAGCGGCGTGCCGCTGCTGCTCGCGCTGCGCCGCCGGCCGCTGTGGGCGATGGCCACGGCGTTGTGCGTGTGGCCGATCGTCGCGATCGTCGTGGGCGTCACCGTCACGGCGCGGCTGATGTTCCTCTCCCAGCACGACCTGCGCACAATTCTGATCATCGTCGGGGTCTCGGCGGTGGTCGCCTCCACGTTCGCGCTGCGCGTCGGACGTCCGATCGTGGCCGGGACCGGTGCCCTCACCCGGGCGGCGGCGACCCTCGGCGACCCCGGCTACCGGGGCGCGGGGCGCGTCCCGACGACGGAGCTCGCCACGCTCGCCGCCACGCTGGACGCGACGAACACCCGGCTGGTCGAGTCGCTCGCCCGCGAACGGGCCCTGGAAGCGAGCCGCCGCGAGCTGGTCGCGTGGATCAGTCACGACCTGCGGACCCCGCTGGCGGGCATTCGGGCGATGGCCGAGGCGTTCGAGGACGGCCTGATCACCGACGTCGAGACCACCGACCGTTACCACCGCCGGATGCTCACCGAGGCCGAGCGGCTCACCGGGATGGTCGACGACCTGTTCGAGTTGGCCCGGTTGCAGGCCGGGGCGCTGCGACTGAGCCTGGCGAAGGTGCGCGTCGCGGACGTGGTGTCGGACGCGGTCGCGGCCGTCGATCCGATCGCGCGGGCGCGCGGCGTCGTCGTCCGCGGCGAGGCCGACGATCTCGGCTTCGTCGACGCCGATGCCGCCGAGGTCGGGCGGGCCCTGACGAATCTTCTGGTCAACGCCATCCGGCACACCCCCGACGACGGGACGGTGGAGGTCACCGCCACCATGGCCGCCGATCAGGCGCTGTTCTCGGTGGCGGACCGCTGCGGCGGCATCCCGGCGCAGGACCTCCTGCGGGTGTTCGACCTGGGTTTCCGCGGGGAGCCCGCGCGAACCCCGACCGGCGACGACGGTCCGGGGCAGCCGCGGTCGCGCTCGGGCATCGGCCTGGCGATCGTGCGCGGGATCATCGAGGCGCACGGCGGCGCCGTCAGCGTGCACAACCAGCCGGGAGGTTGCCGTTTCGTCGTCGCCCTCCCGACGTCCTGACGAACTGCGGACAGCGGGCAGCGGACAGCGGGCAGCGCGGACAGCAGAGCAACCCGGACAGCAGAGCAACGGAGGCAGCGCCGTCCGCGGTTCGTAAGATCCGGCGGCGCTCGGCGCGGATAGCGTCGGCGACATGCGGCTTCTCGTCACCGGCGGCGCCGGTTTCATCGGCTCACAGGTCGTGGACGCGGCCGTCGCGGCCGGCGACGAGGTCAGGATCCTCGACGCGCTGCTGCCGGCGGTGCACCGGATCGTCCCCGCGGTGAACGACCGCGCCGACCTCGTCGTCGGCGACGTCACCGACCGCGGCCAGGTCGAGGCCGCGCTCGACGGGATCGACGTCGTGTGCCACCAGGCCGCCATGGTGGGCCTGGGGGTGAACCTCGACGACCTGCCGGCGTACGTCACGAACAACGATCTCGGCACGGCCGTGCTGCTCGCCGCGATGGCCCGCGCCGGGATCGGGCGCCTGGTGCTGGCCAGCTCCATGGTCGTCTACGGCGAGGGTGGCTACCGCTGCGGCGAGCACGGCGTCGTCCGCCCCGGCCCACGGCTGCGCGCCGACCTGGCCGCCGGGCGGTTCGAGCCGCCCTGCCCGCGCTGCCACCGGCAGCTCGCCTCCGTCCCCGTCGGCGAGGACGCCCCGATCGATCCCCGTAACGTCTACGCGGCGACCAAGGTGGCCCAGGAGCACCTCGCCGCGGCCTGGGCCGCCGCGACCGGGGGCACCGTCATCGCGCTGCGCTACCACAACGTCTACGGGCCGCGGATGCCGCGGGACACCCCGTACGCGGGGGTCGCGTCAATCTTTCGCAGCGCGCTGGCCGCCGGGCGCGCGCCGCGGGTGTTCGAGGACGGCGGCCAGCGGCGGGACTTCGTCCACGTGCAGGACGTCGCGGCCGCCAACCTGCTGGCGACGCGCGGCCCGGACCTGCCCGGCCGGCTCACCGCGCTGAACGTCGGCTCGGGCGAACCGCACACCGTCGGGGACATGGCGGGCGCGCTGGCCCGTGCCGTCGGCGGCCCGCCACCCGTGGTGACCGGCGACTACCGGATCGGGGACGTCCGGCACATCGTCGCCTCGTCGGTCGGCGCCGCCGAGCTACTCGGTTACCGGGCGCGGGTCGGATTCGCCGCGGGAATGGCGGCGTTCGCCCGCGACCCGCTGCGCGGCTGAGATCCCCTCAGTCGACCGCGAGGCCGAGCGCGGTCGCGACGACGATGGCCTGCCAGGGGTCGATGCGGGCGCCCCGCAGCGTGACGGCCAGCGGATCCAGCGCGGACAGGTCGCTGCCGCGCAGGTCGGCGCCGGACAGGTCGGCGCCGTCCCACAGCGCGCCGGAGAGATCGTTGTCACGCAGGGTGGCGCCATCGCAGCGCGCACCGCTCAGGTCGGCCTCCCGCATCCGGACTCCGACGAAGGACGTGCGACTCAGTTTCGCCCGCGACAGACCAACAAAGGACCAATCTCCGCCACCGACCTTCATGAGGTCGTGCGTGCATCCGTCGAACAGGCTGCCGGTGAACTTGCACGCGTCGAAGCTCGTGTCGAAGAAGGAGCACCGGACGAACACGCAGTTGATGAAAGCGGTGTCTGAATAACCCGATGCGTTGAACCGGACCCCGCGGAAGGTGCACGAGTCCAGAACCGCGCCCGTGGTCGGCACCTCGGTCAGGTCGACGTCGACGAACGCGACGTGATCATGCGCCTGCCCAGACAGATCCCCGCCGACCTCGGCCAGGCTGCGGACGGTATGGTCGACCGCGGGCGTCGACGGGCCGTATTTCCGAGCCGGCACGCGACACCTCCCCCGGCGACCGGTAGTGGGACCGGCCGCACTCGTCGATCAAGGTCCGGGCTAAGCCTACCGCCCGTCACCGGCAGTGTGTTCCGCGCCACATAGTCCGTAGTCGATGTTTCGGGCTCGGGGGTGACGATGAACACGATCCGGCGGCCGGTATACGGCGGAAAATAGTTCGTGGAGACCGACGTGCTATCGGGGATAAGGTCTCCGCGGCGCCAACGGGCACCGCTGGGAGTCAAGAGGTTGAGCGGAGAAGGATCGTGAGCACCGACAGCGCCCGCACAGGGCATGCCGACGAACCGGAACGGCTCGAGGGGCGGCAGAGCTCCCCGCACCGCGTAGTGATCATTGGCTCAGGCTTCGGGGGCCTGTTCACCGCGCAGGCTCTTCGCAAGGCGCCCGTCGAGATCACCCTCGTCGCAAAGACCACTCATCACCTGTTCCAGCCGCTGCTCTACCAGGTGGCGACCGGCATCCTGTCGGAGGGCGAGATCGCCCCGACCACCCGCGAGGTGCTCAGCCGCCAGGAGAACGCCCACGTCGTCCTCGGCGACGTGACCACGATCGACGTGAAGGCGAAGACCGTCACGTCCCAGCTGCTCGGCCGCACGACGGTCCACCCCTACGACAGCCTCGTGGTCGCCGCCGGCGCCGGGCAGTCGTACTTCGGCAACGACCAGTTCGCCACCCACGCCCCCGGCATGAAGAGCATCGACGACGCCCTCGAGCTGCGCGGCCGGATCTTCGGCATGTTCGAGCTCGCCGAGGGCTCGACCGACCCGGCCGACATCGAGCGGCTGCTGACCTTCGTCGTCGTCGGCGCCGGCCCCACCGGCGTGGAGATGGCCGGCCAGATCGCCGAGCTGTCGCGGCGCACGCTGCGTCGCGACTTCCGCAGCATCGACCCCACCAAGGCCCGGGTGATCCTGCTCGACGCCGCGCCCGCCGTGCTCCCGCCCTTCGGGGAGCGGCTCGGCGCGAAGGCCGCCGACAAGCTGGAGAAGATCGGCGTCGAGGTACAGCTCGGCGCCAAGGTCGTCAACGTCGACGCCACCGGCATCGACGTCGAGGACGCCGACGGCACCCGCCGCCGGATCGACTCGGTCTGCAAGGTCTGGGCCGCCGGCGTCGCCGCGAGCCCGCTCGGCAAGCAGCTCGCCGAGCAGACCGGCGCCGGCATCGACCGCGCCGGCCGCGTCGAGGTGCTCCCCGACCTCACCCTCCCGGGCCACCCGGAGATCTACGTCATCGGCGACATGATGAGCCTCAACCGGCTGCCCGGTGTCGCCCAGGTCGCCATCCAGGGCGGCCGGCACGCGGCCAAGGAGATCAAGGCCTGGGTCGCCGGCAAGCAGACCGGCCACCCGTTCAAGTACAACGACAAGGGCAGCATGGCCACCATCTCGCGGTTCAGCGCGGTGGCCAAGATCGGCAACATCCAGTTCAGCGGCTTCTTCGCCTGGCTGGTCTGGCTGGCCGTGCACCTCGTCTACATCATCGGCTTCAAGCACCGTCTGACCACCCTGCTGCACTGGACGGTCAGCTTCATCGGCCGGGGCCGCTCGGAGCGCACGGTCACCCAGCAGCAGATCTTCGCCCGCGCGGCGTTGGAGCGACTCGGCGAGAACTTCGCCCCGTCGCTGCCCCCCAAGGCCGGCGACGCACCGTCCTGGACGGGCGCGGCCCGCTCCCAGGTCCCCCCGCAGGGCGGGGCGACGGGCACGGAAAGTCGAGAGCCCACCAGGGTCTAGACCACGCCGTCGCACGGCACAGGCCGCGTGAGCCGCAGCCGCACGCACCACCACACGACCGCCCGGTCGGGACGAACTCCCGCCGGGCGGTCGTCGTCTGTGCCGTGCCGCTGGCTGTCAGCCGGCCACGAGGCGCGACGGCAGTGCTGCGAGACGGGATGCCCCACCGCCCTCGCGCGCCCCGGGATGTCAGCTGGCCGCGGCCGGGGCGGGGATCGCCGCCGTCGCCCGGGCGAGCAGCTCCCGCAGGGTGGCAAGCTCGGCGTCACTGAACGCGGCAGCGAGCCGCTGCTCGACCTCGAGTGCCGCGGCGTCGGCGCGCCGAAACAGTGCCTGGCCCGCCCGGCTCAGGCGGGTGACGAGGACCTGCGCGTGGTCGCCGGACGGCTGGCGCTCGATGAGCCCCTTCGCCTCCAGACCGGCCAGCACGACGGCCATCGTCTGCGGCGTGACGTTGCCCTGCCGGGCGATCCGCGCGCCGGAAATGCCAGGAGTGGCGGCGATCACGACCATCGCCGCGTACTGCGCGACGGTGAGGCCGAACGGCCGCAGCACCCTGGTCTTCTCCGCGATCAGCACCTGCTCGGCCCGCTTGATCGCCAGGCCGAGCCGTTCGCCTCCCGCGTCGACCGGGCGGGATCTGGCGGCCACGGTCCTCACTGCGCCCGCTCGACTCGCTGGGGTGGGCGACCCACGGATGGCCGGGACGGCCACACTGATCCGAGGCTACCGCGCATCGGAGGACCCATGACCGCCATCGCCCCCGGAGGCACCCCCAGCGTCCCGGGAACTACCGGCGCTCTGGGCACCGACACGGCCAGCGTGGTTGCGGCGCCGGGCACCGCCAGGCCGGCCACCATCCGACGATCCGAACCCACGACCACCACCTCCGAGGGAGCCGG
Organism: Frankia sp. AiPs1; assembly: GCF_023716945.1. Taxonomy (GTDB): domain Bacteria; phylum Actinomycetota; class Actinomycetes; order Frankiales; family Frankiaceae; genus Frankia. The sequence continues at coordinate 5,754 of NZ_JAMQQF010000141.1, read as the reverse complement.
CGCACCCCCCGGCGGTGCCGATGTTCCGCCGGTCCATCCGACCGACGGCGGCCCGGGTTCGCCCGCGGCGGCCTCGGCCGCTCGCACGTCGTCCGGACCGATCCCATCCGCCGACGCCGCCGCCCGCCCCGACGAGAGAAGCGCCGACGAGGGCAGCGCCGAGCCACCCGCCGCCACCGACCTGCCCACCGTCGTCCCGCTGCCCGGGGCGATCCGACTGCCGGACGGAGGCTGGATCCGGCCACGCGGGCTGCGCCACCCCCCAGCCCCGGGCCCGCTCCCCGATTGCGGCCTCTACCTGGGCGGTGCCCGCCTGCGGCGGCGGCATGACGGTCACCTGGCGTGGCCGCACGAGTGGATCGACTGGCCGGACTTCCTCCTCCCGCGCAATCCCACGACGGCCGCCGCCCGCATCCGCGCGCTACACGCGCACACGCAGACGTCCGACCGCATCGAGCTCGCCTGCGGCGGCGGAGTCGGCCGCACCGGAACCGTGCTCGCCTGCCTCGCCGTGCTGGCCGGCCTGTCACCCGCGGACGCCGTCACCTGGACCCGCGCGCACCATCACCCGCGAGCCGTCGAGACCCCCTGGCAACGCCGCTGGATCCAGCGCTTCCCCACCCTCTGACAGTTTCAGCCGATCACGCCGCCTCCGCGCGTCGCACCCCCTCTAGCTCAGCCCGAACCCGCCGCCCGACGATCAAGGTGTTCCGCGGAACCGCGCCGCGCCGTCGAACACGAGCCCAACGTCGACGACCCCGACCTCCACGATCACCACGCGGCCTGGCCTACCGACACCCGCAGGCACGACAGACGGGTCGCGATCCCTCCAGGGAAGATCACGGACTGGTACCCGACTACACGCATGCGTCGCGCGTGCACGTTGCGATCCCTCCAGGGATGATCACGAACCTGCACCAACGCCACGACCCTGACCGCGGAGCGGGTTGCGATCCCTCCAGGGATGATCACGAACCCCATGGTAAAGCCGCAGGTCAGAGTGGATGCCTGAGGGGCGTACAACATGATCATTGCAGCGGTCCGACGGTGATGCAACTGCCCAGGTCAGGGCGTTGATCCTTGCGGGCGAAGGCGGGCGCTTTCCCCGGGCTCGCGTGTTCGGTCCCGCTTCCCCGTGCGGTTCAGGCCGCCGGATCGGTAGACACAATCATCAACCATCAAGGTACTGATATATCATCGTGATATGGCAGTCATCCCCGAGAGTCACCGTGATCTGCTGGAGCGGCCGCTGTTCGGGCACCTCGCGACGATCCGGCCGGACGGCACCCCCCAGGTGAACCCGATGTGGGTGCTCTGGGACGGCACGTTCCTATGGTTCACGAACACCACGTCCCGGCAGAAGTACCGCAACGTCACGGGGAGGCCGCAGGTGGCGGTGTCCGTCAACGACCCCGAGGCGCCCTACCGGTACCTGGAGATCCGCGGCCTCGTCGTACGGATCGACCCCGATCCGCAGGCCGAGCTGTTCATGCGGCTCGCCGACCGGTACTCGATGCGGCTGGACGGGCCGCCCGCGGACGCGCCGCACCGGGTGGCCTATGCGGTCCGGCCGACCGCGGTCAGCTTCCAGTAGCCCCCCCCCGCTGGAGTATCCGGCGCCGGTCTGCCCTCCCGACACCGGTGTCCGCCGGCTGAGATCCGTTCCCGACCGCGTTCGCATCTCGCTCACATGCGGCTGTCGCATCGTGGGTCTGCCAGCGCGCCGCAGCGGCGCGCGACGCCGGATCGGGGGACGACCGAGTCTTGGTCGACGGGTCCGAGCACGGCGTGCGGGCGCCACCGGGAAAGGACGGCAGTGATGGGCAAATTCCTGACGGGACGGCGGGGTGCGGGCGTAGCGGCGGCGGGGCTGCTCGGACTCGGTCTGGGGGTCGGTCTCGGGTTCAGCGGCACGGCCGCGTCCGCCGCGCCGGCGCCGGCAGCGCAGACCGCTGCGGCGGCACCAGCCTCCGCGACGGCGTCGCCGTCCACCGAGGACCATCCGAAGCCGGCCGAGGCGCGCCGGCTGCGACGCGAGCGCCGCCTGGCCGAGCGCGTCCAGCACGGCGAGGCGACCGTCAAGACGGCCAAGGGCTTCCAGGTCGTCGCCGGGCAGCGGGGGAAGGTGACCGCGATCAGCGCGACCTCGATCAGCCTGGCCAGCGAGGACGGCTACACGGCCACGTACGTCATCGACGGCGACACGAGGTTCCGCGCCGACGGGAAGCCCGCGAAGGTCACCGACATCCACCAGGGCGCGACCGTCACCGTCCGCGCCACGGTCACCGGCAACACCCGCACCGCGACAGCCGTCGCCGACCCCAAGAACTGACACTCGGGCGGCCCGGCCCACCCGCTCAGGCCGACGGGACCGGGCCGCCGTCGCCGCGCGCCCGTATCCCCAGACGGGCACGAATCACCACGGACCTATTACCGCATCCTTTTGCCGCGATCCCTCCAGAGATGATCACGGACCCGATGGACCGCCGACACCGATTTACCGAACGGGTTGCGATCCCTCCAGGGATGATCACGGACCGCCAGGCAGCGTGGCCTTCTACAATGCCATGGCGTTGCGATCCCTCCAGGGATGATCACGGACCCCGTGGTAAAGCTGCAGGTCAGTGGGGCTGGCCGGGGGGTGTGCGGGATGATCGCTGCAGCGGTCCGGCGGTAGTGCAACTGCCCAGGTCAAGACGTTGATCGTGGAAGCCCGGCTGCTGCCACGGTCGGGCGGCCGCTGAGGGCCGACGTCGTCACGGATTGTTCGCCGAGGGACGGCACGGCGCTCCTGCCCGATGCATGATCATAGCCAGCGTCGGGTCATCTACCGGGCGGGCGATGTGCGGACTGAATTCGTCACCTTGTCCGGGAACGCACCGGCTTCGATAGCGGATCGGAGTGTTCCGCGGAACCGCGTCGCGGGTTCGGCCGGCCTCAGCCGGTGTCGGTCTCACCTCGCACATCGAGCCTCAGTCCGGGCTCAGAACCACTCGCGCAGCCTGCTGTCCACATCGGCCTGGGTCGGCGCAGGCATGACGTGCGGGTCGATGGACTGCCCGGCGCGCTCCCCGGTGAGCACGAGAGTTGCGCCGTCCGGAAGGAAGCGGTCGAGGAAGGCCAGCGAGCGAAGGTGCCATCCGTCGCCGGATGGATAGGGCCGCAGCCACAGCGGCGAGGCGCGTCTGATCTCCGCGCCGTCGAGGCGTGGGCTGACCATCGCCGTGTCTGGCTTCCCGCCGGAAACGGGTCGCGCGTAACCCGTGGGAAGCCCCAGCGCGGAGTTGTCGAGGGCCTGCTCCGGGGACGGCAGCGTGCCGTCGAGCCAGGGGCCGATGACCTCGACGTAGTCCTGCGAGCGCGGCTGGTCTGCCGCGCTCGGCTCGCCGTTCGCCCGGAAGCCACGAAGCTGTCCGGCCACGTACCGCAGGGCGGCGTCGACGTCCCGCGCCGGCCGCTCGGGTACGTCGTCGGCCAGCAGGTAGCGGCCTGGGCGGAAACACGGGTAGTCCGGCGGTAGCGGCCCGCCGCTGCCGTCGAGCAGGCGAGGCGCGCCCACCGGCAGGTGCTCGACGCCGAGATCCGCCAGCACCAGGCGGACACCACCGAGGACCAGCCTGAGCTTGGCGGCGGCGTCCTCCTCGACGGGTTTCGACAGAAATATGGTGGAGAAGCGCCGGGCCGGTAGGTCCACGACATCGTCTACCTTGACCGCCACGGTGCCGAAGCCACGCCTGGCCCGCTGGCCGAGCCCGCCGAACGTCGCCAGCGCCCACAGCGAGGCGATCAGCAGGTCACCGACGGCCGACTGATCGTCGGCGTGGCCGTCAAGCCGGACGGCCAGCCGGATCTTGCACCCCGCTGGCACATGCCCGACGACCAGCTTCTTGTCCTGGAACAGCCCCTGCCCGAGCAGATAGGTGACCGTGCCGCCCGCTTCACGGTCCTTGTCCTTGTAATTGCCTCCGCGTCCGCCTTGGCCCCTGCCCGTGCGACGGGTTCCTCGGCCGCCCGGGGTCTCCTCTTCCTGCGCATCGTCGAGCTGGCTCGCCGGACCGTACGGCCGCACGAAGGGCACGAGTTCCCGCGAGCGGATGATCACCGTCGACGGGCTGCGCCTCGCGGGTGACCGATCGCCGGGCGTCGGTGTGCCGCCCTCCTCGCGGGACGCCGTGCCGAACACCCGGCGCTCCACGTCGGCGAGCGTCAGCAGCCCCTCGCGGGACGGGGGCAGGTGGGCGCCGACGAGGGCGCGCAGCCAGTACCGCAACGCTCCGCGCAGGCTCGGCACCGGAAAGACGACCTTGGTCGGCGGGCGCGGCCGCCCGCCGGAGGGCGTCGTCACGTCGCCGGGCAGGTCGACCCCGCCGAGGAACATCGGCGTCTGCACCGTCAGCGTGATGTCAGTCCAGGTCATGGTGCCCTCCGGTCGGCGTGGGTCCGGGCGTTGCCACGGGTTCGGAGGCGGACAGGTAGCCGTAGCCCGCCGCCGTCTTCGCCCCGATGCCCAGCAGATCCACCGCCTCCGTCAGCAGCTGGGCGGCCCGGTGGACGTCGTCGTGCGGCCCGATGCAGAACGCCTGCCACCGACCGCTCGCGCTGAGGAAGCCGACGGGCACCGGCTGCAGGTAGTCGGCCGGCGGGATGATGTCCTCGGCCGCCGTGGCCACGGTGCGGTAGTACATCCCCGCGTGCGGGGTCAGGACGTCGCGATGGATTCGCAGCGCGTCGGTGGGCAGCGCGTCGAGAAATCGAACGGAGCCCTGCGCAACGGAGCCCTGCGCGGCGCCGCCCTGCGTAGCGGTGCCCTGCACGGCGGTGTCGTCGCCGCCCGGCCGAGGCGAGCCGAAGATGCGCAGATCCGCCTCGCACAGGGACGCCCCCTTCCGGGCGGCGCAGGCCTGGGCGACCCCCTTGAGCGCGGATCCGGGGATCACCGGCCAACCGTAGGTGCCGTGCAGGGCCATGGCGACGTCCTGGACGCTGCCGTCCGCGGCTCCCACCAGCATCGTCCCCTCGGTGCGCAGGTCGATGGCGAGCGCGGTCGTGGCGCCGACGGCGAGCCGGGAGACGGCCCGCTCCCGGCGTTCGGCCACCGCCCGGGCCAGCGCGGACATCTCCGGATCCGACCCGGGCCCGGACCCTGGCCTGGGGACGGACCAGCCGGCCGCAGTGCGGCGCGCCCAGTCGTGGTTGGCCGTGACATCGAGCTTGGCAGGCTGGCCGTCCTGAGCCGGACGCAGGAACGGCGCGCGACGCAGGAGCACCAAGGCGTTCGCCGACGAGAGATCGTCCGCCGATGGGGCTGTCCGTGCTTGCTCGGAATATTGTCCGGACCCGCGCGCGCCTGCGGAGCCGGCAGTTCTCCCGGGTCCACGGAGTCGTCCCGCCGCGTCCACGGTGAGCAGGGAACCCAGCAGGCCGATCAACGGCAGCTGTGCGGCCCCCGCCTGCGTCCCCGGCTGGACGGTGCTGCGACCGCGGGCACCCCTCTGGTCGGCGGCGGACGTCCCCGCCGATCCACGGCCGGCGGAGGAACGCGGCGAGGGCGTCGATCGCGGAGGTGCAGGTCTGGGACCGTTTGGCTCCCCTGGGCCCCGCTCAGCCATCCGACGCACCACCTGCAGCCGTGCCGCCGGTGGTGACGGTGGGGGCCGCGGGGGCCGCGGGGGCCGGGGTGATGGTGGGGGGACGTTCGCGCGCGACTGCCTCGGACAGCCGCCGCAGCCAGCCGGCCAGCGAGCTGACCGCCGC
>NZ_JAMQQF010000140.1 GCF_023716945.1 Frankia sp. AiPs1 | reverse complement strand
GGGGGGGGGGGGGGGGGCGGGGGGGGGGGGGGGGGGGGGGGGGGGGGGGGGGTTAGTGGGGCGCGGGGGGTGGGGGGGGGGGGCCCGGCGCGGCCCCCCCCCCCCCCCCCCCCACCACGGCCACCGGCGGTGGCGGCGGCGATCAGGCCACCGCGCAGGGCGGCCGCGTGGCCGTCGCTCCAGCGACCGGGGCGTCCGGGCTGCAGGACGCCGTCACCGACGCCGACAGCGCCTACAAGGCCGGTCAGGACGCGCTGCGCAAGAACCCGCCGGACTTCAACGCCTACGGCCAGGCGCAGACCGACCTCGCCGATGCGCTGAGTCGGCTGCGGGCTCTCGCCAGCCCGCCGACGACCCCGCCGGCCGCGAGCCCCTCGCCGAGCCGCTCGGCCGGACCCACGCCCCGCGGCACCGCCGCCGGCTCCGCGTCGCCGGGAACGACGCCGACCGTCGCTGCTCCCGGGAGCCCCCCGAGTCCCGCGGGTGCCACCGCCAGTCCGCCACAGCAGCCACGGGCAGCACCCTCGTCCGGCTGACCCGGGCGAAACGGGATGATCCGCGCCCTTTGCGATCTTCGTCGAGATTCGCCCAAAATTAGGGCCGCCATCGGTTTGACATCTGCCGGTGGCGGCCCTGTATAGTAAAGACACACACCGACGCGGGGTGGAGCAGCTCGGTAGCTCGCTGGGCTCATAACCCAGAGGTCACAGGTTCAAATCCTGTCCCCGCTACCACCTGAAGAGGCTCCCGGAGAATTCTCCGGGAGCCTCTTCGCATTGCGTCCTGCCGCTCTGTCTTTTGCCAGCTCTGTCTTTTGCCGGCTCGATCTCCTGCGGCGGCCTCCTCCGCTGGGGGAGACCGTCGGGCACCGCGGCTGAGGCCGCCGCCTCCGGTGGCGGTCGTCGTCGGGTGCGTCACATCCGGCGTCGGCACGGCCTTCGGCCCGACGCCGTCATCCCGGGCCGGATCGCGAACATGTCATGTCGAGGCCCGGGTGCGGTTTCAGACCGATAAACCGCACCCAGACCTCGGCTCGACTCCGCAACCGACCGGTGGCGCAGAGCCAAGGGAACGTGCGCCCTGTCAGCACTGCTACGGCTGGCCGGGCGCGGGGTCAGTGCGGGCGGCTCAGCGGGCGCGGCTCAGCGGGTGCGCGGCGTGCGCCAGGGGCTGCTGGGGCGCGCCGCCTCGGCGGCACGGAGCAGGGACTGGGCGAGGCGGCGGGCCTCGTCGGGGTCGAGGTAGGCGGCGGCGAGCGTATCCAGCATGGGCGCATCCAGGCGAAGGAGGATCACCGGAGCCTTACCGGCGCTCGCCGGCGGCTCGGGCCGCACGGTGATCTCGGCCTGGCCAATGCGAGTAACGAGTATGCCGTCCTGCGGGTCATGGTGGACAAGCGCCATGCTCACCCCATCGTGTCTGGGCCGAGTTGTTGTGTCATTGCACTGTTGGACTCTTGTTGGTGCTGCTTGGTTGTTCGGGGAACGGTGTCGGCGGCGTGACTCCGCGTCCGTTCCCCGCTTCTGGCGGCTCATCCGTGGCGACGGGTGCCCATCCGTCGGCTCCGGTTCGGGCATGCCTGTGACCACGGCATATCGCCGTCGTCGTCGCGTTCCGCCGCCACCGGTCGCCGTCCCGTTCGTGCCCCTGAACCTGAAGCCCGCGTCATCTCTGCCCGCCCGCCCTTGTTGCACTGGCGCGTCAGCGCGCTCCCCAGGTGTAGGTCTGTTTCACCAGCCGCAGGTAGACGAACGTCTCCGTGGCGAGCACCTGCGGCAGGGCGCGGATCCGATCGTTGATCAGATCCAGCAGGTGCTCGTCATCCTCGGCGACGATCTCGACGATGAGGTCGAACGAGCCGGCCGTGAGCACGACATAGTCGACCTCGGGAAGATCGGCGATGGTGGCGGCGACCACCCGGGTGTCGCCCGTGACCCGCACGCCGATCATTGCTTCTCGGTGGAAGCCGACCCGCAGCGGATCGGTGACGGCGACGATCTGCATGACGCCGGCGTCGAGCAGCCGCTGGACCCGCTGGCGCACCGCCGCCTCGGACAGCCCGACGGCGGCCGCCATCGCCGCGTACGAACGCCGGCCGTCCTGCTGGAGCTGCTCGATGATGGCCTTGTTGATGTCGTCCAGCAGCCCGTCTGAGGCGGTGCGCTGGCCGGGTGTCCGTCGAGACTGCACCCGGCATCCTCCTCGTCTCGCCCGGCGGTGCGCCGGTCCGATCGCCGGCCGGGGCGTCGGCCGGGGCGTCGGGCCGCGCCGGCCCGGACCGCTCGGAGGGCGTCCCATTGTCATCGTATGGCTACGAGTGCACGAACGGGGAAGCGATACCCGAATCCGCTTTTGTCCGCGGATTCCGTCGCTCAATTGCGAGCCGAGCTACGCTTTCGGTAGTCGCTTGGTTGAAGGGGTGGGTGGACGGTGTCGAATCTGAGCGTTACCGAGGCAAGTGTGACCCAGGCCGCACTTCACGCCAGGGCGGTGGAGCTCACCGATCGGGAGGAGGCCCGTCTGCAGCACCGGACCCGTGGTTCCGAGGGGATGCACGCGCGGGCGGTGCGGTCGATGACGTCGGGGGTGCCCTCGTCCTACCAGAGCCGCGACCCGTGGCCGATCTACCTCACCCACGGCCGCGGTTCGCTCGTCTGGGATGTCGACGGCAACGAGTACGCCGACTTCCACAACGGCTTCGGCTCGATGGTCCAAGGCCACGCCCACCCCGCGATCGTGCGGGCGGTGACCGAGCGGGTCGCCCTCGGCACCCACTTCGCGATGCCGACCGAGGACTCCGTCGTCGTCAGCGAGGAGCTCGCCCGCCGGTTCGGGCTGCCGCAGTGGCGCTACGTCAACTCCGGCTCCGAGGCGACGATGGACGCCATCCGCATCGCCCGTGGGGTCACCGGCCGCGACACGATCATCAAGATCTTCGGCTCGTACCACGGCCACCACGACTACGTGATGGTGTCGATCGGCGCGCCCTACGACGACATCGGCCCGGCCGACAACATGAACTCCCTCGGCTACGGCGCCGGCATCCCGCAGGCCGTCATCGATCTCACCGTGCCCGTCCCGTTCAACGACGCCCCCGCGATGGAACGGCGGATCGAGGCCCTCGCCGCGCAGGGTCGCCTGCCCGCCTGCGTCATCATGGAGGCGGCGATGATGAACCTGGGCGTCGTCCTGCCCGAGCCCGGCTACCTGGCGGCGGTCCGGGAGATCACCGCCCGGCACGGCATCATCCTGATCTTCGATGAGGTCAAGACCGGCCTGTGCGTCGCGGCCGGCGGCGCGACCGAGCGCTTCGGCGTGCGACCCGACATGATCACGCTGGCCAAGGCCCTCGGTGGCGGCCTGCCGTCGGGCGCCATCGGCGCGACCGCGCAGATCATGGAGGTCGTCGCCGCGGACAAGGTCAAGCAGGTCGGCACGTACAACGGCAACCCGCTGACCATGGCCGCCGCCCGCGCGAGCCTGCTCGAGGTGCTCACCCCCGACGCCTACGCCCACCTCGACCGCCTCAACGACCGCCTGATCGCCGGCTGCGACGAGATCCTGGCCCGCCACGGCATCCCCGGTTACACGGTCGGGATCAGCTCCAAGGGCTGCGTGCACTTCACCGACGCCCCCATCCGCGACTACACGTCCTTCATGGCCCACCAGAACGCCGCCCTGCCCGAACTCGCCTGGCTCTACAACGCCAACCGCGGCGTCCTGATGGCCCCCGGCCGCGAGGAGGAGTGGACCCTCTCGGTCCAGCACACCGACGCCGATGTCGACCGCTACCTCGACAGCCTCGACCACCTCACCCGCGACCTCACCGCCTGACCCGCCCGACCCGTCCGGCAATTGCGGTGCGCTCTGCACGGTCTGAGCATCCGAACCATGCGCAGCGCACCGCAACGAGCTCTCCGCACCGCAACCCGCCCGAACCAGCAAGGCGGCCGCCCGTGAACCCGCCCTGCCAACCGGTCTGGATCAACGCCCTGACCTGCACAGTTGCACTACCGCCGAACCGCCGCAAGATCGCGGAATCTCCCCCTCCCATCGGATCCCCTGACCTGCACCTTTACTATGGGGCCACTGATCATCCCTAGAGGGATCGCAACTCGAGCGGGTGGGCGGTGCCGCCGCCGATCACCTGCCACTGATCATCCCTAGAGGGATCGCAACTGGACGAGCGCCTTGTTGTGTGGGCCATTGATCGGCTCGCCGATCATCCCTGGAGGATCGCGACGCGATGTCGCGGTTCCGCGGAACCGCATCGCGCGTCCGCGCGGATCCCCAGGTCCGAGGCGATGATCGTCTGCGGGATTGCGATCGTGCGACCACGCGCTTGCAAGGCGAGCGCTCTGCCGCTCACTGATCGCTTGGCTGGCCCGGGACCGCCAGCCGTGCCAGTGGGGCCGGAGGGAGGGACAGCGAGCCGGAGCAGGGGGTCAGTGGCCGGTGAGGTGGTCGAGGGCGGGGCCGAGGCGGGAGGGGCGGCCGGTGCGGTTCTCGCGGGTGTCGGCGGCGGCGGCGAGCAGGCGGCCGGCGTTGATGCCAAGCCAGCGGGCCGGTTCGGGTTCCCAGGGGCGGCGGTGGTCGACGACCCAGGGCAGGTTCGTGCGGGGGGAGCGCTGGCCGCGGATCAGGTCGGCGAGGGTGCGGCCGGCCAGGGCGGCGGCGGCCACGCCGTCGCCGACGTAGCCGCCAGCCCAGGCCAGGCCGGTGTCGGGGGCGAAACAGACGCCGGGGGTCCAGTCACGCGGCACGCCGAGGGGGCCGCCCCAGCGGTGGGTGATCCGGGCGTTTGCGGCGGCGGGGAACAGGGTGACCAGGGTGCGGCGGAGGCGCTCGAAGACGGCGGGGGAGGAGTCGAAGGCCGGGCTGGTGCGCGAGCCGAAGTGGTACGGCGCGCCGCGACCGCCGAGGACGATCCGGCCGTCCGCGCTGCGCTGGGCGTAGATGAGCAGCCGGCGTCCGTCGGACAGGGTGACCCGGCGGTCCCAGCCGATGTCTGCCCAGACCGACTGCGGCAGCGGTTCCGTGGCGATGATCAGCGAGTAGACGGGGGCGAGGTCGCGGCGCAGGCCGGGCAGGGCGGGGGTGTAGCCCTCGGTGGCCCGCACGACGACGCCTGCCCGGATCTCGCCGTCGGTCAGCACCACCCGGCCGGGCTCGATGCGCTCGGCGGGGGAGCGTTCGAACAACTCGACGCCGTGGCGCTGCGCCGCCGCCGCGAGGCCGCGGACCAGCTTGAGCGGGTGCAGCGCGGCGCACTGCGGATCGAGGATCCCGCCGAGCGCACCGGGCACCCGGACGAGGCGCGCGGCCTGGTCGGCGTCCAGCCAGCGGGGTGCGGAGTCGACGGCGGGAGCGTCCGGGGCGGGCGCGTCCGGGAGGGTTGCCCGTAGGCGGGTGAGCTGGGCGGGGGTGGTGGCGAGTTCGAGGAAGCCGTCCTTGGCGAGGTCGCAGTCGATGCCCTCGGCGCGGCAGACGGCGTCGATGTCGTCGATGGTGTCCGCGAGCGGCCCGCGCATCGCCGGCGCCATCGACTGGACGGGGAACAGCGCCGAGCACCAGCCGCCGTTGCGACCGGACGCGCCGAATCCGGCGGTCTCCCGCTCGACGACGGCCACCCGCAGGGTCGGGTCGTCGCGGCGCAGGTGGTAGGCGGTCCACAGGCCGGTGAAGCCGGCGCCGACGATGGCGACGTCGGCGGTGAGCCGGCCCAGCAGGCGCGGCCGGGGTGCCGGGGCGGGGCCGGCGGTGTCCAGCCACAGGGACGGGACGGCGGCTGCGGCGGCGGGACGTCGGCGGCCCGGCATCGTTTCGACCTGCCTTTCTCCGGGGCCGTGCGCCCTCCGCTGGACCGGGCGCGGGTAGCGTGTTTCCGTGGCGTCACGGTCTTTTGTTCACGCTATCCGTGGCCTCAAGTTCGTGGAACCATCGTAATCGTTGTAGCGACATGTCCGACGGTCGGACGGGTCGACGGTCGGGGGACCATCAGCCTTAGGAGAGACGTATGGACGCGATCCTCGCCAACTTCGTCGGCGGTGTCTCCAGTCAGACCGTCGAGGGCGAGACGATGTCGATTCTGAACCCGTCGACCGGCGAGCTGTTTGCCGAGTCCCCGCGGTCGGGTCCCGCCGACGTCGACGCCGCCGTCCGCGCCGCGTCGACGGCGTTCGAGACCTGGCGCGACACCACCCCGGCCGAGCGTTCCCGGGCGCTGCTGCGCCTGGCGGACGCGCTGGAGGAACGCGCCGACGAGGTCGCCGCGGTGGAGAGCGCCAACACCGGCAAACCGCTACAGCTCACCGTGGACGAGGAGGTCGGGCCGTCCGCCGACCAGATCCGCTTCTTCGCCGGGGCCGCGCGGCTGCTGGAGGGCCGGGCCGCCGGGGAGTACCTCGCCGGGCACACCAGCTTCGTGCGCCGGGAACCCGTCGGGGTCTGCGCGCAGGTCACGCCGTGGAACTACCCGCTGATGATGGCGGTGTGGAAGATCGCGCCGGCGATCGCGGCCGGTAACACGGTCATCCTCAAGCCATCGGACACGACCCCGGCGTCCAGTCTGCTGCTCGCCGAGATCGCCGCCGAGTTCCTCCCGCCCGGCGTGCTCAACGTCGTCTGCGGGGACCGGGACACCGGGCGGGCGCTGGTCGCGCACCCGGGGCCGGCGATGGTGTCGGTGACCGGCAGCGTGCGGGCCGGCATGGAGGTGGCGCGGGCGGCGGCGGACTCGCTCAAGCGGGTGCATCTGGAGCTTGGCGGGAAGGCACCGGTCATCGTCTTCGACGACGTGGACCCGGCCGCCGTGGCCGCGGAGATCGCCGGAGCCGCCTACTTCAACGCCGGCCAGGACTGCACCGCGGCGACCCGGGTGCTGGCCGCGCCGGGGATCCATGACGATCTTGCCGCCGCGTTGGCCGAGGCGGCCCGGGGTACCGCGACGGGCTCGCCGGACGAGACCGACGTCGACTACGGCCCGTTGAACAGCGCCGGCCAGCTCGACCGGGTGGGCGGGTTCGTCCAGCGGGCGCCGGGGCACGCCGAGGTACTTGCCGGCGGTGCGGCCCTCGACCGGCCCGGCTACTTCTACCCCGCCACGGTCGTCGCCGGCCTGCGCCAGGACGACGAACTCATCCAGTCGGAGGTCTTCGGCCCGGTCATCACGATGCAGCGGTTCGACTCGGAGGACACCGCGGTGGCCTGGGCCAACGGTGTGGAGTACGGCCTGGCCTCCAGCGTCTGGACGCGCGATCACGGCCGGGCCATGCGGGTCGCGCGGCGCCTGGACTTCGGCTGCGTGTGGATCAATACTCACATTTCGATCGTCGCGGAGATGCCGCACGGTGGATTCAAGAAGAGCGGTTACGGCAAGGATCTGTCCGTGTACGGCCTGGAGGACTACACCAGGATCAAGCACGTGATGAGCAACATTGAGTTCTAGGCTGGGGTGGCCATGACCCACGGTGCGCCGAGTGCGGGGGCTGGCGGGCTGACCCCGCGGTTCGTCACGGTCCACGGGTATCGGCGCTGTTACCTGCGCGCCGGCCGGGGACCGGTGCTGCTGCTGATCCATGGCATCGGGGACAACGCCCGCACCTGGGCGCCGATCATTGGCGAGCTCGCGCGCCGCCACACGGTGATAGCCCCCGACCTGCTCGGGCACGGGGATTCGGACAAGCCGCGCGGTGACTACTCGGTGGCCGGCTATGCCTGCGGCATGCGTGACCTGCTCACGGTGCTCGGCATCGAGCGGGCGACGGTAGTCGGGCATTCGCTCGGTGGCGGGGTCGCGATGCAGTTCGCCTACCAGTTCCCGGAGCGCTGCGAGCGGCTCGTCCTGGTGGCCACCGGCGGGGTCGGGCCGGATCTGCACCCGGCGCTTCGGGCTGCGGCGTTGCCGGGCGCAGGCGCGGTGATGTCGCTGCTGGGCGTCCCGCCGGTGCGCTTTGCCGGCTGGGCCGGGTTGCGGGCGCTGCGGCTGCTGCATACCGCCGTGGGCCGCGATGCCGAGGACATTCTGCATGTCTGCGACTCGCTCGGGGTGCCCACGGCGCGGACGGCCTTCCTGCGGACGCTGCGATCCGTTGTCGACGCCCACGGTCAGGCCATCACGATGCTCGACCGCTGCTATCTGGCCGCCGGGATGCCATCGCTGATCGTCTGGGGCGACCGGGACGCGGTGATCCCGGTCGATCATGCCCGGATCGCGCATGCGGCCATGCCCGGAAGCCGACTGGAGATCTTCGCCGGTGCCGGGCATTTCCCCCATCACAGTGATCCCGTGCGCTTCCGGCGGGTTCTCGAGGATTTCCTGGCCACGACCAGGCCGGCGAGCCACTCGCCGCGCCAGTGGCGGATGATGCTGCGCGAACACGGCCGGGAGGCGTACACCCCCCGGCCGGCGGACGACCCAGGGACCTCGACCCCGAGTCCGCCCGTGGCGGTCGCCCCAGCCTTCACCGGGAGCAGCACCACCGCGAAGAGCGGCGTCACCTCGAAGTACATCGTTACCGAGAGCGCCACCACCGCCGAGTCCCCCCATCCGGGGGCGTCGCGTCCGGGGGCGTCGCGGGTGGGCAGGCGGCTGCCGGGGGAGACTCGCCGGAGCGGGCCGCGTGATCCGGGCGCACCCGTCGGCTGAGGGCCGGCGGGTGCGGTATCAGGCCGTTTCGGGTTCGGCCCGGCCGACGTCGGGTGCCGCGGTTCGGTCTATGCCGCCGCGGCCGCGGCTGGCCGGCTAAGTGGCGGGTGGGCCGGAAGACCCCCGGACAGATGTGGTCATGCCTTCTCGCCTGAACCGCTCTCCTCGACGCTCTTCGTCACCAGGAAGTTCCCGGGGTCGACAGAGATCCTGCCCACTCGTACCTTGTGCATGACCGCCTGTTCGGGCCACCCGGCGTTCGGATGATGCACAGCCTTCGGCGCGGGTCTGCATTAACAGGTCGCCACCCGCTATCGTGGAGTTCAACGGGCAGGCCGACGTCAATATGGCCTATCCTTGGTTGCGTAACATCAAAGTCCTCAAATCTCGGAGGTCCACCCTTGGCACGCCGTGCACGACTCAGCTGGCCGCAGGAACGGCATCAGGCGAGTGAAGTGGTTGTCAGCCGGGTTGACCCCGGGCGGGGCTGGACGCTGGAGCAGGCCCGCGACCTGGTGCGACAGGGATACTCCGTCGAGCATGTGGCGGAACGCACCGGGTTTCCGGAGCAGATGCTGAAAGTCGCCGAGGAGGACTGAGCGCAGTCGGCCGTCATCCCGGTGTCAGGAAAGTGCCACGGTGAGCCATGGTCGCCCACCGTCGCCGGCCGCGCGGTTATCGCTTCTGCGGGCCAATCCATCGGGCCGATCGGCCGATCTTTCGTGGCCACTCTCCGTCGGTAGTCCCGATAGCTACCTCAAGCTAACCTAACAGTCGTCGATATGACAGTGCGCCGGAGCCGGGTCACGCTGCGCACAACGCAATCGTCGGCTTCGTCGGCTTCGTCAGCCAATTCGTCCGGTGTGCCGCCCGCGCTTCCGACTCATCCGCTGGTCCGGCGCTATCTCGCGGCGGAACCGGTGACCCGCACCAGCCGCGCCAGATGGTCGCTGTAGACCGCGTCCAGGCCGTATCCGGCCAGGCGTGCCAGGGTGCCGGTACTCTGCGCATCCCAGCCGAACGCGGCGATACCGAGGTCGTGCAGAACGCCGACGTTCCCGGCCCGTGGTGGCGTCCATTCCCGGGTCCGTAGGTTCAGCGCGGCCACGCCGGCGGCGCGCAGCCGCCCGCCGTAGGCGCTGACCCCGCCACCGTCCATGACCGTGCGCATCGACGTGGAATTCACCAGGCGCACGTCCAGGTCACGATCCCGGAAAGCGGCGAGCTCCGGGAGGTTCCCGCACAGCCACAGCCGGCGGGCCGCCGAGCTTCCGCCCGCCTGCCGGGCCACGGCGACCACGGCGTCCGCCGCCGGCGCCCAGCCGCCGGGCGGACCCTTCAGATCGAGGCTGAACTCGAACGACGTGCCGAGTTCGGCGTAGAACGCGGCCAGCGACGGCACCCAGCCGGGCAGCCGGTCGGCGGTCAGATCGCTGATCCGCCGCCGCCGGCCGGGCGGTCCGAGCGCCCCGTCGTGGTGCAGCACCGGCACCCCGTCCGCGGTCAGCCAGGCGTCCGACTCCAACCCGCTGGCCCCGCCCGCCAACGCACGCCGGAACGCGGGCAGGGTGTTCTCCCGTTGGTGCGGGGCCGGCGCCCCGCGGTGCGCGAAGCCGATCACCGGCCGCCACTCATCTCGTTGAGGCCACGCACTCGTTGAGGCTACGTATGGGCGCCGTGGCCTGATTGGGGACTCGGTGGTTGAACGAACTCGGTGGTTGAAGGGTCGCAGGGGTTGAAGAAGCTCAGCGGTTGAAGGAACGCAACGCGACGTCGTGCAGGTGGCCGTTGGTCGTCAGCACGGTGCCGTGGCCAGGGCCACGGCGGCCGGTCAGGTCGGTGAACCGGCCGCCGGCCTCCTCGACGATGACCTGCAGCGCCGCCATGTCCCACAGGGACACCTCGGGCTCGCAGGCGAGGTCCACCGCGCCCTCGGCGACCATCATGTGCGACCAGAAGTCGCCGTAGGCCCGGGTCCGCCAGACCTGGTCGGCAAGGTGCAGGAACTGGTCGAGCCGGTCCGCGGTCCGCCATCCCTCCACCGAGGCGAAGGACATGAACGCATCCCCCAGCCGGCCGACCGAGGAGACCTTGAGCCCCCGGGTGTCGCCGGTGGCATCCCGGGTGAACGCGCCGGTGCCCCGGGCTCCCCACCAGCGCCGGCTCATCGCGGGTGCGCTTGCCACGCCGACGACCATCTGGCCGTCCACCTCCAGGCCGAGCAGAGTGCCCCAGACCGGCACGCCGCGCACGAAGTTCTTCGTCCCGTCGACCGGGTCGAGGATCCAGCGCCGCCGGGCGCCCCCGCCGACGAGCCCCTCCTCCTCACCGAGGACGGCGTCCCCCGGCCGGGCGACGGCGAGCCTTTCCCGGATCATGGATTCGACGGCGGTGTCGGCGTCGGAGACCGGCGTGTTATCCGGCTTGGATTCAACGTGCAGATCGACGGCTTGGAAACGGGAAAGAGTAATCCGATCTGCGGCGTCCGCGAGACTCAGCGCGAGCGCGAGATCGTCGGCGACGGCGACGGCGTCGATGTCCTCGGTCGATTCGGTGCCCACGGAGGTGGGGTTAGGCGGGGTCACGTCTGCGAGACTACGAGCCGAGCCCCCTGGCGCGTCGGTGACGCGGACGGCGGGCCCCGCGTGGCGGGAAGAGTGTGACGAATCTCGCGATCTGCATTCTCATAGGGGCGTTCCGCGGGCCGCGAGTAGTCGGCGAAGGCTGACGAGCCGGGCGGCGTCGGCCGTCCCGTCGCGCACCGCTGAATCCAGCGCGCAGTCAGGCGACGGGGCGAGATGCTCGCAGCCGGGCTGGCAGTGCTCGGCCGCGGCGGCGAGGTCGGAGAAGGCCCGCAGCACCCGGTTCGGCGCCACCGCCCCGAGGCCGAACGACCGCACCCCCGGCGTGTCGATCACCGTGCCGCCCCCCGGGAGCAGCAGCGCCACGGCTGCCGACGACGTGTGCCGCCCACGGCCCGTCACGGCGTTGACCTCGCCGATCGCCCGGTCCGCGGCCGGCACCAGCCGGTTGACCAGGCTGGACTTCCCGACCCCGCTGTGGCCGAAGAACACGCTGACCCGGTCGGTCAGCAACGCCAGCAGCGGGTCGAGGTCGCAGTCCGGCCGGGTCGTCAGCACCGGGAACCCCAACGGCCGGTACAGCTCGATCAGCGGCGCGGGGTCGGCCAGGTCGGTCTTGGTCAGGCACAGCACCGGGGACAGCCCGCCGTCGTAGGCGGCGACCAGGCAACGGTCGATCAGGCCCGGCCGCGGCACGGGATCGGTCACCGAGCAGACGACGACCAGGATGTCGGCGTTCGCGACGATCGGCCGCTCCGCGGGGTCGGTGTCGTCGGGTGTGCGGCGCAGGACACTCGTGCGCTCCTCGCGGCGGACCAGTCGGGCCAGCGCCCCGGATGTCCCCGAGACGTCGCCGACCAGCGCGACCCGGTCCCCGACGACCACCGACGTGCGGCGCATCGAGCCGCCGCGCACCGCGGCGACCAGCCGCTGCGGCGTCGGGCCCGGCCGGCAGGTGTAGCGACCACGGTCGACGCCGACGACCACCGCCGGCACCGCCTCGGCATGGTCGGGTCGCTCCCGGGTCCGGGGACGCGAGCTGCGCCCCGGTCGCACCCGGACATCGTCCTCGTCCAGTTCGCGAGCCATCGGCTAGCCCACAGCCCGCTCAGCCGCGCCGCTCATCTCGCCGCCGCTCATCTCGCCGCCGCTCATCCGGCCAGCATCGCCGTCCACATGCGGGGGAAGTCCGGCACCGTTTTGCCGGTCGTCGAGATGTCGTCGATGGCGATCCCCGGCACGACCAGGCCCACCACCGCGTACGCCATCGCCAGCCGATGGTCGGCCCGTGGGTCGAGGCGCCCGCCGCGCAGAGGCGCGGGCTCGATCGCCAGCCCGTCGTCGGTCACCGTGATCCGTGCGCCGAGACTGCCGAGCTCCTGGGCGAGGGCGACGAGCCGGTCGGTCTCCTGCAGGCGAAGATGCGCGATGCCGCGCAGCCGGGACGGCGAGTCGGCCAGGACGGCGAGGGCGGTCAGAACGGGCGCGGCCTCCCCGAAGTCACCGAGGTCGACGTCGATCCCGTGGATCCCGCTGCCGCCGCTGACCGCCAGGCCCGCCGCGGTGCGCTCCGTCGTGGCGCCCATCGCCGCCAGCAGCGTGGGGAGCATCCGGCCGGGCTGCTCCGTCGCCTCCGGCCAGTCCGGCACCACCACCCGCCCCCCGGTGGCGAGCGCGGCCGCGAGGAAGGCCGCGGCGCTGTTCATGTCCGGCTCGATGGCCCGGTCGGCGGCGGTGAGCTCGCCCGGCTCGACCC